>CALMIS010000336.1 GCA_937864185.1 uncultured Chloroflexota bacterium
CCTTGGCCCCCGCCGGGGGCGGGCCTGATTGGCACAACTCACCTCAACGGCCCAAAACCGGAAAGAACCCCTGGGGGGTCGCCCCCCCCGCACCGCCGGGGAAGTAAGGCCAATCCCGCCAATCCGTGCTGTTGGGATTTTTATTATATTTGGCAAAGTAGGTTTGGACATAGCGATCACGGTCACCCCAGATAGTCTGAAACTGACCGGGCCAGGGGTTGCGGATACAGATATTGCCGGCCACGCCCGCGCCCATGGGCAGTTCGTTGCCGTCCTCGTCATAGACCACCGGATGGATCCCCGGAACAGCCGGACCGGCACTGCCGGGTTTCATGGGTTGCAGGGCGGGCATTGTCGTACACAGGAAGCCACCGGTTTCGGTTTGCCACCAGGTATCAACAATCGCTGCTTCCCCCTTGCCGATGGCGTTATAGTACCAGCGCCAGACTTCCGGCTCAATAGGCTCACCGACGGTGGTCATATGCTTAAACTTAAAGTTGTACTTGGCCGGCTCGTCCGGGCCAGCCTTGCGTAGCATCCGCACCGTGGTTGGCGCTGTGTGGAAGATGTTGACGCCTAGTTGCTCGGCAATGCGCCAGGGTCGACCGGCATCCGGATAGGTCGGCACGCCTTCGTACATGACGCTGGTCGCGCCTAAAGATAGCGGGCCGTAAACAATGTAGGAGTGGCCCGTAATCCAGCCGATGTCGGCCATGCACCAGTACACGTCTTCCGGGTGAATATCCTGCACATACTTGGAGGTGGCGGTCACGTAGGCCAGATAGCCACCGGTGCCATGCTGGCAGCCTTTGGGCCGGCCTGTGGTGCCACTGGTATACATCAGGAAGAGCGGGTCTTCCGCGGCCACGCGGACCGGCTCGACCCGTTGTCCGTGATACTGCCGGATGACGTCATTGACAAAATAGTCACGCCCTTCAACCATCGGCGTTTCGGCCGAATATGTGCCAGGGACACGCTGCCAGACTAATACTTTTTCAACCTCGACCCCTTCATCACCGGCTGTTGCCACCGCCTCGTCTGCCTTATCCTTGTGTTCCAACAGCTTACCGTTGCGGTAGTAAGCGTCCATCGTGACCAGGACCTTGCTGCCGGAGTCACCAACCCGCTCACCGCAGGCCTTGCCGCTGAAACCGCCAAACACCACCGAGTGGACCGCCCCTAACCGGGCACAGGCCAGCATCGTCACCGGCAGTTCCGGCACCATCGGCATATGGATGGTGATCCGGTCACCCTTTTTGACCCCGCAGAAATCCCGCAGCAGGGCAGCCATCTCGTTGACCCGGACCCACAACTCTTGGTAGGTAATAGCATAGTCCGGTTCCGCTTCCGGCTCCGGGACATAGATGAGCGCGGCCTTGTTTCTGTTCTTGTCCAGGTGGCGATCAACGCAGTTGTAAGAGGCGTTCAACTCGCCCCCGACAAACCACTTAAAACAGGGCGCATCGCTGGTGTCTAGGGTGGTATGCCAATACTTGTACCAGTCCAGCATATCGGCATATTCCTTGAAACACTCGGGGAAGTTGTCCAGGCTAAAGCGCTCGTACATAGTGGGATCGGTCATGTTAGCCTGGGCAATGAACTGGGTGCTGGGATATTTATACTCTTCTTCTTGCCAGTGAACGGCAATTTGAGCTTCGGTAACTTCCATTGTGTCTTTAGTCATGATGAGTCATCCTCCATTGGAGATCATTTTATTGCAGGCAAAATTATGGGTTAAAAGCAAGAGTTGAGTAAAATAGGGGAATTGGATCGTAGCGTGGTCAATTGTGCTAGATACGCGACTGCTGTAGGGGCGCAGCCCCGTTTGCTAACCAGTCTCAAAGTTGTAGCCCGAACTTTGAAGACTCTTTAGCTTTCTAACTTGGCTCTAGCGCTTAAATAATAGTATACATCCCCAGTTTTGTCAACTGGCATTTTGACCGGCGAAGGCGCTCTTGGATTAGCCGATTTTTGGTTTAGCTGATAGAATCAAGTCTTTAGAATTTTGCCCCTTGCGTTTTGATGCTAAAGTATCGGTTTAGTGGTTCTGGCAAGGCAGTCCAGAACCTGATCTGACCAACGGCCGGAAGTAGCATGCAAAAAAATCTATTCATTCGTGGCGCGCGCCAGCACAACCTCAAAAACATCGATCTGGAAATTCCCCGTGATCAACTGGTCGTCATTACCGGTTTATCCGGGAGCGGCAAGAGCAGCCTGGCCTTTGACACCATCTACGCCGAAGGTCAGCGTCGCTATGTCGAGAGTCTGTCCGCCTATGCCCGCCAGTTTCTGGGCCAGATGGACAAACCCGACGTCGACCAAATCGAAGGGCTCAGTCCGGCTATCTCCATCGACCAGAAAGGCACAACCAGTAACCCTCGCTCGACGGTGGGGACCGTCACCGAGATTTACGACTATTTGCGCCTGCTGTATGCCCGGGTCGGGACACCCCACTGCCCTACGTGCGGCCGCGAGGTCAATGTCCAAACCACTCAACAAATTGTTGACGGCATTTTGAGCAAACCCGATGGCAGCCGAATTATGATTATGGCCCCGCTCGTCCGGGACCGCAAAGGGGAACACAAAGCCGTCTTCGATGAAATTCGCCAGTCCGGTTTTGTCCGGGTCCGGGTCGATGGCCAGATCTATGATCTGGACGAAGAGATAGAGTTGGAACCTTACAAGCTCCACACCATCGAAGCCGTCGTCGACCGTCTGGTCATCCGCCACGATAACGGACAAGCCCTCGAGGAGAACGAAGATGCCGCCCGGCTGGCCGATTCGGTGGAGACGGCCCTGAAACTCGGCAACGGGACCCTTATCGTCCACGATGTGACCGATCGGGACAAGGCGTGGGACAAACTTTACAGCGAACAGTTTGCCTGTCTGCACTGTGGCACCAATCTGCCGGAGATCGAGCCGCGCACTTTCAGCTTCAACAGCCCGCAAGGGGCCTGCCCGGCCTGCGACGGCTTGGGCGCCCGCTTGGAGATCGATCCGGATCTGGTCCTGAATCTGGAGCGAACCTTGGAAACCGGAGCCATCCGCCCTTGGGCCAAGCTCACGCGCGGCCAAAAAGACGGCTACTACGCCGCCCTGGTCAAAGCCGTGGCCGATTTCTATAACCTGGCCTTAAATAAACCGCTGGCGGAATTCACGCCCCGGCAGCGCGACATCATTCTCTACGGCAGCAAGGCCGGCGACAAGATCAGCCTGAGCTACCGGACCGCCAATGGTGAACTTCGCTCCTATGAGACGCCTTTTGAAGGGGTTATCCCCAACCTGCAGCGCCGCTACAAGGAGGCCAATAGCGCCGACAACTACGAAGAGATCGAGCGCTATATGTCCACCCGGACTTGCCCGGTCTGTAATGGCTACCGGCTGCGGCCCGAGGCCTTAGCCGTAACCGTAGCCGGAGCCGGCATCCACCAGGTGAGCGCTATGCCCATTAGCGAGGCCCTGCCCTGGTTGCGAGACTTGCACGCCGGCCGGCCGGTACCAAACCCCAATGGTCAAAATGAACCGGGGAGCCCGCCGCTGACCGAACGAGAACGCCTCATCGCCGGCCCTATTCTGAAAGAAATTACCGCGCGGTTCCAATTTATGCAGGATGTAGGTCTCAATTACTTGACCCTTAGCCGGGCGGCGACCACGTTGTCCGGTGGTGAAGCCCAACGCATCCGGCTGGCGACTCAGATCGGTTCGCAGTTAATGGGCTGTCTTTATATTCTCGATGAGCCCAGCATTGGCCTGCACCAACGGGATAACGAGCGCTTGATCCGGACTTTGGAAGGACTGCGGGACCTGGGCAATACCGTCCTGGTGGTTGAGCATGACGAAGACACGATGCGCCGGGCTGATTGGATTGTCGATATGGGGCCGGGCGCCGGCAAGCATGGCGGCGAAGTCGTCTGGTCTGCCGAGCGCGACCGCTTTCTGGCTGAGAGCACCTCGCTGACCGCCCTCTACTTGCGGGGTGAGCGGCAAATCGCCCTGCCGGCCAAACGGCGCGAGGGCAACGGGAAGTTCCTGGTGCTGCGCGGGGCCAAGGAAAACAATCTCAAGAATATCGATGTCAGCTTTCCCCTGGGTAAGCTGGTCTGCGTTACCGGCGTCAGCGGCAGCGGCAAGAGTACGCTGGTGCTGGAAACCTTGCACCGCAAGCTCGACCAGTATTTCTACCGGGCCACCGCCAAGCCCGGCCGCCACGAGGCTTTGGAGGGCATCGAACATATCGACAAGGTCATCGACATTGACCAAAGCCCGATTGGCCGGACGCCGCGCAGTAACCCGGCCACCTATACCAGTCTGTTTGGCCCCCTGCGCGATCTGTATGCCAGCATGCCCGAGAGCAAACTGCGCGGGTACAAGGCCGGGCGCTTCAGCTTTAACGTCAAAGGGGGGCGCTGTGAAGCCTGCGAAGGCGACGGCATCATCAAAATCGAGATGCAGTTCCTGCCGGACATTTACATCCCCTGCGAGGTCTGCCATGGCAAGCGCTACAACCGCGAGACACTACAGATCAAATACAAAGGGAAATCCATCGCCGATGTCCTTGATATGACCGTTGACGAGGGAATTGAGTTTTTCTCTAACATCCCGGCCATCCGCCGTAAGTTGGAGACGCTGCACGACGTGGGTTTGGGCTATGTCACCCTCGGCCAGCCGGCCACGACCCTGTCCGGCGGCGAGGCGCAACGGATCAAGCTCTCTAAAGAGTTGAGCCGCCGCTCGACCGGCAAAACGCTTTACATCCTGGACGAACCGACCACCGGCCTGCATTTCGCCGATATCGAGCGGCTGCTGGCCGTGCTCAACCGCCTGGTCGACAGCGGCAACACCGTCATTGTCATTGAGCACAATCTGGATGTGATCAAGTGCGCCGACTGGCTGATCGATATTGGGCCGGAAGGCGGCCATGAGGGCGGCCGGGTGGTGACCGCGGGTCCACCCGAGCAGGTCGCCCGGATGGAGCAGAGTCACACGGGCCGGTGGCTGCAGCGGGTCTTCGCTTAAAAACCGCTTGCAAAATTAACCTTCGGTCGAAGATAACGATGTCAAATCTAAAAAAAGCGACGCTAATTGCCTACGGCTTAACCGCTTTTACCCTGGGCCTGTTGTGGTCGATGGGGTATCTTAACCTGGCCCTCGCTATCTTCATCGGGTTTGCAGTGGTCTTAGGGACGGAGTGGTTGATGAGACAAGTGGATAGATAGTTCCAGGGCCGTCACCTTAGATCTCCCCTGTGATGCAGCCTGACGGGGCAGAGTGACGCAAGTTTTCCCCGTACAAAATACGGTTACTTCACAATCGACCTCTCAATTTTTTTACCCCAGTGATAGACTCCAAATACGTAAAAACTACACTTCACAATAACCTTTGGCAAAAGTTATAATAGGCAGCGAAATAGTTAGATTTTTCTAATGTTTCAAAATCATGTTGGCCAACCGGCTGGTCTCCATCGAGCCGGTTCACAAAAGGAAAGCAAATGTTCCTCAAAACTTTAAAAGTATGGAGTATTTTGGTTTTGATCTTGTTTTGCAGTCTATCAGAGACTCCCGTCAAGGGAGAAAGCTTGCCCGCTAGCCCGGCTCAAAAGACTTACGTGGTGAATGGCGGTGGCCAGCAGGCCATCGAACAAGCGCTTCGTCAAGCCAAAGCCGGCGATACCATTGTGGTTAAAGCTGGCAATTACGATAACGGCGACCCGCTGAAGCCTTTAGTCATTACCGCCTCGGGGCAAGCCAATGCTCCCCTTAAACTTATGGGCGAAGGTCGGCCGAAGTTAGGCACGCTGAGAATCATCAACAGCCGTTACTTTGAGTTAGCGGGCTTTGAAATTTCCCATCAAAAGACAAAAAAGTTTATGGTGGGTCTCCACATCCAGGACAGCAGCGATATTGTTATCCGCGATATGCTCATCCACGACCTGAGTGGCAGCGCCATTAATCTGTACGGCACGGGCCAAAATATCCTGGTCGAAAACTCCACCCTATACGAGTTGGTGCCTCCCGCAAAGGCCACGGATGCTCACTGCCTGGTCAACAGCACCATCAAAAATGTCACCTTCCGCCACAGTAAGTGTTATGGATTTATTGGCGATGGCTACCACGCCTGGAGAGTCGACTCGTCCAAGACGTACGACCGGGGCACCACCAGGCTTGAAGGGAATGAGATTTACAATACCAAAGGGACTTGTTCTGAAAACGCCATCGATGTTAAGGGCGAAGATGGAGAATTGATCATTCGCGGGAACGCGTTGCACGGCTTTAGGAAAATGGATCAGAGCCAGTGCCAGATCTACGCGACCGGCTGTTATTTTTGCCCGGCAATTACCGCTCACGATAGCGGGGACGGCAGCCTGGTGCTAGAGAATAACCAGATCTTCAACTCCGATGCGGGCTTGATCAATGAAGTCCTCGAGGCCACTATCCAAAATAACCTCCTTTATGATCTCAAAGATTTTGCCTTCTATGACCGGGGACCAACCTCGAGCTACCTGCACAATACGGTGGCAAACACCAAGGCGCTTTTTCACCAAAAATCAAACTCCGCCAAAGAAGCGGTGAACAATCTATTTTACAACGCCGGCAGCACGGTTAAAGGTCAGTACAGTTACAACGGTTGGTTTGGTAAAAACAGCCGCCAGAAGGGAAAAAATGATGTAACCGGCAGCGATCCCAAACTGACCAGCAGTTACGTCCCCAAGGCCGGTAGCCCTGTGATCGACCGGGGCATCGACCGGGCGATCAACACCGACCTGACCGGTATGCTGGCCGTCCGGCCCATTGGTTCCGCGCCTGACTTGGGCGCCTTTGAGTACGGCGGCGACTCCAAGCAGTTCAAAACGCAGGAACCCGGTTCTACCCCTGCCCCCCTTCCTTTCGCCACGCCGGAGGTAGAAGGGCCGAGCCTGACCCTGGACCTAACGCCCGTAGTTGTTTCCGGAGAAACGTTTGAGGTTCAGGTTGCCGCTCGAGGGCTGCCAGCACCGGGAGTCTATGGCGTTCAGTTCGAGCTTAGTTTTGACCCGGCTATGGTTAAGGTTGATCAACTTCAACTCGATGAGTCTTTAAGCCTGGCCGTACTCAACAAGGTGGATAATCAAACCGGCCAGATCAGGGTGGTCGCCAGCCGTCAAGGTACGGCGTCAGGGTTGAGCGGGGATGTAACCCTTTTAACCTTCCAGGCCACAGCCGGCAATTTGGCCGGAACTACCGACTTCACCTTTGTAAATGTTAAACTCAGCGATCCCACGGCCCGCCCGATGGCGATCACGCCGCGTCAGCACACGGTCGAGATCAGCGGTGGCCCGGACTTAGACTCCGGCGAGAAGCCCGCCTCAAACCCAACTGACCCGGCCGATCCGGGGACCGAGATCGTCCCGATCCCTAATGACGGCTACGACAATGACGGGGCGACCGAATCGCCGGCTGAGCCGCCCCAGTCACCGAGTGTCGCCACCGTTTTGGGCCAAGTTTTCTTAGCGGGCCGAACAGCCAATCAGTGGGCCGGCGTTGAAGTTAAGCTCGGTGGGGCTGAGGCCAGGGGGCTGACGGACTTGGCCGGGGACTTCAGTTTAGACGATATCACCTTGGGCGACTACCCAGACCTCGTCGCCGATGCGCCGGGCTACCTGCCTGCCGCTTGTGCCTCCGTCGCGGTCGCTGATCTAGAGACACGCTTGCAGCCGGTCACTTTACTGAGCGGTGATATCAATGACGATGGAGCCGTGGATATCGCCGATGCTACGGCGGTCGGGGCCAAGTTGGGGCTAACCGAGACCGAGACGCCGGCCGACCTCAATCTGGATGCCGTGGTCGATATCTTCGATATCGTCCTGATCAGCTACAACTTTGGCAAAGAGGGCACGCAGCCGTGGCGCTGCCAATAGGCATGGCGCTGGTCCTAGATTTCCAGGCGCCGCCGGGTTTCTTCTCGCCGCTGCCCCAGCACTAAGGTGAGGCGTTTTAACAGTTGGTAGCCAAACTTGTGATCGGTTTCGCAGGCTTGGCGCAAGCGCAACCCATCGAGGCAAATCGCCTCGGTGGGTTGGATGACTAAAGCGCTAAAACGCCAGCGGTGCGGCGGAATCAGCCATGACCAACCGACAATTTCATCGACATTGATTCGCCCGCTAATCTGCATTGAGAGCGCTAACTTGTCGGCACCAGCCAGATCTTGTCCGGTGGAAAATGCAAGTTGACAACCTGACCAGAGGGGAACTGGTTAATGGCACCGGCTTCAGCGATTACCTCCAGAGAAATCGGCGGTCCACCGGCCTCTGGCGCGGCCTCAACTATGAAGCGGGCGTGAGTACCCAGGTAGACCCCCTCGCTAATGCGACCTGAGGTCGTATTAGGCCGGACCCCGTTGCGGCTGAGCTGAATATTTTCCGGCCTGATGGTTAGCAGCACCGGGCCATCGGCTAAAAGCTGGGAGCGGCATTCAAACCGGCCCAGCGAGGTCTCGATCTGTTGATCGCGTTTAAGGCCGGGCACAAAATTGACCCCGCCAAAGAAACGCGCCACCCGCTCGCTTTTGGGACGCTCATAAAAACTGCGCGGCGGGCCAAACTGCTGCAGCCGGCCCTCAAACAGTAGGGCAATCTGATCGGCCAGGACCACCGCTTCCTCTTGATCGTGGGTGACAAAGATAGTGGTCAGGCTAAGCTGGCCCTGAATATCGAGGATAAGCTCGCGCATCTCGGCCCGCAGGTGCGCATCCAGGTTTGAGAGGGGCTCGTCCAGAAGCAAGACCCGCGGCTCGATAATCAGGGCGCGGGCCAGGGCCACGCGCTGCTGCTGACCACCGGATAGTTGGGTTGGCCGCCGGTTCTCCAGGCCCGGCAGTTGGACCAGGGCTAACATCTCCGCCACCCGCTTTTGGACCAGGCTCTTAGCCACGCCCCGCATTTTCAAGCCAAAGCCGACATTCTCCCCCACCGACATATGGGGAAAGAGAAGATGGTTTTGAAAGGCCATGACCGCTTCGCGTCGCTCCGGCGGCAGGACCAGGACCGACTCACCGTCAAAGAGAACATCGCCCCGGGTTGGCTCAATCAGACCGGCGATGATCTTGAGCGCGGTCGTCTTGCCGCAGCCGGATGGGCCCAGCAAGGCCGTAATACAACCACCGGGGATCGTCAAGCTCAACTCATCGACGGCAGCCTGGTCGCCACCGGGATAAATCTTGGTCAGGCCATCCAGATCGACGCGAGTCACCGGGCGATTTTCCTCCACCCCTTGATCAACAACATAAACTTTGTCTTCATTACAATTTACCGATCCCACCGATCGCCGCATGCTGGCCCGTTAAGTAACGCGAGGTTAGCATCAGAAAGATCACGGCCGGGCCAATAAAGATAATGCTGAGCGCAGCCGTAATCGGGTTATCGCCACTGTTGGCAAAAGAGAACAGCAGCAGCGGCAAGGTCACCACCTGGCCGCCCCCAATCAAAACCGTGAGCAGATACTCGCTCCAAGAAATGATAAAGGCGAAGAGGCCTCCCACCATGATGCCCGGCAAAATGGCCGGCAGAGTGATGTGGACAAAGACTTGCCAGCTATTAGCGCCTAAGGAGCGGGCCTGCTGTTCGTACTCGGGATTGTAGTTGGCGAAGACACTCGACATCACCAGGACCATATAAGGCGTGACCGGGATCAGATGGACCAACACCACCCCCCCGAGGGTATTGGCCAGACCATAGCGGATAAAGAGAATGTGGATCCCCATGGCCACAGCCAGCGGCGGGACAATAGTCGGCGCCAAGATCAAAAAGCGAACCACCGTTTTCCCGCGAAACCGGTATAATCCCATCGCCCGGCCGGCCGGAATGCCGATCACAATCGAAAGCAAAGTGGTGAGCGTAGCAATGGTAAAGCTGTAGCCCAGCGCGGTGAGCACCTGCGTATTCGGGGAGAAGACATAGCGCCAGGCGCGTAGGCTCCACTCGGTGGGCGTAACGGCCGGGAAGTACCAGCGGTGACTCACAGACCAGATGATCAGCGGGATAAAGGGCAGGAGCAGGCCGCCCACGATCGCCGCGACGACCAGCCCTCGCAGCAGACGCTGGAGCCGGGTGTAAGCCTTAGCCTGGGTCGTCAGGGCAGCCCAGCGCCGAATGGAAGTCCCGTTCATGAAGCCACCTTCTGGCTTAGCTTAAAGTAGACAAAAATCAACAGGGTTACGGCCAGGCTGACGAAGACGCTGACGGCCATCGCTTCCGGCCGGAAATTGAGATCGGCATCGGTGTAGTAGCGATAGGCCAGCACCGGAAGGGCCGAAGGGTACCGTTGGCCCAGCAGCAGCGGCACCTCAAAGGCGCCAAAGGTAAAGGCAAAGACCAGCGTCGAGGCCGAGAGGATACCGGGCATAATCAGCGGCAGCAGCACATAGCGAAAGCGCTGCCACCGGTTTGCCCCCAGGCTCTGGGCGACCTGCTCGTAATCCTCGCCCACGGACTGCATCACGGCCAGCACAATCACGCCGATGAAGGTGGTCGATTTCCAGATGTACTGCAAGATGATACCCACCGCCAAAGGATCAAACACCAGAGCGGGAAAACCAGCCGGGCTGTCGATGAAGTGGGCCAGGTGGGCCAACCGGGCCAGAAAGCCGCTCTGCGAGAAGAGGAAAAGAATCCCCACCGCTCCGACCAGATGCGGGATCGGGATGTTGAGTTGGAAGATAAAGGTCGCCCAGCGCCGGCCTCGGAACTGCCGGCGCAGGATCAGGGCCGCGATGACGGCCAGGCCGGTCGAGACCCCGGTCGCAACCAGGCTGATCCATAACGACAGAAACAGGGAGCGAAAAAAATCTTCGCGGCCAAAGATATGGCGGTAGGCTTCCAAGGAGAGTTCGGTCCGGCCTAAAAAGGGCAGGTAGCCCAGGCTCTGCATCACGGCCAGGGCCAGCCCGCCCAGAAAGAGCAGCCCGATAACGGCCAGGGCTGGAGCCAGCATCAGCACAAGTTTTAGGCGCTCAGGCCAGCCGCGTCGCTGCGGTCGAGCCTGAGGGGCCGGAAGTTTGCCGACTTTGACGTCTTGGCCAAGGATCATCTCTGCTTACTTCTTCAGCACGTTTTCTTCCCAGGCTTTTTCAGCGGCGATCCGCCAGGTAGCCTGGAGTTCGGGCAGCCGGTTGGCGGCCAACACTTCGTTGGGCAGGGTTGCGGCGCCACGGGGCAGGGCCTCAAATTGGGTTTGCCATTCAGAGGCGGTGCGTGAGACTTCGATGGTGGGGAAGTCGCCCCAATTTGCCACGTCGGCTTTGTTCAACTGGGCAGCCGGGGAGAGCAGGAAGTTGGCCACAACCATCGCCCCGGCTTTGTGCGGCGAGTTAAAGGGAATGGCCACATAGTGGGTGTTAGCAATTGTGCCGGTGTCAAAGACAAACGTCCGGGTCGTTTCCGGAAACTTGCCGGCGTCAACCATACTCGAGGCCTCGGCCGGGTTGTAGGCCATATCGAACCAAACCTCGCTGTTGGCAAACAGGTCTTGCTGGCGAGCGTGGCTCTCGGGATAGGTTTGGCCTTCCCGCCAGAGAGAGGGTTCTAAATCCTTAAGGGTCTGCCAGCAAGCCGCAAATTTAGTATCAAAAAGATTTTGGTCAAAATCGGTCAGGAACTGTTCGTGACCACCGGTGACGTGGTAGCAAATGTGCATCATAAAAGCCGTGCCGGTGAAATCGGGCGGGGCGGGGTAAGTGAATTTGCCAGGATTAGCTTTAATCCACTCCAGCAGGCCATCAACCGTGGCCGGTGGCTCCGCAACTTTAGCGCTGTCATAAATCATCACAAACTGGGCCTTGCCGTAAGGCGACTCATAACCGTCAACCGGGAAGCCGAGGTCGGTGTTGACACTGGGATCATCCCAGTTAACATAAACAGTGTTGGGCAGATACTGGGCAAACGGGCCATACAGCAGGTCGGCCTGGCGGAGGGTCCGGAAATTTTCGCCGTTGATCCAGATCAGATCGATCGAGCCGTCCGTCTCTAAGCCGGCCTCTTTTTCACCCAAGACCTTATTGACGGTCTCGACAATGTCAACTTGGGGAACCATATTGAGCGTAATATCGTATTGATCTTTAAGAGAGTCGGCCACGTAGCCGGTCACCCAGTTATTGATGTTTTCCTGACCGCCCCACATGTGCCAGTTTACCGTTTGGCCACGGGCTTCGGCCACAATAGCGGCCCAGCTATCATAACCGGGCGGGGGCGTGGCCCCTTCTGGGGCAGTTTCTTCAACCGGCGCTGCGCCGGCCTGGTCTGGGGCGGGGTTAGCAGACTCCACGGCTCCGGCAGCCGGACTGGTGGTCGTACACCGGACGAGCCAGGGCAAGGCCAGAAGCCATAAACTTAAAAACAGTAAGCGCTTTAGGGGTAGGTAACTCATGTCTCATCTCCTTCATCTTCCCGTGCGGCATACGATACTCGCCGGGGGGGTAATCGACAAATGAATGGTTATTTTTTGCAGCCAGACACAATCCTAGATGCGAAAGGTTACAGTTCTATTACAAATGAGAATCTTGGCCCTAGTGCCCGTCTACCGCTGATATCATACGAAATCGGGCGGGGTTGGACTGTAATCTCGCTTACAAGATTGATCATCGCAGAGCAAGACATAGTCAAGATTTCAATCGCGAAAACACGGCGGCTGTAACGTTTATTTAACGATTGCTTGGTATCCTAAGGGTGCGGCTGTGACCAGGCCGTTGGAGAATCGACCAACGAGGCCGCGAAGAATCTACACTCCCGAGAAGTATAATAGAGAGACCGCCAAGGCTGGCGCTCACCATATTCCTTCTCCGGCTGAGTTGAGGAGGGTAAAATGCAAACGACGTTAAAACAGTTTAGAGAAGTGGCTGTCTTATCTTTGTCCGGACAGCTCGATGACCGGTCGGCCGAATTGTTTTTGGCCCAAATCGAAGAGTTGGTGGGCCAGGGGCTTGTCCGGGTGGTCGTGAATTTGGTCGGGGTCGATTTTGTCAGCGCCAGCGGCGTGCGCGGCCTGCTCACGGCCTTGAGAAAAGTGCGGCACCACGGCGGCGATCTAAAGTTAGTGGATGTGCCGCGTCAGGCCAGCCGGCTGTTAACGATTATCGGCGCGCTGACCGTTTTAGAGCTTTACCCAGATGTCTTTGCTGCCGTGGCCAGTTTTCAGCCGGAATACGGGCCTGAATCGCTCCTCTGCCCGGCCAGCGCTTAAATCTCACCATCCCAGACTTGGGCCAGGCCGGTTTGCGTTAACAAGACCTGGTCAGCCAGGAGATGCTCGGGTGTCCCGGCAAAGGCGGCTCGACCGGCATCCATGACCACCACATAACTGGCCCAGCGACGCACGACCTTAAGGTCGTGCGTCGCCATAATAACCGTTTTTCCGCGCTCGCGCAGTTGCGCGAAAATATCAAGCATGCGCAGCCGCACCCACGGATCAAGACTCGAGAGCAGTTCATCACTGATCAAGATATCGGGGTCCATAGCCAGCACGCCGGCCAACGCCACCCGCGCTTTTTCGCCGCCGCTTAAGGCGTGAGTGGGCCGGTCAAGCAGGTCGGCAATATTGCACAAGTCAGCCGCCATCTGGACCCGGTGGCGTGCCTCCGCCTGACTTAAACCCAAATTGAGCGGACCGAAGCTAATATCTTGCGCCACACTGGCGCTGAAAAGCTGATCGTCGGCATTCTGAAAAACAATACCGACATGCCGGCGTAGTTGTTTTAGCGCTTGCCGCTCGTAGAGCAACGGCTGCCCGGCAAAGCGGACCTGACCAGCCTGAGGCCGGTAAAGGCCGTTGCAATGGAGAAAAAAGGTCGATTTGCCGGCCCCATTGCGACCAATCAAGGCAATATTTTCGCCGGGGGGCAAGGTTAAGGTCAGGCCGTCTAAAGCATACTTCTTTTGTCCGGCATAACGATAGTAAACCTGATCAAATTCCAGGGTCGGCCTCATAAAACCATCCAGACCCCCAGCAGACTAACCACCACTAGCAGACTGAAGCTCAACAACTTATTATCCCGATAGTAGGTCATCGGCAGTACCTGCAAGACACCGCCGCCATACGCCCGCGAGTCCAGGGTCAGTTGCATCCGCTGTCCGCGGTGATAGGCATCGATGAAAAGCCGGCTACCAAGCAAGCCGGCGCTGACCATCCCGCGTCGGTAGGAACTGTAACCCAGGCGGCTTTCCTGAGCGGTGGCCATGCGGTTCAGACTCTCTAGCAATACAAAGATGAAGCGATAGATGAGGGTCATCAAATCAATAAGAATCGGGGGAACTCGCAGCCGGCGCAGCAAATCGATGAGATCGACCAACGGAGTGGTCAGCGCCAAGAAATTCATCGCCGAGGCGCAGCCCAAGGACCGGGCAATGAGAGTCAGGCCTTGGTCCAGGGAGGCGGGTGAACTTGAAAACCAGAGCGGTCCTAACGACCACGACCAGGTCGCCTGGCTGCCCGGATCGGTTAGACTAAGGCTGACAATGACACCGATAGTCGCCAGCAACAGGAAGGTAAACTCAACCAAGAGGATCCGACCAAAGGTCCACACGGACAAACCGGCGATTTGAACGCTCAGGAAAAACATCCAGGCGATGGCCAGGACACTGACCGGCAGTTCATTTAGGGCCAAGCAAAGAACGATGATGACCAGCGCCAGGCCCGCCTTGTACGCCGGGTCGACTCGCCGGATGCGATTGCTGTAGGCAAACTGGTCAATGATGTGCATAGGCTAACGATAATCACCACTCTCTTTCGCGGCGGGGAGCCTTGTATCGCGGCGACCACGCATGTAGCCGAAGAAGTAGCCGATGAGGATCCCGCCAGCGACGGCCTGCAAAGCAAAAAGCAGACTCTCCGTTTCACCGCCGGGCGGCTCCCATAAGTTGGTGATCCATTCCGAATTGTACTCCGGGGCGATGCTCTCGATAGCCTCGGACCCGGCCCCGTCAGAGCCCCCAAACTCGCTATCTTGCACGAGAAACAAAGGCGTGACCATGAGTATGATTATGGCCAAAATCCCGAGAATTGTCACCCCCACGCCCAATTTTTTTGGCTGCTGTACTTGGGTTGCCATATTATACGCCCTCCAACCCCAATTCTCTCAGTTCTTGATTAGCCGCTGACTGGAGCGCATTGAAGATGAGCACCGTCAGAATGCCCTCGCCTATTGCCAGCGGAATTTGGGTCACCGCAAAGATGCCGGCAAAAGTGATCCAGGAGCCCCACAGGCCACTCACCGGATCAGGGAAAGCCAAGGCGAGTTGGGTCGTGGTGATCATATAGGTGGCCAAATCTGCCACAAAGGCGGTCAGACCGACACTGACCCAGGTTGACGTTTTCCCCTTTAGGGGCAGCCACACCACGTAGTAGGCGATCAACGGGCCTCCAATAGCCATACTCATGGCATTGGCGCCTAACGTCGAGATCCCGCCGTGGGCGACCAGCAAGGCCTGAAAGATGAGGGCAATCGTTCCCAGGATGGTTACCACAAACGGGCCAAATAAGATCGTCCCCAGGCCGGTGCCGGTCGGATGGCTGCTGGAGCCGGTGACGCTGGGAATTTTGAGCGCACTAAGCACAAAGATAAAGCCGCCCGCCAGACCGAGCAACAGGCGCTGCTGAGGCCTGTCGGTAATGACCCGGCGGACCTGGATAAAACCGATGATCCAGAACGGCAGAGCGACACACCACCAGAAGATCGCCCAACCGAGCGGTAAAAAGCCTTCCATAATATGCATGGCGGGTGGTGTTTCGGATGAATGGGCCCAAGCCGTTTGGGCGCCCAGAAATAACAGCGCCACAAGCAGCCAAAACCAGCGAAACTCTACTTTGAGTTTCATCAAGAATGCCTCCATTTTTGATATTTTTCAACAAAAAACCCGACCTTGCTATGAAGGTCGGGTTCGTAGACCCTGAAGCTAACCCACCGGATTCAGTTAGGTTTCAAACGGTGGGCTACGCCTCCACGCCCTTCCGCGAGGTGTGAAAAGCTGCTAGAGGCGGGCGACCTGGCTCCAGAATCAATGAACAATTAATTGTTTATTGATTCTGTTACAGTTGCGGGACAGCGCCGGACTCCCTGTTAAGAACAGGCCACCGGCCTTCGCCGTTACCGCCCGCGCCATCCGGGGCTGCGGGCACCTCTACCAATCAGCTCTTAATTCAGTTTTAGCCATTATAGGCGCGGAGGCATGGATTGGCAAATTATTTAAAATTTTGTCCAGGTTTGAGTCCTAGTGACGGTTATGATCCACATTCTCCCTTGTCGTTGTCAAGATATTTGTTGTCAACGCGGCAAACTGGGTGTGATGCTGGGCCGTCGAGCCGATCGCAAGTCAGGACTTGCGACAAACTCGATTTTCTCTTCATCGGCTACTACCGGCGTCTGGGTAAAGTTTTCCGGCAGAGGCGGTGAAAAAGTTTCCTCCCAAACCAACCCGGCGGCCTGCCAGGGATTGGCCACCCGCTCCCCTAAAAATAGCGACCAGCCCAGGTAAACGAGCGGCAAGGCATAACCGACCATCAGAATCGTTGTACCCAGACTCGACGCCACCTGTAACAAATAAAACTCTTCGGGGTAGCTTTGAGCGTGCCGCGGCATACCGAGAAAGCCGAGGATGAATTGGGTAAAGACGGCCAGGTTTACTCCCAAAAACAGAACCGACGCCGCTATTTTGGCCAAACTTTCAGAGTAAGCCCGCCCGGTCACTTTGGGCCACCAGAAATGCAATCCGCCTATGGCCGCGATCAAGGCCGCAGCCATTGCGTAGTGAACGTGGGCAGTGACGAAGTAAGTATTATGTAAATACTCAATTAAGACAAAGCCCGCCAGAATAACACCGGTTGCCCCACCGACCAGGACTAAACCGACCACGGTCAAAGCAAACCACATCGGACTATCGAATCTGACCTTGGCCTTGTAGAGCGTCATCACCAGGCTGGCGATAATGATCGTAAAGGGGACGATTTGCAGGAGTGAGAAAAACGAGGCCAGCAGGGCCAGCGTGCCCGGCAAACCCTCCGAGACCATATGCACGGTCCAGGACACAAACCCTAACCCGGCAATGGCCAGAAACGCCGCCACGACAAAATGGTAACCGAAGACACGTCGCCGGGTGAAAGCCGTAAAGATTTCCAGGACAACGCCCAGCACCGGCAAGACAATGATGTAGGCGACTTGGTTGCCATAGAACCAAAACAGGTGTTGGAACAGACTGGGTTCACCGCCCAAGCCGGGCACAAAGATGCCCAGTTGCAGCCAGGCTTCAACAGTGATCAAAAATATGGCCGCGAGCAAGATCGGGGTAGTCACTAAGACGATCCCACTGGCTACATAAACCGACCAGACGAACAGCGGCAAGCGGAACCAGGTCATACCCGGCGCGCGCATTTTGTGAATCGTGGTCAGAAAGTTGACGGCCAGCAGAATCGAAGAGAGACCGAGGAAAACCAGACCGATATTCGTCAGAAACAGCGAAACCGTGGCCTCACCGCTGCCGTAAGCAGGGTTAAGGGTCCAGCCAGTATCGACTCCGCCCTGCAGGAGGGCCAGAATGACCATCACCCCGGCCGCTAAGTAGAGATACCAACTCAGCAAGTTGAGCCGGGGGAAAGCCACGTTTTTAGCCCCAATCATCAGCGGAATAATGAAGTTACCCAGGACAGCCGGTATCCCCGGCACCAAGCCAAAGAAAATCATCAACAGTCCGTGCGCCGTAAAGACCCGGCGGTAGAGGGTGTTAGGTAGCAAATCGGCGGCAGGAGTACTTAACTCCAAGCGTAGCACGCTGGCCGCCAGACCACCCAGCATTAAGAAGACTATAATGGCGCCCAAATACATCAGAGCCACCCGTTTGTGATCGTCCGTAAAAAACCAGGACTTTAGATCATACCGATGGTGCAGATAATCCACTTGATCCGTCACCGGTTGGCCGGTTGGGATCGGCTGTTGGTTTAACATTTGTCTCTCCTGACAAGGGTCATTTAGGAATCATTAGTTTCGAGCAAATAGACTAAATCACTTCGCAAATCTTCCGGCTCAAAGCCGAAAGGATAGGTCAGCAAAATACCGTCCTCGGGGGTCATCAGATAAACCCGGGCGGTGTGGTTAACCAGATATTCAGCCGCCGAGCCGGGGGTTTCTTCTTTTTCGGCATAAGCCCCATAGGCCAACATCACCTCTTCGATCTTGGCGTAATCGTCGGTCAGACCGATAAACTCCGGACCAAAACTGCTCACGTAGCGCTCAACCAGTTCAGGTGTGTCCCGATCAGGATCGACCGAGATGAAAATGACGTTGATCGGGGCTTCATCGGGCAAACCTTCCAGCGTCTCTTTAAGGTCGAACATGGTTAACGGGCACACATCAGGACAAAAAGTATAGCCAAAATAGATCAGATTGAACTGGCTTTGCGTCTCGCTAAAGCGAAACGGCTGCCCGTTGGCGTCCATCAACTCAAAGTCCGGCACTGCGAGCGGCGGATCGAACTGCGTGCCATGGAACTCATACCCGGTGGCCAGAGCTTGACAGCCAATCGTCAAGAAAATAACAGCTATTAATAAGATCAAAGCGAGCCAAAAGCGGGAGCGAACCACGAACATCTCCTTCAAACCGGGCCTGCAACCTGAGCAAAAGAGGCTCAACAGCAGTGGGGGCCAGGCTGACCAACATCTGAGAAGGGGCAGCGAGCAGTTGCTCGAAGAGGGCGAAGCGGGAGGGGGTTACAAAGTGGTCAAAAGCAAAGAAGGTGAAATAGGCTAAGGGAGCGATGCCCCCCACCCAGAGGACAAAGAGAGTCAGGACAAATTTTCGGCCGAGAGCAATAAGCAGCTTCATCGCTTGCACAATTCTTCACAAAGTCACACCCCGTACTGTAGTTTAAGGTGCTACGCTTGTCAAATTTCAGGCCTGAGCCGGCTACCAGATTGTCATAACACGATTAATTCGATATAATTGTACCGGACCTTATTAGATTTATGTAAACACTTTTGGGGAGGAGCGCGATGAACCGATCATTGCCCCTGCGGGACTGGCTGGCAGCAATCGTTCTTCTGGCTTTTCTGCTGCAGTGCAATACCCTGGACCAATATCTGGCTGCTCCTCCGCCGCCGCCCACGCCCGTCCCGGTGGAGAACAACATCAGTGAGCTGTATCTCAGCCGGACCGAGCTGCCACCCGGAGAAACCGCCGATATCCAGGTGGGCGTCATCAAGGTCGTGGGCACCGAGGTGCCGCTGCTCTACGACTGGAGCGTTAGCAGCGGCTCGATTGTTCAGGGCCAGGGGACCTGCTGCATTACCTACCAGGCGCCGGAAACGCCCGGCACTTACCAAATTAACTTAACGGTCCGGTACAACCAGGAAACAGTGCAACGCGCGGCGGCGGTGCAAGTGATCGCGCCCGAAGTTCCGGCAGAGCCAACCCCGACCCCGACCCTGGTTCAACCGCCCACGGTTCCCCTGGAGCCGACTGACATTCCGCTCGAAACAGCGGAAGCCTACTTTCAGCGAGCGCAAGAGCGCTACAGCCGGCGCGAGATCGAAGGCACGCTGGCCGATTACGCCAAAGCGATCGAGCTGAACTACCAGCCGTTGAGCGAACCGACCTATAACCTCGCCTATATTTACTATACGCAGCAGGACTATGGTCCGGCGATAGAAGGCTTCACCAAGGCGATCGAGCTCAATTATGAGCCGCTCAGCCTACCCTACTACAATCGTGGCAACGCAAATTTTTATCTTGGCAAAACCAAAGAGGCTATCGAAGATTATACGAAAGCCATCGAGTTGAAGCATGAACCGTTGGCCTGGCTGTACAACAGCCGGGGCCTGGCCTACCGTAAACTGGGTGAATACGACAAAGCCATTGAGGATTACACTCAAGCGATTCAGCTAGAGCATGATCCCCTCAGTTGGCCGTTTTACAATCGCGCTAACGCTTTTGCCGACAAAGGGGCGTTCGATCAGGCATTGATTGACTATACCGAAAGCCTTAGCCTGGACCCGACCAACGCCAACGCTTATTTTGGCCGGGCAATGGCTTATAAACAACTCGGTGATACGAGCCGGGCCCTGATTGACTTTACTGAAGCAGCTAACTTTGGCGATGAGTTCACCAAGCAGGCCGCGCAAGAGCAAATTCAAGCCTTAGAAGGCGGTCAATAGAGCCGAACCACTTTATGAGCGACCGACAGCGTTCCCAACCGAAGAGTCCTCGCCCGTCCGCGGCTCGTTTAGCGCCGCGATCGGTGGAGCAAAAGGCCTCCGCTAAACCTTTGCCTCAAGAGCTAAACATGCGCCCGCTCAGGGCCCGGCCGGCCTCAAGACCACCGGTTTTTTCCGCTCGCTTCTTGGCCGCTTTGAGAGGGGTGACTACCCGGGGGCGAGGCCGGTTTGGGCCACAATCCGGCCTCCGGCGAGCTGTACTGTGGATCGGAAACCTGCTGGCGTTAGGGGTGATTAGCCTGATTATTATCGGCCTGCTTGGGGTAACCGGCTATGTTATGATTGCTGCGCAACTGCCCCCCGCCGAAGAGATGCGCCTGCGCTCCCTCCAGTTTGCGACTACCCAAATCCTAGATCGCAACGGCAAACTGCTGTGGGAAATTATTGATCCAACCGGTGGCCGACGCGTGGACGTGACGCTCGATCAGATCTCGCCGGCCATGGTCGAAGCCACGATTGCCACCGAGGATCGCTACTTTTACCTTAACGTCGGCGTCGACCCGATTGCCATCACCCGGGCTGTGTACGACAACCTCTCGGAGCGGCAGATTGTCTCCGGGGCTAGTACGATTACCCAACAACTGGCCCGCAATATTTTCCTGGAGCCGCAAGAGCGCACCGAAAAATCTTTTCTGCGTAAGCTGCGCGAAGCCGTTTTAGCTGTTGAAATAAGCCGCCGCTACACGAAAACACAGATTTTGGAAGTGTACTTTAACCAGATTTATTACGGCAATCTGGCCTACGGCGTTGAAGCCGCCGCCCAAACCTACTTCGGCAAACCGGCCCGTGACCTAACTTTGCCCGAAGCCGCGATGTTAGCCGGGCTGCCCCAGTCACCGGCCACGCTCGATCCTTATCTCAATCCGGAGGGTGCCAAAGCCCGCCAACAAATCGTCTTGGGCTTGATGGTCGAAGCGGGCTACCTGACCTCGGGTGAAGCCGATCAAGCGGCCGCTACCCCGCTGACCTTCCGCGATCCGCAGTTTCCCTTGGAAGCCCCCCACTTTGTCGGCATGGTCCGGGAAGAATTGGAGCGCATTATTCCCCCGGCCTACCTGTACCAGGCCGGTTTGCGCGTCTACACCACCCTCGACTCCGACATCCAAACAGCCGCAGAGATCGCGGTCCGCGAGCGAGTCGAAGCGCTGGCCGGCCACCAGGTGACCAATGGCGCCCTGGTGACCCTCGAGGCAAAAACGGGCCAGATTCTGGCCCTGGTTGGCAGCAAAGACTTTCGAGACAGTACGATCGAGGGCCAGGTCAATATGGTCACCAGCTTGCGCCAACCGGCCTCGACCATAAAGCCGCTCCTCTACCTGACCGCCTTCGAGCGGCTGGGCTGGACCCCCAGCACTCTTCTCATGGATGTACCGGTTGAGTATCCGGACGAATTTGGCAACATCTACCGCCCAACCAACCGCGATCATCAGTTTTACGGACCGGTCACGATCCGCACCGCCCTGGCCAATTCGCTTAATATTCCGGCTGTCAAAACCCTGGAACAACTCGGCATCAGCAGTTTAAAGGATACGGCCACCCGGTTAGGGATTTCGTCGCTCAAGGGGGATGACTACGGCCTCTCGCTGGCGTTGGGCAGCGGCGAGGTGTCCCTGCTGGAGATGACCGGCGCCTATCAGGCCCTGGCCAACGAAGGCATACAGCTTAAACCGACCAGTATTCTTAAGATCACCGACAGTTTTGATCGGGAAATCTTTCCCGATCGACCGCAACCCCGCCGGGTCATCAACGAGGCCCACGCTTATCTGATCAGTCACATTCTATCCGACCGCGAAGCCCGCATGGAAGAATTCGACCCCGACCAGCTCTTGACCCTGTCCCGACCGGCCGCGGTAAAAACAGGCACGACCAACGACTGGCGCGATAGTTGGACCATCGGCTATACGCCTAATTTTGTCACCGGGGTGTGGGTTGGCAACGCCAACAATGAGCCCATGCAAGCCATCGACGGGCTGACAGGAGCCGGAACCATCTGGCATCGCTTTATGGAGGAGATTCTCCAAGACGAGCCGCTGCGCGAGTTTCCCCGCCCGCCCACCATCACCGAGCTGGAAGTTTGCGCCGATACCGGCACCTTGCCCAGCGCGGTCTGTCCGGAGACACGCTCCGAAATCTTTTTCCGCGATCAGCCGCCGCTGGGTCCGGAGCACGATCTGCACCAACTGGTCGAGATCGACCGGGCCACCAACTTGCGCGTGAACGAGTTCTGTCGGGCCAACATCGTCGAAAAATATTATCTAGTCCTCCCACCCGAAGCCCGGGCTTGGGCCACTAGCCACGGCCTTGAACAGCCGCCCCTCGAGTTCTGCCCTTCCAGCAATCTTCGGGCCCGGATCGCCGCTCCAATTGACAACGTTAGCGTCCGGGGTACGATTAACATTGAAGGCTTGATGATCGCGCCACCGATTTCCTACTATCAACTGGAGTTGGGCACGGGCACCAATCCTGAAAAATTCATTGTCATTCAAAGCCGGACCTATGAGTTGGCGCGGCGCCGCCAGTTGCTGGGCACGTTTGATACGACTCAGGTTGAGAATGGCCCTTATACGTTGCGGCTGGTCGTGTCGGACCAGATCGGAGGCTCAACCGATGACCGAGTCCGGATTCTGATCGATAATCCGTCGGACGCCATCCAACTTCGCCGCCCAGTGACAACCCCGCCGGCCACGGTCACTCCCACTCCGGATCCCAACCGGCCGCCCACCTCGACGCCGGTCCCGACCCGGGTGGCTGGCGATCTCATCCACCTGCCCGTCGATGCCCCACCGGCTACCCCTGCCTCCGAGACTATTTTCTCGCCTACACCGCCCAGCCCGCCGGAGTTTCAGCCCGGCTTGATTACGGGGCCGGTGGTTATCCCGCCGCAGTCCGGTCCCCCCTAATAAGCGAAGAAAATGAATAAACCAATTATCCTCGGGGTAGCGGGCGGGACCGCCTCCGGAAAAACAACCGTCTCACGCAAAATTCTGGACACCGTGGGAGAGCCCGCCATTGCCCACATTGAGCACGATGCTTACTACCGCGATCTTAGCCACCTGCCGTTAGAGCAACGCCAAGGGGTCAATTTTGACCATCCCGACTCGCTGGAAAACGAGCTGCTGGTGGCCCATCTTGAACTGCTGCGGCAAGGCTTTCCCGTCGATATTCCCGTCTACGATTTTGCCCAATTCATCCGGACCGATCGCCAGGAACGGATCGAACCGAAGCCGGTCATTCTGTTGGAAGGCATTTTACTCTTGGCCGATGCCACTTTGCGCGAGCTGATCGATTTCAAGATATATGTTGATACCCCCGACGACCTCCGCTTTATTCGACGTCTCCGGCGCGACGTCGCCGAGCGAGGCCGTACCCTGGATTTTGTCGTGGAGCAGTATCTGGGCACGGTCCGGCCGATGCATTTGGAATTCGTCGAGCCGAGCAAGCGCTACGCCGATATTGTCATCGCCTATCATGAAATCGATACGTTTATGGACTTTTTCAAGCTCCTATGTACTCACATCCCGGACATCAAGCCTGGTAATGAAAAAGGCGCTTGAGGTAAAAACCCCAAGCGCCTGAGTTCTAAACTCTCAACCGGCTATCAGATGGTACTAATCTTCGTCTTCCAGCGGGAAGTAGATAGGATCGTACTGAGGATCACAGGCAGCGATGTGGCCGGGCAAACCATGGCCGTTACCAAACGGACCCTGGTCCTTGGCCGTCCAGATCAGTTGGCCTTCGGTCATCAGTTTCAAACCTTCAGCCAGAGAAAGATGCAAGACTTCCTGACCTTCTACCTTGTCCCCAACAGCCATCGGGACCCGGATGATTTGCCCCTGCGTCCGTGGAATAAACCAGATCTCACCGTCCGGATTGACCCGAATTGAGACATTGCTACCCGCTAACGAGAGATCGCCTGCATTAGGGATGACTACAATCGGGCCATAGGGATTGGGTTGGATATTGGCCAAGCCATTTCCGGCACAGATCGACTCGATCCGGGCATACTCTTCGGCCAAGATCTGGACCATAGTCATCTGGTTTAGCAGAAACCGGACATCTTGATTGTAAGGTACATCGGCCGAGACGGCCCACAGTAAAGCGCTGCCGGCTTGGGCCACTTCGTTCTCGGTCACCGCATCTTCAGGCCCGGCGGCGTGAACGGTCTCTGTTGCATTCAGGACCGGATACCCCCAAGCCAGCACCGGCACCAACAGAGCTACAGCAATCAACTTCTTCATCAGTTTACCAAGCATTTCATTTCTCCTGTGTCGGTTATAGTTTTCTTCTTAATAATTTAGACGGCCGCCATTCCATCTCGGCGTGCCACCCAATCGGCACGACCGATCAGGGTCAAGCTGGCCAGAGCCAAAGTGACACCCAGCACCAACATTTGGGCGTTGGTGGGTTGGGTCAAAGAGCGTAGAGACTGCAATGGCTGAGTCGAGGTCGACTCCAGGGGTTGACCGTAGCGTTCCAAACCTTGCGCGGTCGCGGCATAGATGCCGCCTTGCTCAAAGGTCAAACGCTCAACCACTTGCCGGCTGTCGGCAACTCGCTGCCAGTTCTGCCCACCATCTGTGCTCTCAAAGACTCCCCCAGGGGCAAGCTGGCTGCCCACGCTGAAAGCGGTTGCTAAAGTGAGGTGTTCCGAGTTTTGCGGATCGACCGCAATGGCCGGCACGCTCAGGATAATCCCGGGCTGCCAATTCAAACCGGTGTTGATTGTCTCCCAAGTCTCACCACCATCAGTCGAGCGGAAAGCGCCGTAACCCACAGAACCCACATACAGATTATCCGAGTTGGCCGGATCGACGGCTACGCTTACCGGTGCATCAGGCAGCGTCTCGATTTTGTGCCAGGCATCGCCGCTAATGACCAGTAAGCCTTCGGGGGTGACGGCATAGACATGCCCGTTACCGGCCACCATCTCATCAACATACAGATTAGCCAAACCCGGGCCACCAATCCGCTCAAACGCCCCGGTTTCCCGGTAGTAGCGGTAAAGACCCAGCCCTTCAGTTCCGACAAAAACGATACCCGGGTGATCAGGCGAGATCGTCACCGCGCTAATCTCGGGCACTAAGCCATTGGGACCAATGGGCAGTTGCAGATCGGTGCGCTGCCAACTGCGGCCACTGTTGTTGCTGTACCAGAGACTCGCTTCCGGACGATCGGTACCGCCCATAACCCCCGCATAGAGCATACTGCTATCCGTAGGATGAACCGCTAGAGCAGAAATGGCTGCCCCCGGTCCCGCACTTACCCGTAACCAAGAGCGACCGGCATCATCGCTGCGATAGAGGCCTTGCCGTTCCATCGTTAAAGCCGCATAGAGCGTTTCACTGTCGCGGGCATTTGTCACCGCGCCGACTGACACATTGGACATATCCGCCAAAGCCAAGCCCATCGTTTCACCCACAATGAGCGCGGCAAAAGTCCCAACTACGAGGATAATCGTGAATAAACTGAGTCTAACGAACAAGTTTCTCTTTTTCATGGTTTCCTCCAAAATGTACTCCGGCTATTAGCCGGGGCAAGTGCTATCCCTCAGCGGCTTTTTTAAGAAAGCCTGTTATGAGACAGCTACATCTCAAGTATAAAGGAAACGAGCCGGTTTGTAATCGGCTGTTAGGTGGAAATATTGGTATGCAAAATACAGGAATTTAAGCGAGGAGGAGATCAGGCAGATGACACAAGAAAGACTACGTCAAAAGACGTAGTCTTATCATCTAGGGGGCTGATTAGTCTCGGAAGAATGACTCGAACTCTTCGTGATCTTCCTCGGAGGGGAGGGTCTCCAAAAAGCTGATGCGATGCCAGGGAAAGAGCACACGGGTCGCATCCCGATCGATATACACGACAGATTTACCATCGCGGGTACGCACGTTGGTGACGGTAATATAGTTGGCGCGCGGATCGGGCATATCTTCAATCTCGCCGACCATAGCATCGCCGCCTTGAACGTGAATAATAACTGTAATCGGCACAGGTTGTCTCCTGTTTAGAACATTTCAATTTCAATCAACAACTTACCCAATTGAAGCTGGTCCCCATGGCGCAAGACCTCGGGCAAGTAGGGTGCCAATCTTTTGCTGTTGATAAAGGTGCCATTGATGCTGCCCAAATCTTCCACCACCACGGTGCCCTCTCGTTTCAAGATCCGGGCGTGCCGGCGCGAAACACCTTTTTCCAACCCATTGTCACTCGTCAGGTCGACTTCGGGAAAGACATCACTGGCAGGATCAAGCCGGCCTATATGGATAGCTTTGTTAAGGGTGGCTTCAATCTCGCGGCCGGTTTCCACAATCCTCAAACGAACAGAGAGAGGCCCCGTCCCCTTAATAGTTTGACCGCCTTCAATTTCTTCCTCTTCTTCACCTACCCAACCGATTTCATCCGTTCCCAGTGGGTCTGTGCCCCGACGATCATCTTCAAGCAAATAAGTGCCACACTCGCTGCAAAAGAGTGTGTTGGGGACTTGTTCTACCCCACAGAAAGGACACTTAATCACTGTTTATCTCCTTCGGCAAAATAGACAAACTTCGCGTGCCGTATTTAATCTTTTTACGGCCTTCGGCTGACAAGTCACCGGTCCGGGCCAGCCGGCCGGCTTCTAACAGTGCGGCTCTGGCCAAGTCGGTTTCTCCTAAATTGAGAAGCCGGGTAGCCATAGTCTCAAGGCGTTGAGTGGCCGTCCCAATCTGGCCTCGATCCAGATCTTCCATCGCCTTTTCCTGCATTTTATAGATGGCCAATTTTCCAAGAGCGGTAATAATTGAGGCTGGAATTTCGATGTTTGACTCCTGCGTTTCAAGAAATTTAGCAGTTATGTCCACCCACTCCCAGTTTCGGCGCCCTTTCTGACCGGGCACATCGCCATCAACCGTGATGCGCATGAGCCGTTTTTCGCCCACTATCGGCTCTGACTTAACCCGAAACTCCATGAGCAGCGTCTTACCTATATTCAGTCCTAACGGACCAAGAATGGTCTTGTCGGCCCGCATTTCCAGCCGATGGATTTGGGGCACGACCTGGAAAGCTTCCTTCAGCTCTACCCCGGTCGTAGCATTGATGGCCATGGTCAGTTCTCGGGCGACGACATTACCCAAACTCCGGATCGTATCTTTGAAGACATCAACAATTTTCCGAGGCGAGTCGATATAAACCGAAGCTCCGCCGGAAGCCGACGCCATTTGATCGAGCAGATTCTCATTCCAATCGGACCCAATCCCCATCGTTGTCAAGCTGATTTGATTACGCCCCGCCCACTCGGCTCGCTGAAGACACTCGGCTTCATCGCCGTAGGTTTGACCATCGGTAAGCAGAATGAGGTGGTTGACGGAGGACGTTCCTTTATTTTTTTCCAGCTCCTTTAGACCGGCTTGAAGACCTTGCAACATCTCTGTCCCGCCGCTGGGCTGGATGGTGCTGGCAATGGATTTGGCCATAGCCTTGTCTACGCCACGCTGACCCGGCAAAATCACCTCTGCCCGGTCGCTGAAGACCACCACGGCCAGGGCATCATCGTCGTTGAGTCGGTCGATAATCTGGCGCGTCCCCTCCTTAACCTGCTGTAAGCGCATACCCTGCATTGAGGTACTTCGATCAAGCACCAGGCTTAGATTGAGAGGCAAACGCGCTGTCGGCAGGTCGGCGGCGGGAGTGATTTCTAACATCACGTAAAAGGCCTGTTCGGCGACACCCGTCAGTAGCTGAGGATGACTCACCCGAGCGCGTAAGGTTAAGGCCGAGGATTTATCCAAACCTTCGGCTTCTCGGAGCCGATCATAAACTCGGCGTTGTTCTGGATCACCTAAAACTTCGTAGGCTTCTTGAACTTCTTTAAAACGTTCTTGGGCATCTAATGCTTTATTAGTGTCGGGGTGGTATTTGCGGACCAAAACACGATAGGACTGACGGATCTCGTCCTCTGTAGCGCTCTGGACTATTCCCAGGATTGCGTAATAATTCTTACTTGTTTCCATTAAATCTTTTCACAACACGGTTATTTAGCCTGCAACACCCACATTCACCCTGACTGCGGTGATATTATCGTATTTACTACCTCCGGTCTAGGCCGGTAAGGCGTATATAAAATGATCGGTGCAACCGATGTAAACAATCCCATCGACGACTATTGGCGATGACGGAACCGGCCCGTCGGTCTTGAAACGCCAGCGAACTTTTCGGTTTTTGCGATCCACACTGATGACCTCGGGTTTGTCCTTTGAGACCGTCCCAAAGTAAACAGCTTCATCAGTCACCGCCGGCGTCGAAACAATAGGTGCTTCGGCGTTAAATTTCCACTGCACTCGGCCAGATTTGGCATCGATCGCATACAAGTTTTTATCGACTGAACCAATAAAAACGGTATCATCAACCACTGTTGGACTAGAGACGACCTGCTGGTTGGTGCGATAGCGCCAAATCACGTAGCCCGATTTAGCATCCACGCTGTAAACATGCCAATCCGAACTGCCGACAATCACCATCTCCGCATAGACGGCAGGGCTAGAGGTGACAGCTCGGTTAGACCGGAACTTCCACTTAGCCGCGCCGGACGAGAGATCAAGCGCGTACAGATGACCATCTTCGGAGCCCACATAGACCAGTTCATCGCCCATCGCCGGGGTGGAGCGGATCGGGGCCATCGCTTCAAAACGCCAAATTACGCGCCCGGTCTGGGCATTAACGGCATACAACCGGTTGTCGTCGGAACCAAAGAAAGCATGGTCGTAAGCCACAATTACCGATGAGCGCACGCGCCCCTCGGTTGGGCACGTCCATTGCAGCCGTCCTGCATCAGAAATAGCATAGACAATGCGATCTTCCGAGCCAAAGATGACGGTGCTTTTGTAAACACAGGGCTTAGTAGCCACACCGCCTTCAGTGGGGTATTTCCACTGAAATTCGCCCGTCTTAGGATCGAGCATATAGACATTGTTATCATAAGCACCCACATAGAGCCGGGCACCCTGAACCTGGGCCGAACCCCTAATTTCATCTTCAACTTTGAACTTCCAAATAGGCAAAATCGAGTCATCGGCCTCACCTTCAGCCAAAGGGTCCGTGCCGGGCGGCATACCGGGATAAACATAAGGTCCGGGTGGATAAGGTGCCGGATAAGGCTGCGTTGCGCCGGGGTAAAGAGGTTGCGGATAGGGCACTCCATACTGTGGCGGATAAACGTGTCCAGCCGGTGGATAAGGTTGTTGGTAAGCGGGTGGCAAAGAGGGTTGACCGGGCTGATCAGGGAGGACAGTGGTGGTGGAAGAGGAGGTGGGCAAGGCTTGCGTCCCGATCCCCGGATCAACTGGGGCCACTTCATCTTTATGGTTCAATGCTTTCGTCAGCGCACTCTTCATCTCTTGGGCCGATTGGTAGCGCTTATTGGGATCGTACTCCAAGGCTTTCATCACCACGGCGCTTGTTTGGGAGGATAGAGCCGGGTTAAGGAGATAGGGTGGCTCTTCATGGAAGGTAAAGGGAGGTTCCAAGCGCGGATCACGCTTGGTAAGCAGGTGATGGAGGGTTGCTCCAAGCGCGTAAATATCCCCGCGCGGATCAGCCACGCCCTTGTACTGCTCCGGCGGCGAGTAACCTTCGGTCCCAATCATGGTGCCTTTCTGGCCTGATTCAAAAGCCTTGGCAATCCCAAAATCGATCAAGGCAATCTTATTCCCCCCGCGTAACATAATGTTGCTGGGTTTGAGGTCTCTGAAGACGATAGCCGGGGTCCGGCTGTGGAGGTAAATCAAGACGTCGCAGACTTGAATGGCCCAATCGAGCACCACCTCTTCCTTAAGCATCCCCTCGGTATTTTCCAGTACATCTTCCAGGTCACTGCCTTGAACGTACTCCATAGCTAGATAGCTACGTACGCCCTCGGTGAAAAAGTCATAAATTTGGGGAATGCCCGTGTGATTGAGCTGGACCAGGAGATTGGCTTCACGCATAAAGCTTTGAACGGCCAGCCGGCGAACCTGAGGATCAGGCGTGGTGCTAATCATTTCTTTCAAAGCACAAAGCCGGGTGACGCCACTAAAGCGTAGATCACGAGTGAGGTAAACAGCGCCCATACCGCCCACACCCAGAACCTTAATCACTTCATATCGGTTCTGAAGGACGGCCCCTTTCGGCAGGATATTTTCGCCATACTGCTCATCGCCGGAGTTTGAAGCGTTGTAGTCTTCTAGCCGATGCGTCTCAAATGTCACAATTTACTCCTGAATCACTGATGGCCGGGCCAGATTTTACCCGGCTAGGCTACCTGAACAAAGTCTAACTAATTATATCGGCTTGTCCACGGAAATGCAATCAAAAAAACAACGCACCGCCTGGGCAGTTGACATAGGGACAATTATACAATAACCGCAGGCTGCCCGTCAACAGAAGCTAAATCTTAAAATACCCGCACGACCGGGAAACTGTGGTATAATCAGAAAGCCTCAACCCGTCCCTTGACCAGGAACCATCGCCCGTATTCCGCGGAAAATCTAAAGTAAAACAGTACAAAAGCTTAGAGGTTTTCACCATCTCTGGCTGGCCTTAGGCTTTCCGTCATAGTCATTAGCAAACCGCTTTTCAGGGAGAAAAGTAAAAGAGTTGTTGAATTTACGGAGATAAAGTATGCCCCTTGCTGTAGAAACCTCATCAGGTTTGGCGACAAACCAGTCCGAAGAGAGTCGGAAGACCGAAACCCCGATCTACGATCTTAACAGCCCGGATCTGTTTATCAATCGCGAGCTTAGTTTGTTAGAGTTTAATTCACGGGTGCTCGAAGAGGCGCAAGACGACCGCCACCCCATCCTGGAGCGAGCCAAATTTCTGGCGATTTACAGCTCTAACACTGACGAGTTTTTTATGGTGCGGGTGGCCGGCCTCATGCAACAGGTCGCGGCTAACGTGATCGATGTGCCGGCCGATGGGCTGACGCCCACGGAACAACTACGCGCAATTCGTAAAAAAGTACGGGCTAACCTCAAAGTGATGCATACTTGCTACCATGAACTGCACCAAAAACTAACCGAGGCGGGTGTCCATCTGCACAAGTATGATGAATTAAGCCAATCTCAGCGGGACGCAGCGGACGAGTATTTTCATAACGAGATTTTTCCGGTGCTAACCCCCCTTGCCTTTGACCCCGGACGACCATTCCCTCACATTTCGAGTCTTAGCCTCAACCTGGCGGTCATTGTTAGAGATCCCGAAACCGGCGATAAGCAGTTTGCCCGGATCAAAGTCCCTAATACTTTACCCCGGTTAACCCCGGTCAAGCGCAACCGGAGCGATACCCGGCGCGTGCACCGCTTCATTTGGCTGGAAGATCTAATTGCTCACAACCTGGCCAGTTTGTTCCCCGGTTATGAGATCGTCGAGTACTACATCTTCCGCATTACCCGCAATGCCGATTTAGAAATTGAAGCCGATGAAGCCAGCGATCTGCTGGAAGTGATCGAGGCAACCGTCAGACAACGTCGCTTCGGCTTTGTGGTCCGGCTTACTGTTGCCAAAGAGATGCCCGAACCCATCCGCCAAATTTTAATTCAAAATTTGAGCGTTAATCCGGAAGATATCTACGAAAGCAACGTGCCGTTGGGCGTGAGTAGTCTGATGAGTCTGCTCTCCATAGACCGGCCTGATTTAAAAGACTCGCCCTACGTCCCCATTGTGCCGCCCCGCTTCCGGAAAACGGAACACCGGCAGGAGATCTTCGACGCCATTAGAGAAGGCGACATTCTGCTGCACCATCCTTATGACTCCTTTGGCCCGGTAGTTGATTTTCTGCGAGCGGCCGCTCGTGATCCTCAGGTGATCGCCATCAAGCAAACGCTCTACCGCGCCGGTAAAAACTCACCGGTGGTCGATGCTTTAATGGAAGCGCGGGAAAACGGTAAACAGGTGGCGGCGCTCGTGGAGCTCAAGGCCCGGTTTGACGAGGAGAGTAACATCGGCTGGGCGCGCAAATTAGAACGCGAAGGGGTACACGTTGTTTACGGCTTTATGAGCCTCAAGACTCACAGCAAAATCTGTCTGGTGGTGCGGCGGGAGGACGATCAGATTCAACGGTATGTTCATCTCTCGACCGGCAATTACAATGCCATCACTGCCCACATCTACACCGATCTTGGCCTGTTCACCTGCAAGCCGGAGTTCGGAGCCGATGCCTCAGACTTGTTTAATGCCCTAACCGGCTATTCACGCAAGTACGATTATCACAAGTTCCTGGTGGCGCCCGATACGCTGCGCTCCGGTTTTGCCGCTCTCATCGACCGCGAGATCAAACTGGCTCAGCAAGGTCGGCTAGCCAAGCTCATCTTCAAGATGAACTCGCTCATCGATCCTTCTTTTATCCGGCAGCTCTATCAGGCCTCTCAAGCTGGCGTGCAAATCGAGCTACTCGTCCGCGGCATTTGCGGCCTCAGGCCCGGTATTCCCGGCCTCAGCGACAACATCCGAGTGGTGAGTATCGTTGGTCGCTTTTTGGAGCATACCCGGATCTATTATTTCCATAACGATGGCAACCCCGATATCCTCATCGGCTCGGCTGACTTGATGCCGCGTAACCTTGACCGGCGCATCGAGACTCTTTTCCCCATTGAGGATTTAAATCTTAAGCAACAGTGTGTCGAAATTCTGGAGATCGCCGGCGCCGATAATGTCAATGCTCGTCTGCTCCGGGCTGACGGGAGTTACAGCCGGGTGCGCGCTCGCGAAGGCGAAGCCCTGCGTAACAGCCAAGAAGAGTTTATGAATCGAGCAAAAACTCGATCGGGTGTATAATCGGCCCTTAGCGAGCCCAACTTGATCAGGAGGAGCCCATGCTACTTGTAGGCGATATCGGCGGTACTAAAACTGACCTGGCCTTGTACGACGTTAACCAGGCCTTAGGGACCGAAGATCCCCAACCGGAAATCCAGGCTACCTTCCGCAGTCGAGATTTTAGTAGTCTGGAAGGCGTTATTCAGCAGTTTTTGTTCAATAAATCGGTCCTACCGCTTAAAGCTGTCTTTGGCGTGGCCGGACCGGTGAAAGCCGGGGCCTCACACATCACCAACTTGCCTTGGGTTATTTCCGAGACCATGCTGAAGCAGACCTTTAATCTGACCGGAGTCAAACTTCTTAACGATTTGGAAGCAATTGCCCATGCCGTACCTTACCTGACTGAACAGGATTTAGAGCCCCTCAACGGCGAGCTGATTGACCGGACCTTGGGCAAGAATAAAGCCGTCCTTGCTCCCGGCACCGGCTTGGGCGAAGCGTTTCTCATCTATGCCGACGGCAAGCACCATGTTGTCGCTTCAGAAGGCGGGCATGTTGATTTTGCGCCTAAGTCGCTGTTTGAGATTGAGCTTCTCAAGCATCTTCTGGGCAAGTTTAATCACGTCAGCTATGAGCGGGTTTGCTCGGGCGCGTTGGGCATCCCCAATATCTATGATTACCTTAAAAACAATCGCTACGCTGCAGAAGTGACTGACGTCGAAGTAGCGCTCCAGGAAGCGCTGGATCCAACTCCCATCATCGTCCAGGCCGCCTTAGAAGAAAAAAGCGATTTGTGCGTTCAAACCTTGAGCGCCTTCATGTCGATCCTGGGCTCGGAGGCGGGCAATTTGGCCCTTAAGGTCATGGCGACCGGCGGCGTTTATCTGGGCGGTGGCATTCCCCCCCGGATTTTATCTAAGCTAAAAGATGGCACTTTTATGGCGGCCTTTGCCAAAAAAGGCCGCTTCAGCGATATGTTGGCCCACGTGCCCGTCTATGTAATTTTACACAAGAAGCCGGCGCTGCTCGGAGCGGCGTATTACGGTTTAACAAATATGTAGGAGAATATTCTTCATGCAGCCAGCCATCGACCTGTCCCCGGTCCGGGCTCAATTCCCCGCCCTGCTAGAGACCGACGCCCATAACCGGCCCTACGTCTTTTTCGACGGGCCAGGCGGGACCCAAGTACCCCAAACCGTCATCGAGGCAATGGCCGACTATTTTGTCCGGGCCAACGCCAATAAAGGCGGCTACTTTCTCACCAGCCAGAGAAATGAACAGATCATCCACCAGGCACACGAAGCGATGGCCGATTTTCTCAACGCGCCCTCGCCCGCCGAGATTGTCTTTGGTCCCAACATGACCACATTGACCTACAGTCTTAGCCGCTCGATTGGGCGCCTGCTCAAACCGGGTGATGAAGTGATCGTCACCCGGCTTGACCATGATGCCAATATTTCGCCCTGGTTGGCTTTGGAAGAGCAAGGCGTCACGGTCAAGTGGGCGGACTTTGACATCGAGGACTGCCGGCTTGACCTGGACCACCTGAGTTCCTTGCTGACCAGCAAGACCAAGCTGGTGGCCGTCGGTTATGCCTCTAATGCGGTCGGGACCATCAATCCGGTGGCTCGAATCGCGGCACTGGCGCACGGGGCTGGCGCCTGGCTCTGGGTGGATGCGGTTCATTTTGCGCCGCACGGCCCCATCGATGTTCAGGCGCTGGGCTGTGACTTTTTGGTCTGTTCGGCCTACAAATTTTTTGGACCGCACGTGGGGGTCTTGTGGGGTAAATTGGAGTTACTAGAGCAACTCCCCGCCTACCAGGTTAGGCCCGCGCCGCAGCAAGCGCCTTACAAATTTGAAACCGGCACGCAGAATCAGGAAGGCATGGCTGGCGTTGTGGCGACCGTGGAATATTTAGCCCGGCTGGGTCAAACCTACGGCGGCGCTTTCGAGGCGCAGCTCTCGCGCTATGAAAAGCGGCGGCGAGACCTAAAGCAGGCGATGGAAGCAATTCGAGCTTACGAACGTGAGCTTTTCACCACCCTGCTGGCCGGGCTTGAAACCGTACCGGGCTTAAAAATTTACGGCATTAGCCAGCCCTCTGAATTCGAAGAGCGCTGCCCGACTGTGGCCTTTACCCGGGACGGCTTTACCCCGGCTCAAATTGCTGCCTACCTTGGAGAACAAGGCATTTTTGTCTGGAGTGGAAACTACTACGCCTTAAGCGTGACCGAGCGGCTCGGGCTGGAGGCAAGTGGCGGGATGGTCCGGGTGGGTCTGGCCCACTATAACACCAAAGCTGAAGTTGACCGGCTTATCGCCGCTCTGCACGATATGTAAAGTGTCGCTGATCGTGTTATTTTGCGTTTCAAGCGTTGGCCTTATAATAATCGACGCAGAAGCCTGTATCTATCCGAGGCGACCTAATGTACGGAGAGATTGCCCTCTTTAGTGGAAATGGGAATCTAGAGCTGGCGCAGGAGATCAGCGCCGCTTTAGCTGTGCCGCTCTGCCCGGCAGACGTGTTCAAGTTCTCTAATCAAAATATCTTTTGCCGCCTCAAGACCAGCGTGCGGGGCAAAGATGTGTTTATCATCCAACCGATCGCCATGTCTTATGACCGGCGGGGTGCAATGCAGACCGTCAATGATAATCTGATGGAACTACTGATTATGATCGACACTGCTAAACGGGACTCGGCGGGACGCATTACGGCTGTGGTGCCTTATTATGGTTATGGCCGCACCGATAAAAAGGACCAACCCCGAGTTCCGATTACTGCTCGGCTGGTCGCGGATCTGATTACCACGGCTGGCGCCAATCGTTTTTTGACCATAGATCTGCACGCCGGCCAGATTCAAGGCTTCTTCAACATTCCGGTCGATGAGATCACTGCCTTTTACAGCATCCGCGATTATATCCGAGAGAAGAATATTCCCAATGCGGTGGTGGTAGCTGGAGATATTGGGGCGACCAAACGCTCCCGCAACTTTGCTCAGGCGCTCGATCTGCCCCTGGTGGTCATCGAAAAGCGCCGCCTGCAGAAACCGGACGGCAGTAAAACCGAAGTGCTTAACATCATCGGCGATGTACGGGGCAAAAACTGCATTATCTACGATGACGAGATCGATACGGCCGGCACGGTGGTCCAGGCGATGGACTTTTTGAAACAGTGCGGGGCCGAGGACATCTACACCTGCGTTACCCACGCCATCCTATCCGGTCCGGCCGTGCAACGCCTGATCGAAGCCCCGGTTAAGGAGGTGGTGGCTACCAATACGGTGGCTATTTCGCCCGACAAAGACTTTGCCAAGCTCACTCGCCTTTCCGTCGCTCCGCTCATTGCCGAGGTCATTCGCCGCGTCCATCTCGGAATCTCGGTGGGCGAGTTGTTTGATGAATAACTCTTCTAAACCGGTTGCAGCCTTCAAGTCTTTAAACGGCGTCAGCTCGAACCACTTTCGCCAAACCGCTCCTTAGAAGCCCCGATCTGGCCATCGAGCCGTTTGCTCATCAAATAACGCTCGTGGTCCTCATAACCCAAGTCACGATAAAGCTGTTGAGCCCGGCTGTTGGTTCGTTCGACTTCCAGATATATGCTCTTCATGCCCAACCGGCGCATTTCGGCCTCGACAAAAGCCATCACTTGCCGGCCCACCCCGTGCGCCCGATGTTCGGGCAGCAGATAAACCTCGTCCACCAGGGCGTCGCGACCGTGAGACTCCAGGCTAAAGCCAAAGGTGACCACGATATAGCCGGCCGGGATATCGCCACGCCGGACAATCCAGACCCGTCCCAGCCCCGGATCGGACAGTAGATGAGCCGCCGCGGCCCGGACCGCCATTTCATCAAAGTGAAAGTCGCCGGTGAAGCTCGGATCATCCTCGTTGAGACGCCGGCTAAACGACACAATCTCGTCAAGCTCGGCTAGCGTGGCCAGTTGAAAAGAAATGTCCACGTTGCTCTTCCCTAAGTAATCAGGGTCAAACCCAAAACCACCAACAGCGCGCCCATGACGGCATGCCGCAAGGCTGTTTTCCAGATTAAGCTGGTCTCGGGCGCCACTTGCCAGTGGCTCCGGAGGCCCTGGCGCACCAAGATTTTGCCTCGCAACAACGTTTGCAGCGCGGTAGACAGATACCGCAGGCCAAACAAGAAGGCCAAGATAGCGATGACGATCCCTAAAATACGCATTTCCGGATCACCACAACCTTACTTGATCTTTTCCCAAGCCGGGCGCGGATCCTGTGCTTCCTGGACAAGCCGGAGCTGCTCGCGCAGGTCGTTGATCTGATCCCGATAGATGGCCGCTTTCTCGAACTCCAACTCGGCGGCCGCCGCCTTCATCTGCTTTTCGAGCTGGCCAATCAGGTGTTCGATCTCGTGGGCCGGCATGGTGCCGGTAATGTTGTAAGCCGCTTTGGTCTCGGCCACCATCTTTTCCTTGGCCCGTTCGTCTCGGGCGGAGGCCACTTCCTTGGTCAAATCGCGGATCTGCTTGATGATTGACTGCGGTTCGATGCCATGTTCTTCATTATATTTCTGCTGCTTCTCGCGGCGGCGGCTGGTCTCGTCGATGGCCGCCCGCATCGAAGCGGTCATATTATCGGCATACATGATAACGGTGCCGTTGACGTGGCGGGCCGCGCGGCCAATGGTCTGGATCAAGGCCGAGGTGGAGCGCAAGAAACCTTCCTTATCCGCATCCAAAATGGCCACCAGCGACACTTCCGGCAGGTCAAGCCCTTCCCGCAGCAGGTTGATCCCAACCACGATGTCATAAACACCCAAGCGGAGATCGCGCAGAATCTCAATCCGCTCCAGGGTATCGATATCGCTGTGCAGGTAATGGACCCGCATGCCCAGTTCCATCATATAGTCGGCCAGATCTTCGGCCATGCGTTTGGTCAGGGTGGTGACCAAAGCGCGCTGGCCTCGGTCGATGCGCTGGTTGATCTCCCCGATCAGGTCGTCAATCTGGCCCTTAATTGGGCGGACAATGACCTCCGGATCGATCAGACCGGTCGGACGGATGATCTGCTCCACGATCTGTTCGCTGTGTTCCAACTCATAAGGGCCGGGAGTCGCGCTGGTGTAAACCACTTGATGAATATGCTCTTGCCACTCCTGAAAGTTGAGTGGTCGGTTATCGAGCGCGCTGGGCAGGCGGAAACCGTACTCCACCAGGACCTCTTTACGGCTGCGGTCGCCGGCGTACATTCCCCGAATCTGAGGAATGGTCATGTGGCTCTCGTCGATGACCATCAAGAAGTCATCGGGGAAGTAGTCGAGCAGAGTCCAGGGCGTGCTGCCGGGTTCGCGGCGGGCGAGCGGGCGGCTGTAGTTTTCGATACCGGAGCAGAAGCCGACCTCGCGCAGCATCTCCAAATCATAGCGGGTGCGCTGTTCGATCCGTTGGGCCTCTAACAGCTTGTTGTTCTCGCGGAAGTAAGCCAGCCGCTCTTCCAACTCGGCCTCGATATCGATCAGGGCCTCCTCGAGCTTTTCCTGCGGCGTAATAAAGTGCTTGGCCGGGTAGATATCGAGCTTAGCGTGCCGGGCCACCACTTCACCGGTCAGGGCCTCCACCTCGGTAATGCGGTCAATCTCATCGCCAAAGAACTCAATGCGGTAGACCTGTTCACCGTAAGCAGGCATCACTTCCAGGGTATCGCCCCGGACGCGAAACGTGCCGGGTTTAAGGTCGTAGTCGTTGCGGTCGTAGCGAATGTCGATCAGGTGGCGCAGGATCTTATCCCGCTTGCGGAGATCACCCTGCTCAAAATGAATCACGACCTGACCGTAATCCTCCGGGCTGCCCAGGCCGTAGATGGCGCTGACACTGGCCACGATGACCACATCGCGCCGGGCAAAAAGATTCTGAGTGGCGGCCAGCCGGAGCCGGTCAATCTCGTCATTAATTTGAGCATCTTTTTCGATAAAGGTATCGCTGCGGGGGATGTAGGCTTCCGGTTGGTAGTAGTCGTAGTAACTAACAAAATAAGAGACGGCGTTTTCCGAAAAGAAATCCTTAAACTCGCTGTAAAGCTGGGCCGCCAGGGTCTTGTTATGGGCCATCACCAAAGTAGGCTTCTGCACCTGCTCGATCAGCTTGGCAATCGTAAAGGTCTTGCCGGTGCCGGTTGCCCCCAGCAGAGTCTGGTGGGTTAACCCCCGCTCAATGCCGTCAACCAACTGCCGGATCGCTTCGGGCTGGTCGCCGGTAGGCTGATAATCAGCGTAAACCTTGAAATCAGGCATAGTTCTCCCTATATGTAGAACAAAAGTTCAAACCGAAAGTATACCAAATTTACAAAAGTTGTCCAATCTAATCAGGCCGGTGGGGTGTGTCTAACATTCAGCCAAACCTCATGGTTCTTGAAAACCGATGAGGTTTATTTTCCGGTGAGGGGACGGCGGTTTCTTAGGTATCTGGCCTCGGCTACTCGCCTTTGAACCAGTCAACCAGGCCTTTGAAGATGGCGGAGATTTCGCGGGAACGGCGCTTGCCGTACTTTTCCAGCAAGGCTTCGGCCTCTTGACGCACTTCCGGGGCCGGGTCTTCAATGGCATCGACCAGGGCCTTAATGATACGGGACTTTTGCTCGAGATTAATCTCGGGGCGATCGTAAAGACGGCTGAGCATCTCCATCGAGGCACAACGAGCGTCCGCCTCGCTCTCACTGAGCATGTGATCGACGAGCGTCTTAATCACAAAATTGCCACTCTTTTCCAGGTACTCCTGGGACAAGGCCCGCTTTTTCCCGTTGAGACTGTTGAGATCATTGAAGGCGGTCTGTAACTTGTCCAGAATCTGGCGAGCCGCCTTCTCTTTAAAAGCCAGGTCTCGTTTGGCCAGGCTGGCCCGCCGGCTTTTTTGCAGATTTAGCCGTCGGGCGGCTAACTGCTTGAGATTTGCTCCGCACTTAAGACACGCTTCGTTCGTAGCCGGGTTAGGGGTGTGGCAGAGAGGACACCCGATCAGAATTTGGGTACCGCAGGTCGCGCAGAACTGGCTTTGATCATCATTGGGAGACTTGCATTTAGGGCAAAACGTCGTTTCTTCCCCGCCAACCGGAGTCCCAACTGGGCCCACAACCGGGGCCGGCTCAAGAACAGGCTCAACAGGGGAGTGGGGTTGGGCCGTGGGCAGAACCACCGAAACAATGTGGGGTGCCTCTACCAAGGCCGCCGACAACTCGACCGCCGTGTTGTAGCGTTCTTCACGGAGTTTAGACAAGACCCGTTGAATGACCGCCGCACAACCGCCGGGCAGGTTGGGCCGGTAGGCGTTGATATCGGGCACGGGCTGGGTCAAGTGTTGCATAATCACGCCGATGGGCGAGTTCGCCTCAAAGGGGAGCCGGCCGGTGAGCATTTGGAACAAAATTACCCCCAACGAATAGAGATCGCTCCGGCCATCGAGATCTTCCCCGTTAGCTTGCTCCGGACTCATATAAGCCGGCGTACCAATGATGACGTTGCCCGTGGTCGCAACCTGGCTGCGATCCTCGGTGAGCTTGGCAATGCCAAAATCGGTCAGATACGGCTCGTCATGGTGATCAAACAGGATATTGTCCGGCTTGAGATCGCGATGAATGATGCCCTGTTTGTGGGCCTCATCAAGCGCCGGGGCCAGCCGGCTAATCAGGCGTAGGCTTTCGTCCCAGGCGAGCGGACCTTGGGCCAGGCGGTCAGTCAAACTACCGCCGGGCAAGTAGCGCATCACCAGAAAGGGTTGCCCGTCCTCTTCGCCAAAATCATAGACAGGCACGATGGCTGGGTGTTCCAGAATGGCAATGGTTTGGGCCTCGCGTTGAAAGCGAGTCACAAAGCTAGGGTCGTGCAGAAACTCTTTGGGAATTATCTTTAAGGCCACATCGCGTTGAAATCGAGGGTCATATGCGCGGAAGACAGTGGCCATACCGCCGCGGCCAAGTTCTTCTCTGATTTCGTAGCGGCCGATCTTGTACCAGGTCATATTTGTGATTTTACCTCAAAATACGTGGGACACAACTGCCGCTTAGACCGTTCCAACCAACAATTACTCGAGCGAGGTAATGCCGTGGCGAATGGCAAATTTAACCAGACTGGGCAGATCATTAATCCCCAACTTCTGCATCAACCGGCTGCGGTAAGTATCCACCGTATTCGGTGAGAGGGAAAGCGCTTGGGCAATCTCTTGGCTCGACCGGCCTTCAACGACCAGTTGAAGAATTTCCCGCTCGCGAGGGCTGAGATGGGAAAGCGGACTCTGGGCTTCAGCGATTTCACGCTGGCTGAGATAGTCCTCCAACACAATCTCCGAAATTTTTTGGCTGAGATAGCGGCGCCCGGCCTGGACAGTCCGAATCGCGGCCACGACCTCGCTGCCGGCGGAGGCTTTTAGCAAGTATCCTTGAGCCCCGGCCTGCAATGCTCTAAAGATATGCCCGCTGGTCGAGTGCATCGACAAAATGATCACCCTGGTCATGGGTGAATGCTCCAAAATCTGCCGAGTCGCTTCGATGCCGTTAAGATTGGGCATGGCAATATCCAAAATCGCAATATCCGGACGATGTTGAATGACATGCTGAACAGCATCCCGGCCATTGTCGGCGTCTCCAATTACGCTAAATTCTGAGTGGGCCTCCAACAGCAAACGAAGACCGTCTCGCACCACGGTATGGTCATCGGCTAAAAAAATAGTAGTCGCCACAGGATCTATTCTCACTTAGAGCAGTAGCCGGCAAGCGAGCCTCGGCTGAAACAATTTTCGATCTTAAGTATACCCTAAAATCGGACAAAATGCTTACACCGGCCTGTTATATCGAGCAGACGCAAGACGCAGCTTAATTACCAGTGAGGAGTTGTTTTCCTTCCGGCGACCAAAGAACCCAAAGGGTATAAATTCCCAGCACTGTCCCTACGGGGAAATTGATGAGGTTCATTACCCCTACGATCAGCATAATGTTTCTAATCCGGGGCCAGCGGCGCAGCAGGCCGATGCCGCCCAAAAAGAGGGGCAAACCGATCATCACAAAAATCAGAGTCGTGGGCAGGTTCAAGCCGCCTCGTTCGACTCCCAGCCAGAGACCGGTTAGCGAAAGACTAATCAGCAAGCCGCCGAAGATAATATGAAGCCAACTCACCATAAAAAGATGTTTTTGCATGGATATCGCAGGCGATTTCATCGTTTGCTCCAATTTAGAGTGAGTAAATTGTTAGGGTGGTAAAAGTAGATCGGCTGCATAGGGACAAGAAGTGACTTAAGCCAGCGGCTTTTGGGCTACCGCCAGTAACGATGTCCCCACTGGCAGATTAAAGGAGCGGATCAATCCAGCTTCAAGCTTGCCCACCAGGGTCAGGATGGTGTTAACCGGAGGCGAGGTCGGCTCCATCTCGACCTGATACTCATCCGCTCGGAGATGGTGGGAGGCCAACTCAGGTTTGCGGTTAGTTGATCGCCGTAACAGCAGCAACCCGGCAGCCAGCGGAAAGATAAAGAAGTTATTATAGGTCAGACGTTGGACGGTATAACCGGAATCCACCAACTTCTGACGCAGTTCCCGCGCCGTATAACGGCGGACGTGCGCATTAATTTCATCATTATGGGTCCACAAAAACATAAAAGCCGGCACCGAAATAACGATGTGTCCGCCCGGCTTGAGGACTCGGTAGCTGTCCCGCAAGATGGCCAGGTCATCCTCATTGTGCTCGATCACGTCTAAGGCTGTTACGGCATCGAACGAACCGTCGGCAAAAGGCATTGGCTGTGTCACATCAAAGAGATCGACCTCGTAACCGCGTTCCCGCGCCTTTTTGACCGGACGCGGATCGATCTCCAAACCTTTGACTCGCCCATAACGGCTCAGATGATGCATCATATTGCCCGCGCCACAACCCACATCCAGCAGGTGTAGATCCGACCTGGTCGGCAATAGCTCCTCCATTAGGGCATTGAGCGCGCGGGTCCGGCTGGCGAACCACCAGTGGTTGTCTTCTTCTAGAGCATGTTCCATTTATCTCACCAAACGATTTGTCACTGACTAGCCGGATCATAACCTCACGCTGGTCAGCAGGCAAACCCAGAGGAAGTATTTTTGGACAATGGCAACCTAGGGTTGAATTGCAACGCCTTTGGCCGGCCCCTACCACCTGGACAAGCTAGTCCGTGCCACTTTGGGATAGCGGCTGGTCGGTCTATCAGCCCTAAAGCCGATCGGATGGAGCATTCCGGCAAAACTGGTCATTTGACTAGGCCTAAACCCCCACATCTGGCTAGTGCTAAAGCCAAGCTTTTATTCTATATTTAAGTGAGCCTAAACTTAAATTGCGGCAAAGGGTGTGTAGGGATCTAGCCTTGCTTTGTACCACGGCATAAACCCTCTATTAGGGTCGGCCATTACTTGCCCTTATGTTTGGGCTTCAGTGGGGTATCCTTAGACAAACGGGGCAAATTGTCTGAGGATACCTCATTTTTTTTAGGGCCAGTGCGGGACTTTAATCCGTCCACGCTGAGATAGCGGTATGAGTAATACATGGGAATTGTTGGAACAGTATAAACAATTGACCCGCTCTGATCGCGGGTTAGCTGCTTATTTGGTTCTGGTTGTGATCTGGGCCCTAACCTTAGGCTTGTTGGTGCTGGCGGCGCTGGGGGCCGGACTGATCTTTTGGCTGACCCTGTTGGTTGCCGGATTAGCTATCCTTCTTCTGCCAGCCGCCGTTGTCTACGGTGCGGTACGACGACGCCTGGCTGCTGTCGATAGCCTGGTTAGCCAACTTCAGGAAAAGGAAGCCCAGCTTGATCAATTGGCCGAGCACGTCCACCAGGTCTTCTGGATTACTTCGTCCGACCGGCAGCATGTGGTCTACACCAGCCCTACTTGTGAGCGTATCTGCGGCCAATCTTGCGAGACCCTTGACCAAACCGGCGGCTGCTGGACCAAATTCGTTCATCCCGAAGACCGTGACCGGATCATGGTTACCTCGACCCAACCGGTTACGGCCGAATACGAACAGGAATATCGCCTGGTGCAACCGAGTGGTCAGATCTGTTGGGTTAGAGAGCGTATTTTTCCGCTTAGTAATGAACAAGGCGAGATTTATCGTGTCTGTGGTATAACCCAAGAAATCACCGATCAAGTCTTGAACAAGCAGGCTCTGGAGAAATTTGTTGAAGAACGTACCCACGAGCTGGCCCGGCGTAAATCGGTGGCCGAAGGCCTTCGCGATATTCTCCGTGCCCTTAACTCTGACCGCTCTCTAGAAAGCGTGCTTGATCTGATTGTGGTTCAGGCCAGCCGCTTGTTGGAAGCCGATGCCGTGGCCATTTACCACCTAGAAAAAGCCGATCTGCTGACCGTTTGGGCTTCGCACGGTCTGCCGGGTGACTACTTGCGCATCTCCGACATTCCCACCGGGCAAGGCGTAACCGGCAGAACGGTCCAGACCCGGCAGCCGGTGCTGTTGACCGATTTCAAAGCCCAGGATGGAGCGCCAACCGATAGCCGGCGGCGTGAACGGCTGAACTTTCTGGCAAAACACTTTTGCTCCCTGCTGGCTGTGCCCCTTATAGTCAAAGAGCGAGTGTACGGCGCAATCACCCTCTATTACCGCCAACGTCATGAGTTTGACGACGACGAGATTAAGTTGGCGGTTGCCTTTAGTGACCAGGCCGCCCTGGCTATTGAAAATGCCCGGCTGCGAGAGCAAGTTGAACAGAACGCTGTTCTGGCCGAGCGGCACCGGATTGCCCGCGATCTGCACGACTCGGTTTCGCAAACGCTCTTCTCGGCCAGTCTGGTCGCTGATGTCTTGCCGACAGTCTGGAAGATGAATCCCACCGAAGCGGCGGGCGCGTTGGAGGAGCTGCGTCAACTGACGCGCGGCGCTCTGGCCGAAATGCGCACCCTGCTCCTGGAACTTCGTCCCTCAGCTTTAACTAAGGCCGATCTAAATACGCTGCTCCAGCAGTTGGCCGAAGCCGCCAATGGTCGCTCCCGGGTACCGGTTGAAGTGAGCATCAGCGGCCAATGTGCGATTCCTCACAATCTCAAGTTGGCGTTCTACCGGATTACCCAGGAGGCTTTGCATAACGTGGTCAAACATGCCGGGGCCAAACGGGCCAAAATATCACTGGAGTGTCTTCCGCCCCAGAGCCAGGGCGAGCTCTCTTCAGTGAACGCGAATGAGCCTTCCGCCCAGCCCGGCTCTAAGCAAATTGTGCTCAAAATTCAAGACAATGGCCGCGGCTTCGACCCCAGCAAGGTCACGTCCGATCACTTGGGCCTGGCCATTATGCGCGAGCGGGCGGAAGACGTTGGCGGACGGTTGACAATTACAAGTCGTCCTGGCCAGGGTACCGAGGTCAGTCTGGTTTGGGAAAATGAAGATAGCTGGATAGAGGAAGCATGAAAGAGGATCCTAAGATTCGATTAATGATCGTGGATGATCACACCGTTATCCGCAGTGGGCTGCGCCTTTTCTTACTAGCTTTTAATGATATCGAGTTGGTCGCCGAAGCTGAAAGCGGCACTCAGGCCTTGGAGTTGTGCCAAAAGTTGGAGCCTGATGTGGTCTTGATGGATCTGGTCATGCCCGGCATGGATGGGGTAGCTGCCACTGCGGCAATCCGGCAGAACCACCCGAACACTCAAGTAATTGCCTTGACTAGCTTTCCCGAGGAAAAGATGGTAGAAGAGGTCCTGGCTGCCGGCGCGATCAGTTACTTGCTCAAAAACGTCTCTGCTACCGACCTGGCTCGGACTATTCGCGAAGCGTACGTCGGGCATAGCGTCCTCGCTCCGGAGGCCAGCCGCTCTCTGGCCAACCACGATCGCCAAGAAGATGACGATGCGACCAACACGGCCCTGACCAAACGTGAACAGGAAATCCTTAATTTGATGACTAAAGGGTTCAGCAACGTCGAAATTGGCGAGCAGTTGTTCATTAGCCGCTCCACCGCCAAATTCCACGTCAGCAACATTTTGGCCAAACTTAATGCTACCACCCGAGCCGAGGCCGTGGCTATCGCCATTCGCCAACGTCTGGTTATCCCCGAGAAATAGCCACCCCGCGGCATTTATTCCTTCACGCACACGATAAACTATCCACTTCACCAGGGTAAAACCCGCCCGGTGTATAGTGTGTTAACGCGTTACCTGTATTAAACTGGGTGTGTGAAAAAGTTCACCATGCTTGGTTCCTATGCCTGATACGGTGGAGGCGACACTGTGTCACCCAAAACACTAGAAACCGAACTCCTCCTCTTACCCGGCGCCACGGAGGTAGAAATCCGTCCCGACGGCCTGTGGCTTGACGCCCCGGCTCTAAACGTGCGAGCGATGGCTCAAAAAATGGTCTGGTTGGGCGCGCACTTCAGCACAATCACAGCCACGGCGCTGCCTAACGGCGAAACAGAACTGATCTATCACTACCTTTTAGACCGCCAAAGTGTTAATTTCGCCGTCCAGACGCAGAACCAGGTCACTCACTCAATTGCTGAGATCATCCCGGCCGCCAACTGGATCGAAGGCGAGATTCAGGAACTTTATCACGTTCACTTTAGAGGTCATCCCAATCCCTGCCGGCTTATTCGCCTGCCGGAGCAGTTGACCGGCTGGGTTACAGGAACGAACGAGACAGAACTCTAACGAGGAAGGTTGTTATGTCTTACCCTATTCCCGTTGACCAACATTCTTTCGCCCTACAAGAGCACTACACCATCAAAGTGGGTAACAGTGGACCCACGGTCAAAGAAGTCAACGTGGAGATCGGCTTTAGCTTTCGATCTGTTGAGTTGCTGGCCCAGCGCCGCAGCTACAGCCAGGCGATCGAACTGGTGGGGCGAGTTTGTAGCCTGTGCGCCAACAGCCACACGTTGTCCTTCTGCCTGGCCGCCGAGTCGATTGCCCGGCTCACTCCCCCAGCCCGGGCCAACTATATCCGGGTGATAGCCAGCGAGGCAGAGCGGCTGCACTCCCATTTGCTGTGGTGTGGCGTTATGGCCGGCTTGCTAGAGTGTCAGCCCTTATTTCAGCAGGCTGTCCAGGCGCGTGAGTTGACCGCCGGACTGCTACGAGCGATTTCCGGCCGGCCAACGAATGTAGGACTCAACTGTATTGGCGGTGTCACCCGGGATATCAATGATCCTCTCCAACTGCTGGCGGACCTGGCTCAGCTACGCGCGATCATAGAGCGCCAGATCATTCCCGCCTTTGAAGCGAGTCCCAGTTTGAAAGCCCGGTTAACCGGCCTGGGCGTCCTGAGCCTGTCCGAGGCCCGAGGTTACGGCGTGGTCGGCCCGATGGGGCGGGCTTCCGGCCTTAAGTTTGATGTCCGGCGCGATGCTCCCTACAGCGCTTACGATCAGTTCGATTTTGACGTCATCTGTCTCCGGGAAGGGGATGCCTTTGCCCGCCTCATTATCCGCAACCTCGAGATGCTGGAGAGTGTTTGGCTGATTGAGCAAGCGCTGCTCCACTTACCGACCGGCCCCATTTGCTTGGCTGATGTGCCCACCAGCCTGCCGCCCGGCGAAGCGGTAGCCCGTATTGAAGCGCCCCGCGGCGAGCTGTTCTACTACCTGGCCTCCAACGGCAGTGACAAACCGGCCCGGCTCAAAATCCGGACCCCCACCTTTGCCAATATGCCGGCGGCCGCCACCCTGGCGGTTGGGCAGAAGCGGGCCGATATGCCGCTCATCCAGGCCTCCATCGATCCCTGCTACGCTTGCACCGACCGCTAAGGAATGAGCATTAATTAACCTGACCCCTTCGTCAGGAGATGAGGAGATCGGGCGATGAGAGATTACGCTTGATACTCTCCCAATCTCCTGATCTCTTCATCTCCGCCTTCTCCGGCCTCCCCAACGATAAAAAAGCAGCCCCAATGACTCGATAGCCCATCGTCTCTCTCGCCGATGGAGTCTCCGCCTGTCTGAAGAAACTGGCTCATCAGCCTAATCAAGCTTGGCTTTTCAACCAGGCCAAAGACTCGTCGATCAACGCAGCCGTAATCCCGCCGGAGAGCCGGTGCCTGGATGGTTTGTTTAGGTTAAACTGAAGACGGGGCAAATTTTGCATGAAGAGGGAGAGATTTTATGGACTGGAAACCCATCAAGAAATCGTTGGCTGCGTTGGACGTTCCCCCCAACCTGCCCAACTACCGTCAAGCCTACTCCGCATTTTCTTGGGAAAACATCTGCCAGGAGTTGAGTGGCCTGCCCCATCGCGGCGGGCTAAACATCGCTTATGAAGCGGTCGATCGCCACGCGAACGGCCCGCGGTGCGATCACCTGGCCCTGCGCTGGCTGGGCAAAGACGGCACCAGCCGCGACTTTACCTACGGCCAGCTTCAACTGCTCACCAACCGCTTTGCCAACGTCCTGAGACGGTTGGGCCTGGTGCGCGGTGATCGCGTCTTCGTTTTAGCCGGCCGCATCCCCGACCTTTATATCGCCGCTCTGGGCACGCTCAAGAATATCAGCGTCTTTTGCCCACTCTTCTCCGCTTTCGGCCCGGAACCGATCTTCCAGCGGCTGGAGCGCGGCGATGCCAAACTTCTGGTCACGACCAAACGCTTGTATCAGCAAAAGGTGGCCGGCCTGCGTGCTCGGCTGCCCAAGCTCCAATACATTCTGCTGGCCGATGCCGAAGAAGACGAGGTAGAGGCCGGCCTCTACTCGCTGCCGAGGCTGATGGAACTGGCTGCGGAGTCATTCACCATTCCCCGCACCGATCCCGAGGATATGGCCATGCTGCACTTCACCAGTGGCACCACCGGCATGCCCAAGGGCGCCATCCACGTACACAAGGCGATCTACGCCCACTACATGACCGCCAAATACGTGCTCGACCTGCATCCCAACGATGTCTTCTGGTGTACCGCCGACCCCGGCTGGGTGACCGGCACCTCCTACGGGATTTGCGCGCCGTTGAGCCACGGCGTGACCAGTATCGTCGATGAGGCCGAATTCGATGCCGAGCGCTGGTACCGCATTCTGGCAGAGCAGCAGGTCACCGTCTGGTACACGGCGCCGACGGCCATCCGCCGGCTGATGCGCATGGAGATTGCGCCACGCCAGCTCTACGACCTGAGCCATCTGCGCCTGGTCCACAGCGTCGGCGAGCCGCTTAACCCGGAAGCGGTCGTTTGGGGCCAGGAGAAGCTGGGCCTGCCGATCCACGACAACTGGTGGCAAACCGAAACCGGGGCCATTATGATCGCCAACTACCCTTCAATGGAGATCCGGCCCGGCTCGATGGGCCGGCCGGTGCCCGGCATCGAAGCGGCGATTGTCCGGCGCGTCAACGGCCACGTGGAGTTGGTTGAGCAGCCCGGCGTGGATGGCGAGCTGGCCTTGCGCCCCGGCTGGCCTTCGATGTTCCGCGGCTACCTGCACGATTTGGAGCGGTATGAAAAGTGCTTCAAAGATGGCTGGTATATCTCTGGCGACCTGGCCGTGCGCGACGAGGACGGCTATTTCTGGTTTGTAGGCCGGGCCGACGACATCATCAAGACCGCCGGGCATATGGTCGGCCCCTTTGAGGTCGAGAGCGCGCTGGTCGAGCACCCGGCCGTGGCCGAAGCCGGCGTCATCGGCAAACCGAACCCGGTCATCGGCGAGTTGGTCAAAGCGTTTGTGGCCCTGAAGCCAGGCTACGAACCGAGCGAGGAATTGCAGCGCGAACTGCTGGGCTTTGGCCGGCAGAAACTGGGCTCGGCCGTCGCGCCCAAGGAGATTGAGTTTAAGTTCAACCTGCCCAAGACCCGCAGCGGCAAAATTATGCGGCGCTTGCTTCGAGCCCGCGAGTTGGGTCTGCCGGAAGGCGACCTGTCAACCCTGGAGTCGGACGAATGAAAACGATTGATCTAGCCGAACAGGCTGTTATTCACGTTGACCGCGGCCACGCCCACCACTTGCTGGCCGAGATGCTGCGGATTCGACGCTTTGAGGAAAAGTGCGCCGCGCTCTACACCGCGCTGAAGATCCGCGGCTTCTTGCACCTGTACGATGGGGAAGAGGCCGTGGCCGTCGGGGTGATGCAGGCGCTCAAACCCGAGGATGCGGTGGTCGCCACCTACCGCGAGCACGGCCAGGCTCTGGCCCGCGGCGTGCCGATGACCACCCTTATGGCCGAGATGTACGGCAAGCAAGAAGGCTGTAGTCGCGGGCGGGGCGGCTCGATGCACCTGTTCGATGCCCAGACCCGCTTCTTCGGCGGCAACGCCATTGTCGGCGGCGGCCTGCCGATTGCCCTGGGCCTGGGTCTAGCCGATAAGAAGCAGCAGTTGGACCGGCTGACCTGCTGCTTCTTTGGCGATGGGGCCGTGGCGGAAGGCGAGTTCCACGAAACGATGAACCTGGCCGCCTTGTGGCGGGTGCCGGTCCTGTTTGTGTGCGAGAACAACCGCTACGCGATGGGCACGGCCCTGCGCTACTCTCACGCGGTCACCGATTTAACCGGCAAACTCAGCAGCTACGGCCTCGAAGCGCTGCCGGTTGATGGCATGGACGTCCTGGCCGTTGAGGCGGCGGCGCAAAACGCGGCGGCCTATGTCCGCACCGAGCGCGCGCCCTACTTCCTGGAATGCCGCACGTACCGCTTCCGGGCCCACTCGATGTTTGACGCCGAGCTGTACCGGGACAAAGCCGAAGTCCAGGGCATGAAGCAGCGCTGCCCAATCGCCACCTTTATCGACCACTTAAAAGCCCAAGAGCTGATTACCGACACCGACGTAGCCGAGCTCGAGCGCCGGGTCGCGGCCGAGGTTGAAGCCGCCGTGGCTTTTGCCGAAGCCGGCACCTGGGAGCCGGTCGAGGATTTGACCCGCTTTGTTTATTCTGAACCACAATGAAACTTAACCCGGGGTAGGGGCGTAAAATTTTACGCCCCTACCCCGAGCGGGTGTATTTAAAGGAGACGGACTCAGCCTGCGGCACAGCACCGAGAATGAAAATCCGGAGGAGTCCCAAAGCTAGCTTTGGGACTCCTGTCCAACACCTTATTTTCACAGGAGCACATCATGACAACCAATGGCCACGGCCAAACCGTTGAGATCACCTATCGCGAAGCCGTGCGCGAGGCCCTGCGCGAGGCCCTGCGCCGGGACGAGCGCGTCTTCCTGATGGGAGAAGATGTCGGTCGCTACGGCGGCTGCTTTGCCGTGAGCAAAGGGCTGCTGCAAGAGTTCGGCCCGGAGCGCATCATCGACACCCCGCTGTCGGAGTCGGCTTTTACCGGGGCCGGGATTGGGGCGGCGCTCGGGGGGCTGCGGCCGATTGTGGAGATTATGACCGTCAATTTCAGCATGCTGGCCGCCGACCAGATCCTCAACACGGCGGCGACCTATCTGCATATGTCCGGCGGCCTGTTCAACGTCCCGCTGGTCATCCGCATGGCCACCGGGGCCGGCAAGCAGTTGGCGGCGCAGCACTCCCACAGCCTGGAGGGTTGGTACGCGCACATCCCCGGCCTCAAAGTGCTGACCCCGGCCACCCTGGAGGACGCGCGCGGCATGCTCTGGCCCGCGCTGCAAGACCCCGATCCGGTCCTCATCTTTGAAAACTCCTCCCTTTACAATATGTCGGGCCAACTGGCCGTTGAGGCCGGCCCGGTCGAGATCGATCGCGCCCGGGTGCGCCGGCCCGGCCGGGAGATCACGATCATCACTTATGGTATCGGCCTCTTTAAAGCTCTGGAGGCGGCCGAGACGCTGGCTGAGGACGGGATCGAGGCGGAAGTGATCGACTTGCGCACGCTGCGGCCGCTGGATGACGAGACTTATCTCATCTCCATCGCCAAGACCCATCGGGCTCTGCTGGTGGATGAGGGCTGGCGCAGCGGCAGTATCTCGGCCGAGGTGAGCGCCCGGATTATGGAGCAAGCTTTCTACGAACTGGACGCGCCGGTCGAGCGGATTGGCGCGGCGGAGGTGCCGATGCCCTACGCCCGCCATCTGGAGCAGGCGGCGATGCCGCAAGCCGAGACGATCGTCGCCGCGGCCAGAAGGATGGTGAGGATCAATGTCTGAGTATCGCATGCCCAGCCTGGGCGCCGATATGGAAGCCGGCGTCCTGGTCGAGTGGAAGGTTCATCCCGGCGACCACATCCACCGCGGCGACATCATCGCCGATGTGGAGACGGACAAAGGCATCATCGAGGTGGAAGTCTTTGAGGACGGCGTCATCGACAAGATTTTGATCGAGCCAAACACCAAAGTGCCGGTCGGGACCGTGCTGGCCATGATCAGCCCCGCCGGCGCAGCAGCCCCGGTCAGCCTACCGCCGGCCCCAGCGGCTCAAGAAGTGGCCCAAGCCGTAGCCGCGGCCCCGCCTCCGGCCAAGCGCGCCCGCGTTTCACCGCTGGCTCGCAAGCTGGCGGCGGAGTTGGGCGTTGCGTTGGACACGATTGCAGGCACCGGCCCCAACGGCGCCATCGAGCGCGGCGACGTTGAGCAGGCGGTGGCCAGGCTCAAAGCAGCAGCCAAAGCCGAAGCGCCGCCCCGAGTCGAGATCCAACCGGGCCCGCCGCCGGCCCTGGCTCCCGACTTTCAAGCCGGCATGCGGCGGGCGATCGCGGCGGCGATGGCCCGCGCCAACCGGGGGATTCCTCACTACCATCTGGAAAGCCGGATCGACATGAGCCGGCCGCTGCGCTGGCTGGAGGAAGAGAATCTAAAGCGCTCGATGAAGGACCGGATTTTGCCGGCGGTCTTGCTGATGAAGGCCGTGGCCAAAGCCTTGACCGATGTCCCGGAGCTAAACGCCTACTGGCTCGATGACCGGCCCCAGGTGCAGGAAGCGATCCACATCGGCTTTGCCATTGCCCTGCGCCAGGGCGGGCTGGTCACCCCGGCCCTCCACCACGCCGACCTCAAGAGCCTGGACGAGCTGATGGCCGACCTGCGCGATCTCATCACCCGGACGCGGGCCGGACGGCTGCGCAGCTCGGAGCTGAGCGAGGCCACGATTACCGTCACCAGCCTGGGGGATATGGGCGTGGAGAAGGTCTTCGGCGTGATCTATCCGCCGCAGGTAGCCCTGGTCGGCTTTGGCAAAGTCAGCGAGCAGCCCTGGGTGGAGCACGGTATGCTCGGCCTCCGGCCGGTGCTAATCGCCACCCTGGCCGGCGATCACCGGGCCACGGACGGGCTCAAGGGCGCGCAATTCCTGGAGGCGTTGAATAAACATTTGCAGGAGGCAGACAAATTATGACCACCATAACGGCTACTGACGCGCAAATCAAAGAAACGATCTTTCGCGAGCTGGGCAAAATCGCACCCGAAGCGGATTTCGAGGGCCTGGATCTGAAGGAAGATGTACGCCAGGTGCTGGATATCGACTCGTTCGACTTTCTCAATTTCCTGATCGCGCTTAACGAGGCCTACGGCGTGGAGATTCCCGAAGCGGATTATGGCCGGCTCGTTTCAGTCACGGATATTGTCGATTACTTACAGGCCAGGCTGCCATAGACGATGGAGAAAGCATCGCCATTTAGGCCGGCAGTGATCGCCATGTAGGTTATTCTGACCACAAAGTGGGGGCAAACGCTGGGTATAAAAAGTGAGTAATACAAATCAAGGAGGATATTGTATGTCTACCGATAGCGTGTACAAAGTTATTGAACTCGTTGGCACCAGCGAGACCTCTTGGGAAGACGCGGCCATGCAAGCGGTCCAGGCGGCGAAAGGCTCGCTGCACGCCCTGAGAATTGGCGAGGTCAAAGCCATGGATCTCAAGATTAACGAGAATGGCGATGTCGTCGCCTATCGAGTCAAACTGGACGTGTCTTTCAAGCTAGACGCCTAAACTTGCCGCCCTCTCGCCTCTGCCGGTAGGGAAATTGCCCCCAGCCCTGCTGGCCTCACGCTTAACCCAAGCCCCGGGGCAGGATCCCAGCGTGATCCTTGGCCCCGGGCTTGGTTTGGACCGCGCCGTAGTCAGGCCGGCGCTAGGCGGCTGGTTTTCAAACTGACCCAAACCAGCTAGTATTGAAGCATCCAAGCGAGTGTCACTTCGCAGCGAAGCGGAGAAGCCCCTCAAAACGTCGGGCTATACAGGCGGTCGTTGGTAAGAAATCGAGCTACAACGGGCTTAGCTGACCAACGGCCTTGGGTTTTCAGCCGTCAGCCGAGGGATTTCTTCGCCTACGGCTACGAAATGACCTGACCAAAGCCCAGTCCAAACTATCGTTTGAGCCAGCCCGTCTCTCTTTAAGTTACCTAAACTTCCACAATGAGAATTGCTGATGGACTAACTGGGGCTATGGCCATTGCCGTTGCCGTTCCCGTTGCCCCGGCTATGACCGTTGCCATTACGGGTCACCACGTCAAACCCCCAATTTTGGAGATCCAGCGTCGTCGTAAAGTGGTACTGTTCGGCGACGATGTGGGCCGCAATCAGTTGCAAGTAGTTGTGCAACTGCAGGGTCAGGGCTTTGCCGGCGGCGATGCTGGACTCGCGCTGGGTTTTGCCGGCGTCGCGCCGGGCCAGGTTCGCTTGCAGCTCATCGCGGACGCGGATCACGCTTTCCAGGGCAGGGCGGGTAAACTGCTCATGCATGGGCTGGGCCGCCTCGTGCTCGATATAGGCACTGAGCAGAGCGAGCTGCTGGCGGCGCGTTTTAGGCTTGTGGATACGCCCCGTGCTTTGCTTCACGGTGAAGCCCCAGGTCTTGGCTTGTTCCGGTTCGGTGGGGAACATGATTCTCATTTGGGCGAATATTTGCTCAATCAGGACGGTCGCTTCTTTTTCCAGCCGCTTGACGGCTTCGGAGGCCTGAAGGCGGTGGGCTTCAGTGCGGAGTTGCTCGCTGCTGTTGGGGACAGCCTGCACGAGGAGGAGCACTAATTTGGTCGTATAGGGGGTTTGCCGCTCCGGGGGTAGGCTCTGCTCATAGGTGGCTACCGTTTGGGCCAACGCCAGCACGCGCTGGCGTTGAGAGGGGGGAGGGAAGCGTAAGAGATATGGGCTGTTGGTGTCAAATTGAACACGAATCATGGCAAGTCTCCTTAAGATGTGGATTATAGCAGTTGAAGTTAGAAATTATTCGATTTTCGTAACTACTCACCCCCATGTCATTTCGAGCGACGAAGGAGCGAGAAATCCCTAGAGGGCCACAATGAACGGGGCAACAGCGGGAAAATATACGCAATCGTTATCATTTTCCGGCCACCTGCTGGGTAAAAGCAGCTTACGAGGGATTTCTCCCTGCGGTCGAAATGACATGCCTGAGTAG
>CALMIS010000337.1 GCA_937864185.1 uncultured Chloroflexota bacterium
GGGGCCGGCCCAGGCGGTGGAGCCTTAGCATAATCGAGTTTGGCCGCGTCCGCAAGCTGCGGTGATTCTACTTCATTCCACCTTAGCTTGTGGTCTAGTTTTTGGGGGTCATTATACTTTCCTCGTGCGTCAGGGCGTACTGGTCGGCCGACATCGTTATCTTCAAAGCCAGCCAGCCTGGACTTGGCATTTTCTTTAATGTGAATCCCGTTCAAAGTGTTTTTTTAGTTGCTCTAGGCTTAGGGCGCAGGCCTGTTCAAGCCCTTTGGCCCCGGCCACGCCAATCATACGGCGAGACCGGTTATTTTGCGGTTGATAAACAAACCGTTGGGTCAGGCATGTGGCCTGGCCCTGGGCTTCAAGAATAAACTCCCACTGAGCCAGGTTAAAATAGCCCTCGCCTTTGGGGACTCCTGCCTGCCAGGCAATCCGCCGGTTTGGCTCAAGAGCCGTAATTTCGGCCCGGCTGAAGGTTTTGGCCCCGCTCAAGACCCCGCTCATAAAATGGAACATCATCGGTACTCTTTGCCGCAAGGCTACCGGCGGCGGCCCTTCCTGGCATTGAAAAGTTGTCCCTACCTCAATAGGGCCGCTAGACTCTTGCCGGACGCGCCGAAGGTTTTTCACCCACTCAGGGTGGCGGGTAAAATCCAACAAATAAGTATAAACCTTCGAAACAGGCACGTTGATTAGAATTGAGACTTGGCCGCTTACGTCGTTCATAGTGTCCTCCCATTTAGACTAATGCTAAGAAACGGTCAATCATGGCGTTGACCTGTTCCGGCACTTCCAATTGAGGAAAATGCCCGGCCCCAACCGTTTGGCCGGTGACCACTTGTGGGCACAATTCTCGCAAGCGGGTCAGGTTGGCCGGAAAGGCACTGCTCAGGTGCAGGAGTGGCACCCGGCATTCAGCCACGGTGAGCTCGGGATTATAGGTCAGAAAATTCTCCCAGCTCGAGACAATGACCTGTTGTGGCAGTTCGACCATCGCTCTAATAAGGTCCGCTTTCCGCGGCTGATTAGCCGTTGACACGAAAATCAGGTTGCCCACTGTCTGGCGCAGTACTGCCCGGTAAGTAGGGCTACGCAAGCCGTCCAACAATTGCTGGAACCCGGTCAGCACTTCGGGCGGCGGGAAGAAAGGGGCATCCAGCAAAACCAGAGCCGCGGGCAACTCCGGAAAACGGGCGGCAAGATCCAGGCCGATTACCCCCATACTGTGCACGACAATCACCGGTTTGTAGAGACCCAATTGGTGGCACAACCAGGCCAGGTCGTCGGCAAAGCCCTCAATGGTATAGGCTTGGTTTGGTTTATCACTGTGGCCATGCCCTCGCCGGTCAACCGCCACTACCCGGTGATTGCCCCGGAAATAATCAAACTGGGGCGCCAGATGGGTATGATTGCCACAAAAGCCGTGGACCAGCAGCAGGGGCGGTGCGCCACGGCCGGCTTCCCGGTAGGCCAATTTGACTCCATCGCAATTCAAGGTTTGCATCTTTTTCCTCCTGCAATAAGGTCGTCATCATCCTAAGCGCGTGGCGCGGGCAGGGGATGGAACAACTGCCTCACTCTCCTGTGCTGTCAGCGGCTCCTTATTGATGCGCCACGACTTCGCCCACCATCACCTCGGGAGGGCCGGCCAGCATTGGGCCCAGGTTTTGGCGAAGCCAATCGAGGATAAGGGTGTTGCTTTGCTCGGCGGCGGCGCGGTCGGCAAAGATACTGATGGCCCCAAAGGTATCATTGTCTCCGTGCACCACGTAGGCGGTCACAAAGCCGGGAATACTACTGAGGATCGGCAAGGCGCCTGTATTGATGAGGGAAACCACCTCGGCTACCTCAACGCCGGGTTTGATAAGGCCTTTACGAATAGAGGCATACATGGTTTTTTGCTCCTTTCAAGCTATAAATAAGATTGCGTTGACTATTTATGCCCCTAGTCTAGCCCGAAAAGGAGCCGCCGTCATCGCGGCATCTATGTATTTCTTGGAAACAGGCAGGTGGTTGGCGTGAGGGTAACTATGTAGCCTTTTAGGAGAACGGACGCTTTACTCTGGCCTGGTAAAGCCATGCTGGTGGGCAAAGGCCGTGGCCTCGGCCCGATTGCGCACCCGGATCTTGTTGTAGATGTTGGCCACGTGGCGTTCGGCGGTGGCCAGGCTAACTATCAATTCAGCAGCGATCTCTTTGTTGGTGGCGCCCGCGCCAAGCAGACGTAAAACCTCGGTCTCGCGAGGGGTTAGATTGAACGGGGCGGGGACCGGCAGCGTGGGCCGGTCTTGAGCCTGTTGAGCCAGGGCGCGCTGCACCCACGGCTTCATATCCAAAGCCTTAAATTGAGCCAGCGCCGCGTTGAGTAGTGACTCCCAACGAGCCCGATCAGGCAAGCCGTTGCGGGCTAAAGCCAGCGCCTCATCATAGTCTACGCTGGCCCGCAAAGGCCGCTGCCCGCTCCGCTCTGTCACTTGCCGAGCCCGGGCAAAATAGGCGCCGGCCTCAACCATATCGCCGGTCAGGGCGGCCATGCGAGCCGCGGTTAGGGCATTGGACTGGTACGGGCTACCCTCAAAACCGGCAGCTAGTAGCTCCAGAGCCAACTGCCGGTAAATAGCGGCATACTCGCCGGCTTCTAACTCCCAAACGGCAGTTCCGGCCCGGTCAACTCCGCCGTTGTAGAGGTAGGTCGTAGCCGGCAGTCGCTTTAGTACTGGAGTTAGGAGCGCCAGCAAGCGGCGGGCCTCGGCCGGGTTGCCGGCCCGCAGTTGGTTGAGGACGGCGAAGTTGGCAGCCGTCAGCCCCATTGCGCTCCGGCCTGTCTGCGGGTCGGTGGCAATTTGGGTAGAGGTTTGGGCTAACCGGGGCCAATCAACTTCGTCATAATCGCCCAAAACACTTTCGATGGTTAGATTGGCCAGAGCATGCAGGCGATGGCCGGCCCCCAGCCGAGCCACCAGCTCGCCGGCCTGCCGGTGGGTTTGGCGGGCGGCAGCGGGGTGACCCAGGAGAGCGTGGCACAGGGTTAATTGCACCAGAGCTTCGGCTTGGGCCGGAATTGAGCCATAGTGTTCACCAACGTGCAACAGTTCTGTTAATCTGTCTTTGGCTTCAATGATATCACCGTGGCGAAAAATCAAATCCCGCGCCGCCACATCCAGGGCCCGCAGCACGGCGGTGGGACGCTGCCAGCGGCGGGCCAAAGCCACGACAGCGACCGTTTCCGCGGGTGACCGCCAATCTAGCGGCTCCAGAGTGCGGGCGTAATCCTCCTCATCTCCATCGGCGCGGGCCAGGGTCACGGCCTGGTCCTCGTAGCCCAGCCAGCGGCTAATATAGAGACCCTCAGTGGTCACCGGCTCAAGGCGTCCCCGCAGCAGCATCAACCGGGCCCACGGCAAATTACGGCGTTCCCCCACTAGCGCCAAGCCCCGCTCAACCAGCGGCTCCCAGGTGTGGAGCGCCGCGCCACCCTCTTTGAGCGCTCGGGCTACCACTGTTAAAAACGAAATCACGGTCTCCGGTTCGGCCTGGGCCTGGAGCAGCAACACCAGCGCCGCCTCACTGCTGTGCTGAGCGTCGGCTAACAGCAGGGCCGACGCTTCAGCGGCCGCCAAATTTGCCGCAATCTCAGCGCGCAGCGAAATCGAGCTATGGCCGGCCAGGTCTTGGGCCATCCGCCAAAAGGTGACTGACTGCTCATGAGCATAGCCGGCACTCGCAGCTTCAGCAGCAGCCAAGCAAAAGGAGATACCCCGCTCAGCGCCCGGCAGCCCGGCCGAGGCATGGTATTGAAAGGCCAGTTCGCTGGCGGGGGCGGGCTGCTCCGGTGACATCTGTTCCAACACCTGAGCAATGCGGCGATGCAGTCGGGCCCGGCGGTCGGGGTTGAGGCTGTCGTAAAGCGTATGGCGGACAAGGGCATGAGCAAAGTCATAGCGGGGCGGCTGCCCGCCCAACGGTCGAATTAACCCGGCTTGCAGGGTCTCGTCCAGACTGTTCAGGAGAGTCTCTTCACTCAGGCCGGTTAACGGAGGCAACAGGTAAAAGGGAAAGCCACCGGTAAAGGCGGCAGCCACGCGCAGCAGGGAATTAGCTTCCGGTGTCAGACGGGCCAGTCGATGCGTCACGACCTGGCGCACGGCAGGGGGGATCTCCAATTCGCTCAGGCTGAAATCCGTAATCCAGCGTCCGGCGCGGTGCTCGATTTTGGCTTCCTCAACCAGGTGACGAAAAAGTTCGCGGACGAACAACGGGTTGCCGGCTGTTCGGTGGTGGATGGTTTGCACCAAGGCCTGGGGGAGTTCTTGGTTTGCCACCTGCCTTAAATAGATGTCCATTTCCGGCAGGCTTAAGCCGCGGAGGGCCAAACGCTCCGGTGTGCTTTCACGCTCGATAGCCGCCAAAGTCTCATTCAAAGCCTCACGCTGACCGGTAGCAGCATCCGGGTCCCGGTAGATGCCAAGCAGCAGCAAGGGGCCAGAGCCGGCCAAGCGGGCCACGTAGCGCAAGGCCTTAAGCGAGTCAGAGTCAGCCCAATGCAGGTCATCAAGAATAAACTGTACAACTTGTTCCCGAGCCACGCTGAGTAGAAATTGGGTTATCGCTTCATAGAGGCGATAGCGTTGTTCCTTTGGGGATAAGCCCACCGCTAAGGCAACAGCGGGCAAGCGGGCCCGAATTTGGGGAATGAGTAGAGCCAGAGGGGGAGCGCCCGTCCCGAGGTGATGCTCTAACTGCGTGTCGTCCAAGCCGGCCACCAATTGCCCGAGCCCATCGGCCCAGGGCGCATAAGGGGGTCGCCATTCCCCTTCGAAACAGCTCCCCCACAGCACGCGGGCGCCCCCGGCGCTGGCGTTATGGGCAAATTGTTGGACCAGCGCTGTCTTACCAATTCCCGCTTCGCCCGCCACCAAAACGAGACCGCCGTGACCATTTTTAACAGCGGCCAGCCTGGTCTGTAATTTTTTCAGTTCTAGCTGGCGACCCACAAAATGTTCAACAGTCATCACTCATCCCCATCTTTCGACTGCCGCGAATGCTTCACGATATTCCGGCCGTCTTCTGGACTCCGGGGCTCAATGGCCCGGACCGACTCCCCCGATCAAGTGGCGCCGAGTTGGAGTTACTCAGCGGTTACTGGCCGAGACGAAAAAATGTAGTGGGGCCAGGAGGTCATCTTTTCATAAGCGAACTCAATAAAGCGGTGCTCACCGCTTCTAACTGGGCAGTTTTTCCCCGCTCCTGGGCAGCAATCAAGACGTCTGGCGGCAGGCTTACGGCCGCCACTGGCTGGCCGGCCATATCTTTAAACCACTGAGAGTTAGCGACAAAGGGGTAGCGGGCAGCCAGAGCGTATAGCTCGATGGCTTGCTCGAGCTTGCCCTGGTCAATGAATAAGCAAGCCAGAGCCGGCAAAGCTAACATCATCGGCATAAAGGCCCGAATTTGGGTGGCAGTGTGCAGCCCGTCGCTTAGAAACTGGCGAGCGTGACCCGCTTCAGCCACTCGATAAGCCGCGTAGCCTAAGAGCGCCAAGGCTTGAGCCAGTTCATCACGTTGCCCAATCTCTTGATAGATGCTCCGGCTTTCTTGCAAGACCTGCTGCGCCTCGGTCGTTTGGCCCGCGCCTAAGTAAGCCCAGCCCTTTACCAACAAGGCATAGCCCAGTCCGCGCCGCGACCCAAGCTCTTGAAAATGGGTGAAGGCCAACTGCGCTTTTTGAAAAGCCGACTCGTACTGTCCCAAATGAGTCTGGGCCAAAGCGAGCATGGCTAAGGCAAAGGCTGCTCGGTCGCGTAAACCCAAGCCCTCATAGCTGACCTTGCTTTCCTCTAACGGCGTAAACGCCTCGGTAAACCTGCCTAACCAGATCAAGGTCTCGCCTAGTTTGCTTAAACTGTAAGCTATCCCGGCCCGGTCGCCGAGCTTCTGATGAAGGGTGATACTTTGCCGCATTAACGGCTCGGCTTCTTGAGGATAGCCTTGGTAAAGGGAAATAGTTCCCAGTGATATCAATGAGTTGGCAATACCCCAGCGATCCTCTAACCCTTGGCGAAGCGTTAGACTCTCGGTGTAAAGTTGTTTGGCTTGGTCATACGACCCCAAATGTTGGGTGAGCCAGCCCAACGCAGCTAAGGTATTGGCCATTCCCCACTTGTCATCGAGTGCTTGATAAAGGTCCAAACTTTGGTCGTACCACTGCCGAGCTGCCTGCCGATTAGCCTCGCGGCTTATCTCACCCATTTGAAACCCGGCAAAAGCTTTAACCGCTTGGGTTTCTTGAGTCACTAAATTGAGATGCGTCAGGAGCGTTAGACCCTTTTGCAGCAGGTGATGGGCCAGGGTTACTTCGCCCTTTTGATAGCTAAAGACAGCCTGCCAGACCGCCCCTTTGGCTTGAAGAGCCCTCCTCTCCCCTGAAGAGCAGCTTTCAAAGGCGATAGCCGCGGCTCCAAAGGCCGCTTCACCTTCCTGATAACGCCCCCGTCTGAGATAAAAGTAGCCTAAGCCATCCATAGCCTGGCTCAGCCCTTCTCCCTGCTGGTGGGTAATGGCCCAATGCCAGGCGGCTCGGATGTTTTCGCTCTCTGTTTCAACTTCAGCCAGGCCGGCCTGCTGCTGGGGGCCTTTGCAGTCGACGGCAAACTGTTGCAGTACGGCTCTATAGTAAGCGCTGTGCCGGTGGTGCGTTGCTTGCCCGGCGTCCGCGGTTTGGCCAAGTTTTTCAGCGGCATACTGGCGCAGCAGCTCGTGAACGGCGTACCGCTCTGCCTCGGTGGGGCGCAGCAGCGATTTGTTGACTAACGCCCTCAACTCCTGCAACGAGGCGCCGGTTACCGTCTGCGCGGCCTGCCGAGAAAAGTGGCCGCGGAAAATTGATAACTGTTGAAAAATATCCTGTTCCCGCTGGGTCAGCAAGTTCCAGGAATAGTCAAAAGCCGCCCGAATACTCTGTTGGCGGCGGGGGGCGTCGCTCATCTTGGTTTCTAAAAAGTCCAGACTTTGCTCAATTTCCTCGGCAATCTCAGCCGGGGTGAGCAGCTCTATCCAGGCTGCGGCCAGCAAAATTCCTAAAGGCATACCTTGCACTAAACGACAAATTTGCACGACATCGGTGACATTGTCCCCGGTCAGTTCAAACTCCGGTTGTACCTGCCGAGCCTGATTGATAAAGAGCTGAACCGCGCTATAGGTCATCACCTGCTGGAGTAAATCGGCCGGATGCGACCGGTCTGGCGGATTAGCCGCTGATTGGCCGGAATCTGGGGGGCTGTGCCAATCAGGGACGGGCATACCGGCCAGATAGTAGAGGTGCTCACCCTTTAAATTTAACCGGCTCCGCGAAGTAACTAATAATTTTACCCCCGGCGCAGTTTCTAGAATACGGGTGATCAGGGAGACCCCGTCCCTCTTTCCCTGAGCAGAACTACTCTCTGGCCCCTCTGAGGCAGAAAGAGAAAGCGACGAGGGCAGAAAGTGTTCAAAACTGTCCCAGACCAGCAGTAATTTCTTTTGCTGCAGATAAGCGAGGATCTGTCGTTTAGGCCCGCTTCCCGGCTGAACCGAAAAGCCTATGGCTTCGGCCAGGGTCGAAATAACCGCTTCAATAGAATCGAGCGGCGCTAAACGAACCAGATAAACCCCATCGGGAAATCCCCGGTCTGGATCAAAAGCGCCGGTTTGTTGGCCATAGTAAGCAGCCGCCTGCAGGGCCAGCCGAGTTTTGCCAATCCCCCCAGGCCCGGCCAGAGTAAGCAATCGGCACGCCGGCTCACTCAGTAAGGCGATGACTTTTGCCAACTCAACATCTCGCCCCACAAACCTTGGGCTCAGATAGGGCAAATTGTGCGGAGGCGCCCCATCGCCGGTCTTGATCCGGAGGTAGAGCGTTTGAGTTTCAGCCGACGGTTCTACGCCCACTTCCTCGGCCAAAATACGGCAGCACCGGTCGTACACAGCCAGAGCCGCACTCCGCTGCCCGCTCCGAGCCAGCAAGATCATCAGCCGCCGGTAAGCGGCCTCCTGATAAGGGTCGAGGTCCAGCCAGCGACGCGTAACCTCGATGGCGGCAGCAGCCTCACCGCCGGCGACCAAACGATTAACCAGTCTCTCCAGGGTTTGGAGCATCAAGCCCCGCCAGCGTTCTTGCTCTGAACGCAGCCAGTCTTCAAAGGCCGGTGCCTCTTTCAGGTAAAAGCTTTCTAGAAAATCACCGTGATAAAGGTCTACCGCTTTTTGTAAGGCCTCAACCTCTTCCGACTCCAAAGCCTCGACAAAGACCTGCCCATCCAGCCCATACAAGGCGTCCGGTTTAAAACCGGCGGTGTGACGATCAATCGTGAGGTAAGCGCCCGCTACCTGACGCAAGTTGGAAAGCGCCTTGGTTAAATTCTTTTTGGCCAGGGGTTCCGGCATCTCGCCCCACAACAGGTCAGCCAGCGTCTCACGGCTGTGAAGCCGGCCCGTGACCGCCAAATAGTAAAGCAAGGCCTCAGCTTTGGCCGAAATGAAGCCGGTGAGCGGTACTCCGGCCTCGGTTATTTGGGGTTTTCCCAACAGGGTAAACTTTAATCCCATTGTCTTAAAAACAGACCCGCAATTCGCACTTTATTCGTATTTCATTCACACCTGGGTGATATAGTGATTATAACCTGAGCAAACACTCTGTCACATTCTATCAATAAATTGTGGAAGTGATTGTGATGCAACCATCAAATGAATTAGTAGCACTAACCCAACGCAGTCTTGAAGCCTTTGCCAGCGGCGATCCAGATAGATTTTTCGCCCAACGCATTTCCCAACAGGAGGGGGTGCTGGCCATAGCGACCGATCCCAATGAATGGTGGAGCGGCCATGAAAAGATCACCGAGCTATTTAAGGCTCAATCAGAAGCTATGCAAGGGATATCAATTACTAACTCTGCGCCACTGGCTTACAGCGAGGGCACTGTAGGCTGGATAGCCGACCGGCCCACGTTACGATTGCCAGACGGCACAGACCTTCCTTTCCGTCTGACCATCGTCTATCACCAGGAGGAGGGACAGTGGAGGATAGTCCAGTGGCACGCTTCTCTGGGTGTAGCCAATGAGGTTACTTTTGGTGAAGAACTGCCCACTTAACGGGGGCTAACAACTTACGTCAATTCTAGCTCGACAGACAGGGAGCTTGCCCGAAAAAGACGATGATCTCGGCCTCAAAATAGGGCGAATGCTCACAGGAGAGACACGATGAATGCTGACGATAATGCAGCTGTCGCTCGCAGACTTTACGAAGCCTTTAATAGGCAAGATTTTGACAGGTGCCTGGCTCTGGCCCGCGAAGATATAGAAGTGGTACTCACGCCTTTTGACCAGACTTTCCACGGTCATGCCGGCTTCAAAAAGTTTATGGCCATCTTTAAGACGGCTTTCCCTGATCTGACGGTTACGGTTACTCATCAAATCACCACCGCGGACCAAGTAGTCAGCGAATGTCACTGGCGAGGCACCCATACCGGGCCTTTGGTCTCACCGGCTGGCGAGATCCCGGCTACCGGTAAAACCGTTGTGAAAGCAGTCTTTTGTGAAGTCTGGGGCCTCAAAAACGGCAAAGTAGCAAACCTGCGGAACTATCAAGATGTTTCCAGTTGGCTTCGGCAACTCGGCCTGGTGCCTTGATAAGGTTTGAAATTGGACTAGGTTAGTAGGTCCGGCCAAAAATCGATGGTTTGCTCAGTAGGTTAATTCAAATTGACCTGTCGCAATCAAAATTACTCTCCCGGTCAGGGCAGGCTGGCCAGAGAAAAGCTAGTTCAATAAAGGAGATACCCCATTGCCGAGCCCTGGTGGCTAGCGTTTGGTGGCAGCGTAGAGTTCCATCCGGCCATGACCCCGGAAGATCTAATGAAAGCCGGGCCGGATCTTGAAGCCGCGGCGAAGAACTACGGCTAAATTGTCCGGCATAAGCCAGAGCGTGAGCCTACTTTGACCAAACGATGACCGGTAGGGGCCGGTAAACTAAAGGCACTGAGCCGGACAAGTAACTCAAGGCTCACTAAAGTTAAGTAAGGACGGGGAACCGATGAACTATTTTCAAGGGTTATATACTGACGTGATGCTTCGCTTATCACATTTTTCATGGATGTCAGGCCTGGACCTGCTGCTGGTCACCCTTGCCTTCTACCTACTGCTGAGCGTGATGCAAAATAGTCGGGCTACCCTATTACTACGAGGGGTGCTGATACTCGGCGTAAAGCTTTCTATCGTCATGCTGTTGTTGCCTCTTCCCGCCGTGGACTGGCTGGTGCAGGAAACATTTGCGGCCCTGTTCATCACCCTGCCCGTCATTTTTCAGCCGGAGCTACGACGCCTGTTAGAGCACTTAGGTCGGCTGATGAACCTGCCTCGCTCCCACCCCCAAGCTACAGCCGAGCAAATGTTACAGCGGCTGGTCCGTGCTATCGAGCGAATGGCGGCAAGCCACACTGGAGCCATTATCGCCTTAGAGGGACACGAAGTCCTCCGGGATATAGCTAAAACGGGCATTGCTATCGATGGTCAGATAACAAGCGAGTTGTTAGAAGCTATCTTTTTTCCCAAGAGTCCCCTGCACGATGGCGCAGTCATTCTTCGAGATAACCGGGTGACGGCTGCCGGATGTGTCTTACCTTTGACCCAGCAGGCGCTCCGGGGCCAACGTCGCCTCGGTACGCGTCATCGGGCAGCCACCGGCTTAAGTGAAAGCAGTGATGCGCTGGTGATCGTCGTTAGCGAGGAAACAGGCCAGATTACGCTCGCCTACAAGGGTCAACTCCACGGGCCGCTGGACAGTACCATTTTGCGACAACATCTCTGCGACTTCTGGGGGGCGACTCCGCCCCCTGCCAACTCACCGGTCCCTTCTCTACCGCAACTGCTTAACCAACTCGCGGAGAAGTGGCAGCAATTCGCCCCCCAGCCAGACAGGCCCTGGCTCCTTGATAACGCTCGTCTTTTGTTGGTTTCGTTAATCCTGGCTCTGGCGATCTGGCTGATCGTCCCTGTTCAAGCGGGCTTTAACCCGGAGACTTCGGCCGGGTATGTCTCGCCTCAGTCCGAAACCGTCTCCGGCGATACAGAGCAAGTGGTGTTGTCGGCTGAGCTGCCTAAGCGGTAGGGTCATATCATCGTACGGTGATTGTTCCATCATCGGGTCAAAGCCGAGGCGGGGGAGGTCTTAGCCGGCTACAGGCCGAAATCCAAGAAATCAAGCTAACAAACGAGCTGAATTATGAACGACAACTTAGCCACGGTGTCCGCCATTTATGAAGCCTTTGGCAAAGGCGATGTTCCGACAATTTTGTCCCATCTATCCGAGGAGGTGGCTTGGGAGTCCTGGGCCGACAACTGGGCCCAGAAAGCCGGGGTGCCCTGGATGGCGCCGCGCCAAGGCCGCCAGGGTACCTTGGAGTTCTTCAAAATTATTGGGGAATTCCAATTCAAGGATTTTCAGGTGCTGTCATTGATGGCGGGCGACAACCAAGTGGCCGCCGAGGTCGTGTCCGAAGCCAATGTGCCCAGTACGGGCAGTCACTTCCGGGAGGAAGAGATGCACTTGTGGACCTTCGACAGCAGCGGTCAGGTTGTTCGCTTCCGGCATTATCTCGATACGGCCAAGCATATTGCCGTGGCGAGTGGTAGGGCAGCCACCTAGCACAGGTGAAAGAAAAACGGTCACGAATCAAGCGGATACTGAGCAAGAAGTGAGCAGTTTTTGGTCTGTCGTTTGAACAGTAACCAAGGGTCATAACAGGATCATAATCTTAGAAATATGGAGGTTATCATGTACGGTACGATTGCTAAAGTCCAAGTCAACCCGAAGAAAATTGAGGAACTGCAAGCTCTGTCCCAGCAGCTCGGCTTGGCGCCGGGCCAGATAGCCCGTTACGTCTATCGCATGGACGCCGACCCGAACCAACTGTATTTAGTCGCCGTTTTTGAAAGCCGAGAGGCCTACCAGGCCAATGCCACCAGTCCGGAACAGCATCAGCGTTACCTGGAATTGCGGGCGCTGCTCGATGCCGACCCGGAGTGGCACGACGGCGAGATCATTGATACCCTGTTAAGTAAACGGCCGGTTGATTACCCATAGACTTCTTTATAGTTCAATAGAGCGGCAGGCAAAGGAAAAGCAAGACGATGACCGCACAAAATAAGCCTAACCTGGAAACTAAAACCATTTTAACTAACCCTACCCCCACCCCATCCACAATGGCCGAGACAACCTGTTTGCCCGATTGGAGCGGCTGCAGGTTCACGAACCAGACGCCGTGCAAAAACGCCTGTTGTTGGTCTTTGGCCAGTTGGATGGCCAACCGCGTTTTGCCAATCCCCCCTACTCCTACCAAGGTTAACAAACGGCAGTCCGTGTTTTTCAGTATTTGTTTTGTTTCGGTCAGTTCAGTTTCTCCACCCACAAATCGGGTGGGTTGATCGACTTGCTCTAAATTCAATGACATAGAAAACCATCACTTGGCTAATAATTGCTTCTAACTGACACGAAGGTCTCGCGACTTCCCCGATTGGCTCTCACGACGGCCGCGCGCTCCTGTCTGGCGGCCTCATCTATGATGTCGTCCCACTCGCCGGATCCGGAAAGCTCTCCTGGCTTGAAGCACATCTAACCGCCTCCTGGCTCAGCCGGCCCGAGCCATTCTGGCTAGCCTCAGCCCTTGGCTTGAGCATGGTTGCTTGGGCATTAATTGCGATTGTGAGGGCTAACCCTAAGTCCCTTTGGAGATTTGAGGTTGCCTCTTCCCCGGCAACCGAAAAAGCGTTCGCTCAATCATCCATAGAACGGGCCCAGTTGCCCGCTGTCATCTAATTGTCGAACTCAGGCTACATAGGTTAGACCTTGTTGCCGACCGAGCCCCACTCCTTGGCCTTCTTGCGACGCTGCTCTTCTTCGCGTTTCTCGCGGGCCTGCTTGCGCTCGGTGGCTTGGCGCAGGAAGTCATCCGCGATCGGCATGAGCACCCGGGCGAGACGGGCGACAGTGTCGAGCGTAAAGAGACCTTCCTCATCCGTCTGGTAGCCCTCCTGGGCGAGAATGGTGAAAGCCTCCGCAAGGATCCGATTCTTCATTCTCTGGGGGTGCCCCGCGCCGTACTTGTGACCCCGCACCAGACCGTCGTTGTAGGATCGCTCCGCCAGGCCGACCGCCGCAACGACGAGGGTCGCCACGTCGGGAGTGGCAAAGCGCCGCCACACGTTCTGGTGTACCCAGCTCCAGTCAAGCCCAATCATCCCGGCGGCGATGCCCATCGCGACGCCTCTGCGGGTGTTGCGCTGCTCGATAATGTCCCAGGCCTCTTCGTAGGACCCGGCGAACTGGGCCATCAGTATGATCGCGTCCTCGGGCCCGGGCAACAATAGACTCAAGCCGAAACGACCGGCTCCCGCGGCAAGGCGAGACCCGAGCTTCGCTTCGGCTTTGATTGCCGTCTCCTCGGCCTTGACCAGCGCCTTCGCTGTAGCCCCTTCGGCCCTGACAACGGTCTTTGCCGTGGCTGTCTCCGCCCTCACGGTGGTCTTTGCCGCGGACTTCGCGGCCTTGGTAGCCACCTCTCCGGCGGCAGTGTGCCCTTCCCGCGTTCTCCGCTTAACCCGCTCTTCTCGCTTGGTAGCGCCTCTGGCACGCTGCTGCGCGATCTCGAGTTCCCGTAGCTCGTTGTCACGAGTCTCGATCTCGTGTAGCAAATCCGCCGCTTTGTCTGCCACGGGATCGGTTGCAGAGGTCGGGCTGGTCAGCGACAACTATAATTACATATTGCCCCAAATATAAATCTTACCCAAACA
>CALMIS010000338.1 GCA_937864185.1 uncultured Chloroflexota bacterium
TACGGCGGCAAACTGCACGGTGGCCCGCTCCCCCAGGACCCGCTCAAAGCTCCAGCGGGCCCGGGGCATATGGTAAGGGCTGCTGCCCACGATCACTGTCTTAATCTCCGGCTCGCGGGCCAGGGTCTCGGCCAGCTCCTGGGCCTCCTCGTAGGTGCTGGTCGCCCAGGAGTGGGCCGGGCTAATCACGGCCGGGGGCACGCCCTGGGCCTCCAGGTGGCGCCGGTAGAGCAGGGCGTCGTCGCTGCCGGTAATAACCAGCCGCCGGCCGTAGCCCTGCCGGTAGAGGCTAACGCCGTAGTCCAGCCGCTCAAAGTCCCCGCCCAGGATATGGATCAGGTCGGCCGGAACCAGCGGCGCCGGCTCAATCGTCAACCAGCGGCCCAGGCTCGCCAGCAGCGGCCGGAGGGCCAGGATCGCCATAAAGAGTAGGAGGAGGGCAGTCGCTCGACGCAATGGATAAGAGCCAAGGCTAAACTATTCTTAACCACGAATTAGAGATAGAAACCACAGATTTCACGGATTGCACAGATAAAAAAGAAAAAATCAGTGAAATCTGTGTAATCTGTGGTTTATTTTTTCTCCCGATGAAGCAGGGCGTGAGTTTGACCATGGATTGCGCCAAACCGGCAAAGGTCTTATCATTGCTGTTAACCGGTGTGAAAGCGGTGGTTGAAAAAAGCAATGACTAAACCATTTCTACACAAAGAACTCACCTTCAAAATCATTGGGGCAGCGATGGAAGTGCATCGGGTGCTGGGGCCGGGCTTTCTAGAGTCGGTTTATGAGCAGGCGCTGGCCCACGAATTTGAGATAAAGGGAATTGCCTTTCAACGCCAGGCGGTTTTGGCCGTGCGCTACAAAGCGATTGTTGCCGGCGAGTTCCGGGCTGATTTCCTGGTCGAGGACAAGATAGTGGTTGAACTCAAAGCGACCAAGGGCCTGACCGAGATCGACGAAGCCCAACTGCTCAACTACCTCAAAGGCACCGGCTATCGGGTGGGGCTGCTGCTCAACTTCGGGACGGTCTCGCTCGAGCATAAACGCCGGGTGAATTAAACCACGAATTAGAGATAAAAACCACAGATTTCACGGATTACACAGATGACCCCACTGAAAAAAGGTATTCAGTCAATATTTGTGGGGGACTCAGGCCAAAAAACCAGGTTTTTCCCAAGCTTATCCCTAAATTTGCCCCATCAAGGAAATTATTTGGCCTTCTATCCCTTCCGAATATTCAAAAACCTGGTTTTTTCACAGATTTCACGGATTACACAGATAAAAAAGACATAATCAGTGAAATCTGTGTAATCTGTGGTTTATTTTTTCTCCCAACCAAGCCACCGTCCTGGCCAACCCTTCGCCAAAAGTCATGGCCGGCTCGTAGCCCAGTACCGCGCGGGCCAGGCTGATGTCGGCCTGGGAGTGGGGCACGTCGCCGGGGCGGGGGGCGGTGTGGTGGGCTTCGGCCGGGCTGCCGGTGAGCTCGGCCAGGTGGGCGAGCAGATCGAGCAGGCTGTAGCGCTCGCCGCAGGCGATGTTGAAGACCCCGCCGGCGGCCTCGGGGGCGGTGCAGGCCCGCAGGTTGGCCTGGACCACGTTGTCGATGAAGGTGAAGTCCCGGCTCTGGCGGCCGTCGCCGTAGATCGTCGGCGGCTGACTTTGCAACATGGCGGTGATAAACTTGGGAATGACCGCGGCGTACTGCGAGCCGGGGTCCTGGCGGGGGCCGAAGACGTTGAAGTAGCGCAGGGCCACGGTCTCAAAGCCGTAGAGCTGGTAGAAGACCCGGCCGTACTGCTCGGCCGCCAACTTGGAGATGGCGTAGGGTGACATGGGCCGGGTGGCCATCGTCTCCTGCTTGGGCAGGGCCGGGTTGTCGCCGTAGACCGAGGAGGAGGAGGCCTGGACCAGGCGCTTGACCCCGGCCTCGCGGGCCGCTTGCAGCAGGGTCAGCGTGCCGGTGACGTTGACCGCGTTGCTGGTCAGGGGGTCGGCAATGGAGCGGGGCACCGAGGGCAGGGCGGCCTGGTGCAAGATATAGTCGCTGCCGGCCACGGCCTGGCGGACCTGCTCCGGGTCGCGGATGTCGCCTTCCATGAGCTCAATCCGGTCTGCCACCGGCGCCAGGTTGGCCCGGTGCCCGGTCGAGAAGTTATCCAGCACGCGCACGGTTTCGCCGCGCTCGACCAGGGCGGTCACAAGATTACTGCCAATAAAGCCGGCCCCGCCGGTGACGAGATAGGTGGCCATAGGGTGGTCTCCTGGAATAAATGAGATGAAAAATCCTGGGTAGTCTGCCGGTAAAGGGTGTTAACCACGAATTACACGGATTACACGGATTATTTTTCTTTTAATCGGTGAGATTCGAGTCACGTGTGACCCGTAAGGCGTGGTTTATTTCTCTCAACGGCACTCACAAGGAGGACTACCAAATCCTGAAAATCAGCGTTTGTCCGCGCCCCACTATTTCTTGATTGCTTCCCGAGCAAGAAGGCTGCCTACCGGCTCGGAGGCGGACAGTTCAGCCGGCGTGGGTCGCCCCGGGCTGAAGCCCAGGGCTAGGACAGGGGGAAGGACGCTGAAGCGCCCTCACAAAAAGGCGAACCGGTCGGGGCCCACAAGAACCCGGACTGGCGACAAGACTAGCCGATTTCAATCGGCTTCCCCCTGTTTGAGCCTGGGGTTTCAACCCCAGGCGGGGGCCGGGGCCGCCACACTCGCCTGGGGCAAGACGTGGCGGGTATCGACGATCAGCCGGGCGTGCTGTTGCAGCCAGGCCCAGTCGTAGCTCGAGTGGTTGGTGGCGATGACCACGCCGTCGGCTGCGGCCACGGTCGCGGCGGTCAAGGCGGCGGCGGGGGTATCGAGCCCTTCATGGGCCAGCGACTGGACATAGGGGTCGTGGAAGCTGACCCGGGCCCCTCGGGCTTCCAGCAGGCGGATGATGTCCAGGGCCGGGCTCTCGCGCACGTCGCTGATGTTGGGTTTGTAGGCCACGCCCAGGACCAGCAGCCGGCTGCCTTTGACCGCCTGGCCGACCTCGTTCAGGCTGTCGGCCACCCGGTTGACCCAGTAGGCCGGCATGGCGGTGTTGACCTCGCTGGCCAGTTGGATGAAGCGGGCGTTGTAGTTGAGGGTCCGCAGCTTCCAGGAGAGGTAGTGCGGATCGAGCGGGATGCAGTGGCCGCCCACGCCCGGGCCGGGGGTGAACTTGGTAAAGCCGAAGGGCTTGGTCGCCGCCGCTTCGATCACTTCCCAGGCATCCAACCCCAGCTTGTCGCACATCATCAAGAACTCGTTGACCAGGGCGATGTTGACCGCCCGGAAGGTGTTCTCCAGGAGCTTGACCATCTCGGCCGCGCTGCTGGAGCTGACCGGCACCACGGTCTCGGCCACGCAGTGGTACAGGGCCGCGGCCACCTGACCGCAGGCCGGGGTCACTCCGCCGATGACCTTGGGCGTGTTCTTGAGGGTGTAGTCGGTCCGGCCGGGATCGATCCGCTCCGGGGAGAAGGCGACAAAGACATTCTCGCCCACCCGGAAGCCGTTGTGCAGCAGCTTGGGCACGATGATCTCCTCGGTGGTGCCGGGGTAGGTGGAGCTCTCCAGGACAATCAGCATGCCGTCATGCAGGGAGTCGGCCACGGCATCCACCGCGGCGACCACATAGGACAGGTCCGGGTCGTGGGTCTTGGAGAGCGGCGTCGGCACGCAGATCGAGACCGCGTCGCACCCGGCCAGGGTGCTGAAGTCGGCCGTGGCCCGCAGGGTGCCGGCGGCCACCAGCGGGGCCACCTCGGCCGTAGGCACATCCTCGATGTAGGAGCGGCCGGCGTTGATCGCCTCCACCTTGCGCGGGTCGAGGTCGAGGCCGGTGGTCCGGAAGCCGGCTTTGGCCAGCTCGACGGCCAGGGGCAGGCCGACATAGCCCAGGCCGATGACGGCCACCTGCAACTCTCTGGTCTGAATCTTGTTAAGTAACGCGGTTTTTGAGTCGGTCATTTCTAGTTCCTTTGGGTATCCACATCAGGGCTGAACGATAAGCAGTGAATGGGTTAACCACGAATTACACGGATTACACGGATTAAAAATTCGTGAAATGAGTGAAATTCGTGGTTCGTTGTCTACGGTTAGAAAATAAAGGGATGATTTCTACTAAAAGGGTCACGGGTAGAGCGTGGGCAGGCTCCGCCGGCTCGGCCGGGCTGTGCTGCCGCTGGGCCCCCGGCTGAGCGGGGGCGGGTCTATCCTACTCCGGAGCTGTGGCTGCAACGGAGAAGTGTTGTTAAAACAAAGGGCGCTCCCGGATGGTTCAGTCGGTCACAAGCGTGAGGTAAAAACCGGGTGCGGGTAGTCGGCCACATCGTTGTAGGGAACGCCCTGAGGGTACGGCTATTAAACTATGGTAAATTATTTGGAAAACAGGGTGGTTAAAACGGTCACTTGTTGGAGAATGGCGCGGCCTGGCAGGCTCCGCCGTTACCGCTGAGTTGGGCTCGCGCCGCCGCTGGCTGGCGGCCAAAGCGAGTTAACCCAGCGGGTCTTCCCGTTGGCCGGTTAGCGGTCACGGCTAACCGGAGGTCTGGTCGCTCCGGAGCTGTGGCTGCAACAGAGCGGTTTGGCTGGTAATGAGCGGTTAAGCAGGCGGGTGAACGAAGTCGGGAGGGAGGGGTTGGGTTTGGGTTGGCTCTGCTTAAGTATACGGCTCTTCTGTCAAATGGGCGTCAGGCTAACGTCAAGACCTGATAGAAGTTGGAGCCGGGTCACTTGGGAACTACTATAGCACATTCACCGGCGGAAGACCATAGACCAAGTAGGCTAGGGTCCGTTGCATGAGCTTACATCTGTCGCACCGGCACCGCCGGCCTTCGACAGGCTCAGGCCGCGTGCCCGGTGGGTGAGCTTGTCGAACCCAC
>CALMIS010000339.1 GCA_937864185.1 uncultured Chloroflexota bacterium
CCTTCCAACCTTCCCCTTAACCGGTTTCGTTATCACCCGGCTTTATGTTATACTTTACCAAGTTTATTGGTAACTTCTCTATTTCCTAGGGATAACGCGGCCTGAGCTTGTCGAAGGCCATTGGTTTCGGCAAGCTCAACCAACGCTGCCGCGATTTATTGAGAAGATACGCTTATGGTTAAGCACAGAGCAAGCTCATGACTTTACTCCTGCTCAATGAAGATGAACTACGCCAACTGATCACCTTGCCGGAAGCCGTCGAGGCCATTCGCGCTGCCTTGCTGGCTTCGGCGGAGGGGCGGCTCGAGACGCCGGGTGGGTTTAGCCTCGATCTGCCGGATGTAAACGGCAAGGTGCAGGTGACGGGTGTCCACTTTAGCGAGTCGCCCTATTTTGCCGTCCGGATTGGCAGCCACTATGTAGACAATCCAAAGGCCGGCCTGCCCGTCGACAGCGGCTTGTTAGCCGTCTTTGAAACCGCAACCGGGCTACCCGCGGCGCTTATGGTCGATAACGGCTATTTAGCCAATCTTCGGGTGGGGGCGGTGGGAGCCTTAGTCGCGGAAGCCTTAGCCAATCCTCGGTTAGAAAAGGTCGCGGTGCTTGGGGCCGGCCCTCAGGCTTACTACCAACTCAAGGCCCTGCTTGCGCTCCGCCAACCGGGGGTAGTCTGGGTGTGGGATAGTCCACCCCTGGCGGTCGATACGTTCATTCGCCAGTTGATCGAAGAGCACGCGCTTGACCTCCGGCCGGCTGAAGGGTTACCGGCCGTTCTCCAGCAGGCCGACCTGGTTATTCTGACCGACATCGCCCTGCCCAGCCCGATCCGGCTCGATGAGTTGAAGCCCGGCGCCCACTTGACCATCGTCTCCGCCGAACCGGTCGCCAGGCCGCGGCTAGAGCCTGCTCTTCTGAGCCGGGCTGATCTGCTCTGGGCCGACAACCCGGATCGCTGCCGGCAGCAGGGCGAGTTGAGCCACGCCTCTGATAACCTAAAGGCTGATCTCCAAAAGCTCAGTGACGTAATCGCCGGGCGCCTGGCCGGTCGAACCCGCCCCGACCAGCTTAGCGTGACCGAACTGGTTGGCCTGGCGGCGCACGATACGGCCCTGGCCGCACTGGCGCTTGACAAAGCTCTGTTCTTCGGGCTTGGCCAACAGATTGAGGCCGGCCTCGGCCAAAAAGGGCTCACCGCCGGCCTCGAGGTCAGGGCCTGATAGTGAACCACTCTTCCCGGCCGATTTACGTCTAGCCTATGGCTCTTAAACCTGCTGCCCGCTGGTATCTCATCGGTCTACTGGGGGCTAACCTATCGCTCCTGCTCGCCGAGGGGCACCCGCTACGCCTCTTAGGGGCGCTGCTGCTCATCGGTTTTCTACCCGGTTTGGGCTGGGCCGCTGAGTTAGGCCGCCTGGCTCACCCGGCAAATCGGGCCGAGAGTCACCGGCCCAGATCTCCTTTCAACATCGACTTCCTCTGTGAATATCTGATCCTGGCCACGGCGATCAGCTACAGTTTCTCCAGCCTGCTCGGGCTGCTGCTCCACTACCTACCCGGCCCGATCCCCGCCTGGCAGTTACTCCTGGGTCTCAACTTGTTCGCTTTAACGGCTTTGTGGCGCTTCAGGCCAGCCAAGCGAGAATTTATCCGAGACCATGGCCCGACACCAAAAATAATTTGGGAGTCAGGAATGAATTCCGGACTCCCACTCGCCATCATCCTGGGGCTGGCGCTGGTACTGCGGGCCGGCAATCTCGGCTACAGCGAATTTCAGGGCGATGAGGCCCTGGCGATGCTTGCCGCAGCGGAAGGGTTGGAAGGTCACGACAACGCCCTGTTCTTGCGCGCCAAAGGTCCGGCTGAAGTCCTGCTGCCGATGGCCCTCTGGCGCTTAACCGGCACCATCACCGAAGCGTCAGCCCGATTGCCCTTTACCTTGGCTTCGGTAGCCGCCGTAGGCACTCTCTATTTAATTGGCACCAGCCTCGGCGGGCGGCGGCTGGGCCTGTTGGCGGCAGGGTTCCTGGCGGTTAACGGCTTTATGGTGGCCTTTGGCCGGATTGTGCAGTACCAGGCTGTGGTCGTTTGGTTTAGCGCGCTGGCCTTTTGGCTGGCCATCCGGTGGCAGGCAAACCGCCAGCCGGCGTTAGCCTTGGCGAGTGGCCTCTGTCTGGGAATGGGGCTATTGGCCCATTACGACGCCATTCTGGTGCTGCCAGCCCTCGGCTGGCTGTTGGTGGCGAACAAGCCTTCCCCTGGATCGATAGCCCGGCGGCTCCCTTCATTGGCGTTCTTCGCGCTTGGAGCCGCCGGAGTAGCTTTGCCCTTTTACCTGCCGTTCGGGCTTGATCCCCAAGCCAATCGCACCGGCGAATACGTGAGCGGCCGGATTGGCAACGAGCTACGTAACAATCTACCCGATTTCTTTCACTTCAACAGTTTTTACAGCTCGTTTTACTACATCGCCTTCACCGGGCTACTGGTGTTAGGCCTCTTGGTTTGGCTCCTCTGGTCGAGTCGGTGGAACCGGCCTCTGGCGCTGTTGGGCCTGCTGGCCGGAGCCGTCGCCCTCTGGCCCGGACTGCTGCATTTTGATGGCCTAGACCTGAGCGGGCTGCCGTTCGGATTGCTGCTGCTGGCCGCTTTTTTTACCCTGCCGCTGGGATCGGCGCAGCAGGGTCTGCTCGCCTGGTTGGGGGTACCGTTCTTAGGCTACAACTTTGTGGTGGCTTTAGGGTTGACCCATATTTACACGATCGTCCCGGCCTGGTCGCTGCTGGCTGCCTGGGGCTGGCTGGCTTTGGTTGAACATCGTTCCGAGGGACCAGCCGGGAGCGCGCCTGAGTTTGAGGCTGAGGGCTCAGAGTCTCGGCTGCTTGCCTCCTCGCCCAGTCGCCGCTGGGCCAACGGCTTTCTGCTGCTTGGCCTGGCGTTGGCGGTCCTGTTTCTATGGAACGCCTTTCTCCGGACCGAAGTTAGCTACTGGCAGGATTATCCTCGGGGCAAGCTGGCTTTCTTTTGGACGCCCTTCGATCAGCCACCTACAGCCGGTTTCTTTGGCTTTGTCCACCGCGCCGGGTGGAAGGCCGTGGGCCAAAAAATAGCCACCGGTCACCTGGCCGGCGATTACGGCAGCAACGAGGAGCCAGACGTAACCACCTGGTACACCCGGGGGGCGCCTCGGGCTTGCGACCCACAGCCCGAATACTATTTTTTAGCGACCGACTTGGTTGATCCGGTTGATACCCCTCAGGATCTCCTGGTCGGCGCTTACGAACAAGTGGGCCGGGTGGTCTTGCCAAATCAGAAGCAACTCCGCATCATGCAACAACGGCCGGCCCAGCCGCAATTTGGCACGGTAGAGGAAGCGGCCCTGGCCCAAGCCTTCGACGCCTCGGCTCAACCGGCGGCCTTTGCCCGGTCGGCCCGAGGCGCGGTGCCAGTTGGGGCCGAATTTGGCAGCGCGACCTACGGTCCCTTGGTGCGGCTGGTTGGCTATGACCTCGACACTCGCCGGGCCTACCCCGCCGGGCGGCTGCCGGTGACGCTCTACTGGCAGACCCTGGCCCATTTTCCGGCCGGCTACCAGATCTTTGCCCATCTAGAGAGCGAGTCCGGCCCGGTGGCCCAAGCCGATGGAGTCCCCGTCTGCTGGACCTACCCAACCGACGCCTGGCGTCCTGGCCAGATTATCGCCGATCAGCACGCCATCGGGTTGTCGCCGGAGATAGCGCCGGGACGCTATCCGCTGATGGTCGGGCTCTATTTGCCTGAAACCTTTGAACGGCTCGATCTCTTAGATATGGCCGGCCATCCGGCGGGCACCAGTCTGGGCCTGGCTGAGGTGGAGATCAGGAGTGGCGTGGTTGGGGATTGAAGAGGAGGAGTTGGAAGGGCGGATGGATGGAGGATGGGAAGGTTGGAAGATTGGAAGATTGGAAAGTCAAAGGGTTGGAGATTGAAGGGGTAGGTTTGTTAATTGTTCATTGCTAATTGTTCATTGTTAATTGCTCATTGTTAATTGCTCATTGTCCCGGAGGGGTTGGAGGTTGGGTTTGTTCATTTTTCATTTTCCACTTTTCATTTTTCACCGCGGGTCTTTGGCGGTGAGCCGAGTCTTGTTGCCGGCCGGCCTGGGGCTGACCGGCCTGGGGGGCGCTTTCTTACCGTGGGTCTGGCGCGAACCGGTGGCTTTGCAGCTCACCGCCCCCGGTTTGGCTGAATTTGTGAAGTTTCTGCCGGAAGTAAGACTGGGCCAGACGGAAATTGAACGGCTCTACTTTTTGTGGCCCTTGTTTTTGGCGATGCTGGCCCTGCCGCTCTTCACCGAAAATCGAGGCCTTCACCTACCCGTCTGGGTCCGTTGGCCGCTGCGGCTGGGCGTGATCTTGCTGGCCTTAGCCTCGCTGTCGCCGGTCTGGACGCCTGGCATCTTAATCGCCCCGGAATTCCGCTGGCAAACCCTTTTGGCCGGGTTGGCTTTGGTACTCGTGGTGGGCGCGCCGTGGCTGCGCTGGTTACCGCTCCGCTGGCTGATTATTATCCTGGTTGGCCTAAATGTACCGGCCGTGATTCTACCGATCTGGCAGTTTAGTCTGGTTCAGCCGGGTCTCAGCCAAGCCTACCATGGGCCCGTCTCGCTGGGCTGGGGCTGGCTCACCACCGTGGCCGGTATTTTGCTGAGTACGATGGGCGGGTTAAGTTTCTTATATCACCAGACTCGAGGCAGCTCATGAGCCAATCGGTTAAACCACGGTCGGCAACCTTTTCTCCGTCCATCTTAATCCGGAACCAACATTTGCAGACGATCGTGCCAAGTCTTTACCGGCGGGACGGCACGCAACTACTAGCCGCCTCCCAGCCGGTCATCCTGACCACCAGCGATGGGGTTCGCTTGCAGGGCTTTTACACACCCCAACCCGGGTCAAGCAAAGGGCTGGTGCTCTTGCTGCACGGCTGGCTGGGCTGTACAGAATCGAGGTACAATCTTACGCTTGGGCAGCATCTGTTTCAACGAGGTTATACCGTCTTCCGCCTCAATTATCGCGATCACGGCGAAACTCACCAGCTCAATCCCGGTCTGTTTCGGGGCGACCTCCTGGACGAAGTCTTTGATGCAGCCCGGCAAGTGGCCCGGCTGGCGCCGGAACTGCCGTTTCACGTGGTGGGGGCCTCGCTGGGAGGCAGCTTTGCCCTACGGATCGCCTGGCGGCACAAGTACAATCCGATTCCGACTTTGCAGCACGTAATTGCCGTTAACCCGGCGGTTAACCCTCATCAAGCAACGCTGGCCCTGGATCGCAATCCGATCTATTTGCGCTACTTTCGGAAAAGGTGGCGCATTTCGCTCCAGAAAAAGCAACAACTCTTCCCGGATCGCTACCACTTTGGGCCGGAGATTTATTCCGGGAGCTGCATGGCTATGACCGAGGCCATTATGTCCCGCTACAGCCCTCACCCAAACGCCCTGAGTTATTTTAACAGTTACCGGGTGAGGCCGGAGATGATGGTGGGGTTGACCAATCCGGTTACGTTGCTGACGGCAGCGGATGATCCGATCATTCCGGTTAAGGATTTGCAGGCCTTCCAAGAGGTATCCAAGTTGTTACGGGTGTTGATTGTGCCGCACGGCGGGCACGTGGGCTATTTTACGCTGCCCCTTCGGTTTTGGCTGACCGAGTTTGTGGAGTCGGTGCTGGCGGAATAGGCAGTTAGTACACCAGGCTGAGTCGCTCAATCCGGGATACCAAAGACATTGACCGGCCCCTTTCTGCCCTTGACCAAGACCTCGCCAAAATCGACAAAGCGCAGCAAGGCCTTTGAGCGCTCGGCGGTAGACATAGCCTCGTAGGCATCGAATTCAACCACCTGGACCTGATCCCGAATTTTTTTCTCCAAGGCCTCGTAAAGCTCAGCGCTGATGATCATACTGTATCCCCTCACATTCCGGGTTAACGCTTGCAAGCGCGAGGCCAAATTGACCGCGTCACCAATAACGGTGTATTCAAATTGTTCTTCCGAGCCGACCGGGCCGGCCACCACCGGCCCCATACTGATACCGATCCCAATCCGAATCGGCGGCAATCCTAACAACTGCCAGCGTTGGCTCAGCTCGCCAATAGCGTCCTGGAGCGCCAGGGCCGTGAGCAAAGCCTCGGTGGCCGATTTGGAGATAGGCTGCGGAGTGGGAGCGCCGAAATAGGCCAAAATCGAATCACCGGCATATTTACCGATGATCCCGCCGCCGCTGTGGACCTGATTGGCAATCGTCGTGTAATAATCGTTGAGAAAAAAAACTAGTTGCTCTGTGTTGTGGTGACTCTCCGTAATTTGGGTAAACTCCCGGATATCGACAAACAGGATCGCCACATCTTGAACAATACCCCGAAAATCCAGCCCATTTTCAATCAAGGACTGGCGGACGGTCGGCGACATGGTGCGGCTCAGCAAATCGCGGCTGCCTTGGAGTTGATCGAGGCTGATAATCATCTGGTTAAAAGCCCGGGCTAAGCGGCCCACCTCATCTTGATGACCATCGTCGATCCGCACCCTAAAATCGCCCTTAGCCACCCGCTCGGCCACGGCTTCTATCTTGCGAAGGCGGTAGTCCACCCGCCGCGCCGAAATCAGCCCGGCCCCGACCACAATCATTAATCCCAGAATGGCGACGAAGAGAAGCTCGACGGTGACCACCTCGGAGCCGGTGATGTAGGCCACAAAACTAAGGATGAGGACAATAACTAACGCGGAGAGGGGCATGAAGATGCGGGATTTGACACCAAATCGAGGAAGGGCCTTGGCGCTAGATTCCGGAGTAGTTGTGGAGTGCTCTTCAGAAACCATGATCAAATGTAAAGACTCTAAAAGCCTAAATTCATCATATCATTGGTTGGGATCGCTGACAAGTAGCACAAAAGTATTGAATTTCTAACCCAATTCCTACAAACGCCAGCAGTCTTCCGTTTCAATCTTGCTGCTCACCCGCTTTTGACCTACCATGAGCTGCGGACGCAAACTTATGAGATCTGTGGCATTATCATTTTGGCTGGGCTTGTTGCTCCTGGCCGTTTACCTGCTCACCTTTTCCGGCAAACTGCACATTATGGACGAGTTTGTCGGCTACGCGGTGGGGAACAATCTGGTGCAGCACGGCCGGGCCGATGTCAATCAGTTTATTTGGACTAACCACTGGCACTCGACCCCACCCGGCTTGTGGGGCACCGATAACAATCTCTATACCAAGAAAGCGCCGGGGATCTCTCTGCTCGCCATGCCCCTGATCTGGCTGGGACATACCTTCACCGGTCTAAACGCGGTCCAAATGAGTCTACTGACCTGTGCCTTGATCACGGCTTTAACCGGCAGTCTGCTGCTGCTGTGGCTGCTTGATCTGGGTTTTTCCGGAGGGGTGGCCACGACTACCAGCTTGGGTTACGGTCTGTGCAGCCTGGCGCTTGTCTATGCCCACTATCTATGGGAACATGCCGTGGTGGCTGCTGCCTTTCTGTTGACCGGCTGGGCGGTTTATCGCCTGGTTCACCGCTCTTCTGCGCGCCGCTGGTGGTGGCTGGCAGGCTGTAGCCTGGCCATGGCCCTGAGCCTGACGATGCGCTTTGAGGCGGCGATGGCGGTGGGGGTCGTGGGCTTGTACCTCTTTTTTGGCTTGCCGGCTCCCGTGATTAGCCTTTCCGGCCGCCAGGTGTTGAACAGTCTACGCGAGCCGACTCGCTGGCTCTGGCTGGCGGCTTACGGCCTGCTGCCCGGCCTGACCCTGCTGGGTCTCCTCTACTTCAATTATATTCGCTTTGGCAGCATCACTGAAACCGGCTACAATCGAGAGATCCTCTTTCACCGGCCCTGGGAAGGGGCTATCGGGCTGCTGGTGAGCCCTAGCACCGGGCTCTTCATTTATGCACCGCTGACTCTGCTCATCTTCTTTGGCCTGCGCCCCGCCTGGCGGCGACTGCCCCGTCCCTACCTTGGCCTCCTGCTCGGGCTGACCATCTTTTACTGGCTCTTTTACGGTTCCTGGTTTTCCTGGGGCAGCACCTGGGTCTGGGGACCGCGCTTCTTCCTGCACACCCTGCCGCTCCTGATGCTTTTTGTGGCGGCGGCGCTGGCTCACCTCCGCCAGCCGCCGGAGCGCTCCTGGCTGGCTCGGCCTCTGGGCCGACGCCTGGCCCTGGGGGCGATCGCGCTCCTGGCGCTGGCAGGCTTTTTTATTAATTTTCTGGGCGTTGCCGTTGACCTCAACGAGCATTTTCTTCGCCTGGGCCGCAACGACAACTATGTCTTTAATTGGGCCGCTTTTCCGCCACTGGGCCACTGGCAAATTTTGCTAGAGGGCCAAACCGACCTGATTTGGTTGAGCAGCGGAGCCCTTGGCTGGACGACTCGAGCGTCAATGCTGCTCCCGCCGCTGATCTTACTGGCACTGGCCGGCTTAGGGGTAGCGCTGGTTACAACCGCAAGAGACGATCCTGCCCCGTTGAGCCGGGACGGTCGCAACCCACGAGTCGCAGCGGCCGTTGACGATCAAGGCTCGCTGCCGGTTAACCGGATCACCGCGCTGGCAACGCACCCGCTCAGTCTGCTGCTGGCGGGCTGCCTGACCGTATGCTTGATCTACTGGATGATGCGCGCTACGGCTCAGGTGCCTTTAACCACCTTACAGGCCCAAGCCGACGCCCCGCTGCTGGAGGACTTAACCGCTCGAGCGGCGCCGGGTGACCCACTCTGGGTGGCGATGCCGCCCTTTGGGGACGTCCAGGAGTTTTCGACCCACTTGATGGCTTACCTGGATCACCCCCTGCCCACCTATGCCTGGATCGAAAGTGAACCGAAAGCCATCCAACCCGAGGAACGTGAGCGCCTCTGGCAGGCCGCCACAGCCCAAACCGAACAGCTTTGGTTGTTTGAACGCTGGCTAACGCCCAAGGACCGGCTGGGCCAAACCCGGGCTCTCCTGGAGCAGCGCGCCTTTCCCGTCTGGGAGCGGTGGTATGAAATGAGCGGTCGCCTGACCAGCTATGCCTTACCGGCCGGTGAAACTCCGCTGACGATCCCGCTCAATGTTTCCTTCCAGGAAGGATTCCAGCTTCGGGAGGCCGCGATTCTGACGACCGAACTTGAAGCCGGTCAGATTCTCAAGGTCCGGCTGACCTGGCACGTGGACGAGCCGACTCTCGGCAGCCCTGACGGATTTGCTACCGGCGGCGTGATCGGCTTTGTACAGTTGATCGATCAGAGCTCAAACCAGAATTTGGCCCAGCAGGACCGGCTGCTATTCAATGGGGAACAGCTTGACCAATCGCCGCTGCGGCTGGGGCAAACCGTCACCCAAGGATACGGCCTGCGGCTACCCGAGCAGGCGCCACCCGGCAGTTATCCGCTGGTGGCCGGGCTGTATCTGGCCAACTCGGGCCAACGCCTGCCCCGCACCGATGGCTCGCCCGACGATTTTCTTTACTTAACCAATATCACCCTCAGCCCGGCGCCACTGGCCGCGGGGAGATAGACCTAATGAGTTCTGAGAACTTGTCAGTCTGCCCTAAACCTAGTACCGTCCGTTTCTGACGACAAGCTTTACAGCCAGCCGTTTTTTGATTAAAATAACGCTCTATCTACTTAATTGCTTCCCTAATTTATTGACCCATTACCAAACCAAAGGAGGTTTACATCTATGGCAGGCAGAAAGATTCTGATGCTGGTTGGTGACTTTGTTGAAGATTACGAAGTAATGGTCCCGTTTCAAACGTTGCTGACGGTGGGCCATACCGTCCACGCGGTCTGCCCCGATAAGAAAGCCGGGGACACGGTCAAAACGGCCATTCACGATTTTGAAGGCGACCAGACCTATACCGAAAAGCCTGGTCACAATTTTGCTCTCAACGCCACCTTCGCTGAAATTGACGAGCGAGAGTACGACGCGCTCGTCATACCCGGGGGGCGAGCGCCCGAGTACATTCGTCTCAATCCGCGGGTGATTGAGATGGTGCAGCACTTTGCAATGGAGAACAAGCCCATAGCCGCAGTCTGCCACGGGGCTCAAGTCTTGGCCGCGGCCGGGGTGCTTGAAGGCAAAAACTGCTCCGCTTATCCGGCCTGTGGCCCCGATGTAACCCGGGCCGGCGGCACCTACGCCAATATCCCGGTTGACGAAGCGGTTGTCGATGGCAACCTGGTCACCGCCCCGGCCTGGCCGGCTCACCCCCGCTGGATGGCTGAATTCTTAAAGGTCTTGGGAACCCGGATTGAGCATCTGGCCGCGGTACCGGCGTAGGTGGATGCTTTATTAATTGAGGTTAAATCGGGCTCCAGGCGGAGCCCGATTTTTTTAGTGAACACCAGAATGAAAAAAAATGACTAACACAACAAGCGGTATTCTTAAACTGACCGATAATGGAGCCGGGGTTCTCCGAACGCCGGAAGACCTCCAGCACGGAGTAGCGGTGCCGGCCAAGCTGGTCCGAAACTACCATCTAGTCGAAGGGGCGACCGTCACCGGTTCAACCCGGAGCGGCAAAGGCGGAGCCCAACTCGCCACGGTTGAGACGGTGAGCGGTATGACACCCGAGGCCTTCCAACAACGAACGCCGTTTCGGCAACTGGTGGCCATCGATCCGACGGAGCCGTTTAAATTGTCAGCCGGGGGCGACGTTGGGATGCGGCTCATCGATCTCTTGATCCCGATTGGCAAAGGCACGCGCGGCTTGATTGTGGCCCCGCCTAAAGCCGGCAAGACCATCCTCATCGAGCAGATCGGCAAGGGGATGTTGGCCGATAATCCCGAGACCCGCCTGATCGTGCTCCTGATCGACGAGCGGCCCGAAGAAGTCACTCATTTTCGGCGGACTCTGCCGGCGGCCGAGGTTTTCGCCAGCTCCAGCGATCAGCCGGTGCGCGAGCACACGGAGCTATCCGAGCTCATGCTGGCCCACGTTCGCACCGAACTGGAGTGCGGTCGTGACGTAGTGGTGCTGGTCGACAGCCTGACTCGCCTGGTGCGGGCCTTCAACCTGCAAGGCGCGCGCGGTGGGCGCAGCCGGACCCTCTCCGGCGGGGTTGAAGCCGAGGCGCTGCAGATCCCGCGCCGGCTGTTTGGTCTGGCTCGCAACATTGAAAACGGCGGCTCGGTCACCATTCTGGCCTCGGTCTTGATCGACACCGGGTCCAGAATGGACGACTTCATCTTCGAGGAGTTTAAAGGCACAGGCAACAGCGAAATTGTGCTCGACCGCAGCCTGGCCGAGGCTTACATTTTCCCCGCGATCAATCTGACCGCCAGCAGTACTCGCAAAGAAGAGCAGCTTCGCCAGCCGGATGCCCACGCCAGTTTGATCAAACTCCGCCGCGATCTGGTTGAACGCTCGCCCCAAGAGGCGATCCTGCTGCTGCTTAACCTGTTAGCCAAATACTCCACCAATGAGGATCTCCTGCAAAATCTGTAGTGCTGGAGCAAGCTGCTTTCACACCCAAGGAGTCTACCATGCAAGATCTTCACCTGACCTCGCCGGCCGTAGATCGAAACTGGGGCGTGATCAAAATTGTTGGGCTCTACCTGTTGCTCGGCGTGCTCTGGATTTTGTTTTCTGATCGATTGGCTGTAGCTTTGGTCAGTGATCCGGCGGCGTTGATCCGGGTCAGCATGCTAAAAGGCTGGGGCTATATCATGGTCACTGCCATGCTCTTGTACGAGCTCATCCGCCGTCACATCGCGGCGCTGCGCCACTCGGAAGAACGCTTTGCCAAAGCCTTTCATGCCAATCCAGCAGCGGTCACGCTCACCCGCCTGAACGATGCGATCATTATCGATGCCAACGAGAGTTACCAGCGCATTTTTGGCTACCACCGGGACGAAGTCATCGGCCGCACGGCTTACGACTTGAATGTTCTAACCTTCTCCACCACGCCGCAGGACCTTATCCGGCGACTGCAAGAGACGAGTTCGAAGCATGATTATGAAGTCAGCCTACGAGCCAAGTCCGGCGAAATCCTGGATCTGCTCATTTCAAATGAAATGATCGAGATCGACCATACCCCTTGTGTCATCTCGATTATGGTAGACATTACCCAACGCAAACGGGCCGAAAAGGCCTTACGCGAGCAGGAGGAGCAGCTTCACCGGCTCAATGAAGAGCTAGAACAGCGGGTGACAGTGCGCACGGCCCAACTGGAAGCGGCTAACCAAGAGCTGGAAGCCTTTGCCTACTCGGTCTCCCACGATTTACGAGCTCCCCTGCGGGCGATCAATGGCTATACCGGCATTCTCGTCGAAGAGTATGAGCCGATCCTGGATGATGAAGGCCGCCGGATCTGCGCGGTAGTGCAGAACGAGGCTCAACGCATGGGCCAGTTGATTGATGATCTCCTCGCCTTCTCCCGCCTGAGCCGGGCGCCGCTGCAGAGCTGCCCCATCCATATGGATCGGCTGGCGACTTCCGTATTTCACAGTATAACCACGCCCGAAGAGCGGGAACGCCTTGAGTTTCACAGCGACCTTTTATCCCCGGCCGTTGGGGATCCCAGTCTGATTCGGCAGGTATGGCATAATCTCCTGGCCAATGCCATCAAATTTTCGGCCAATCAAGAACGGGCCCTCATCGAAATTAGCAGTAGCCGGCAGGGTGAGGAAAATATCTACGCCGTGCGCGATAACGGAGCCGGCTTCGATCCGCAGTACGTTGATAAACTTTTTGGCGTCTTTCAACGCCTGCACAGTGAACACGAGTTTGAAGGCACCGGCGTCGGCCTGGCCATTGTCCAGCGGATCATTCATCGCCACGGCGGGCGCGTTTGGGCCGAGGGCCAAGTGGGTCACGGCGCCTGTTTTTATTTCACGCTCCCGCCCAGTGTAGCCTCGGAGGACGACATTAATGAACTTTAATCGCCCCTTTACCATAACTTAAAGCCGCATTAACTTTGGCTTAAATCCTTGGTCATAGACTCACGCAGAAGCGGATAAGAAAGCGTGCTTCTATGCCAAGTCCATTAAGCTCTGACCAAATCGAAGGAGTGATTGCCTGGGCCCGTCAGGCCGGCGAATTGGCGATGCCCTACTTCGACCGGCTGGATACCGTCCAGAACAAGGCTGACCAGTCTTTTGTCACCCCGGCCGATCGAGCCATCGATACTTTCCTCTCGCAAAAAATCCAGGAGACCTTTCCTAACGACGGGCTAGTGTCCGAAGAGTCGCTCAGCGGGCAGAATGGATCGTGGCCGGACCGCATCTGGGTGATCGATCCCATCGATGGGACCACCGCCTTCAGCCAGGGCCTGACGGGCTGGGGTATCACCCTTGGTCTGCTGGTCCACGGCCAACCCGGCTTCGGCCTCTTTTATATGCCGCTGCTCGATGATCTCACCTACACTAGGGGCTCGGACGAGGTCTATCATCACCGCCGCGACCTGCGCGGCGCGGTCCGCACCGGCTGGGAACAGCAGGGTTTCTTGGCGGTTACGGCCAAATCCCACGCCCGGTTCCAGATCGATCTCGGGATCACCCGCACCATGGGCAGTTCCGTGGCCAACCTGATCTACACCGCTCGCGGCGCGGCGACGGCGACCTTCCTGCCCAGCCCGCATATTTGGGATTTGGTGGCGCCCGCCGCCATCTTGCAGCGTGCCGGAGGTGTTCTCCGCTACCTATCCGGCCGGGAGATCGACTACAACGAGCTGCTTGATGGTCGCAAAACGACTGAGCCGGTCGTCGGCGGTCACCCGGATCTTCTGCCGGAGCTGGCCCGAGTGATTCGCCCCCGGCTTGCGGTTATCTGAAAATGCTAATCGACCAGACTACCCCGGTTACGGTTGCCAGGTTGACTTGCCTGGCCCGCACCTTGGTCATCGAGTGGACCGACGGCGGTCGCAGTGAATTTCACTACGTCTGGTTGCGGGACAATGCCCGCGAAGCGCACCATGCCAACGGGCAGCGAACCATCTACACCGCCACTCTCCCGCCCCGGCTGAAAGCCAGACGGGCCCAGCAGTTGGAGAACGGTCTCATCGAGATCGTTTGGGCCAACGACTCGCAGGTCAGCACCTTTGCCCCCGCTTGGCTGCGCGGACACGATTACCAAAATGCCACCTGGCCCACTTGGCGCGATCAGCACAAGCTGTGGGGGGGTATCTTTAAGCAGGCCATCCCCGAGCTGCCCTACACCGCTGTAACCACCGATCCAAACGCTTTGCGGCTGTGGTTGGCGATGATCAAGGATTACGGCTTTGCTATTTTGCGCGGAGTCCCGCTGAAATCCGGCGCGGTAGCCGAGGTTGTTGAGCTGTTTGGCTTTGTCCGAGAAACAAATTTTGGTCGCTACTTTGACGTCAAGAACTCGGTTACGCCCACCAAACTGACTTACACCAATCTAACCGTCGATCCCTGCACCTCCAATGCCTATCGCAATCCGGCGCCCACCTTACAGCTTTTTCACTGCCTCTCCTCCAGCCTGGAAGGGGGCGAGTCGGTCGTAGTCGATGGTTTTATGGTGGCCGATACCTTGCGCCGCCAGGCCCTCGAAAAATTTATACTTCTCTCGACCATCCCCATTCGCTTCCATTATAGTGATGAGCAAACCAGCCTGACCCACGAAACGCCGGTGATCCGCTTGAACAGCCGGCATGAGATCGAAGCCATCTATTTTAGTAATCATGCCGCCAGCCCCTTCTACCTCGAGTCAACTCAGATGGAGGCCTACTACGAGGCCTATATCACTTTTGGCCAGATGCTGGCCAGCCCACAGTTTCAGTTTTGCTTCAGACTCGAGCCGGGCGATCTTTCAATTACGGATAACCGGCGAGTTTTGTCTGGACGCACCGCTTTTTCGGGCGTTGGCCAGCGACATTTGCAATGCTGCTTTGCCGAGCGCGATAGTTTAGATAGCAAACTTGCCGTCTTGAGTCGATATTAAACTGCTGGAGCAAGACCGATGATTCAGCACAACGGAAATGGACCGACCCAATTCATTGTTTATGCCTGCCCTTTTGGCGAATTGGCCGAACAGATTGACGCTTACTATGAGCGCAGCCGGGCCGAGTGTGGCCCCAACCCGGCTCACAATTACATGCCTCACTGCAGCTTAACCGGTTTCTTCCATGATCAGGCTGCGGCCTTGCCTCTTTACTTAAATGCCATCGAAAGCGCCTTCTGGACAAGCCAGGCCCACCGCCCGCAGACCGCGATTCACATCACCCGGACCGTCTTCGAACCGGACTTCCACGGTCTGGAACTTGAAGCCCCTTGGGTCAAAGCGCTGGTGGCCGACTTTGCCAGCCGGGTCGATTCTCCCAGCTTAGCTGCGCCGCTGCGGCTGAAGCAGTGGCTGCACCTGAGCTTTGCTTATCAATTTCTCCCGGCGCAGCACGAGCGCTTAGCTCACCTGGCCCGGACTATCATCGACCCCCAGGCCCCGTCCGGCTGGGAACTTCGTTTTTACGAGCGTCACTGTAACGGTAATTGGATCTGCCATCAGGCCTGGCCCTTAGATTTTTAGACAGGACCCTAGAAGTTTTAAAGACCTTGAGGGTCTACCCGTTTTAATGAAAGTTAACTTCGGATTTACAACTGCTTAATCGTTCCTCGACAACCCTTGACCATCACAATTTTATTCTTAATAGACTCTTTACTTCACCTTAAATCGGTCTTAAATCCAACCTGCTATACTCGGCCTTGTTTCAAAGTTGAGATAAACGCACCGGCTTCATCAACCTAACTCTCCACCCCATTTCACCTCTTCAATCCCACCCTTCCCACGGCCGAGCCTAGCCAACCGCCGGGAGGAGCTCGTATGAGTCTGCTGAAAATAGAAAACCTGGGAGTCACTTATCCTAACGGCACCGAAGCCCTGAAATCGATTAGTTTGACCGCTGACCAAGGCGAAATCATCGCCATCATTGGCCGGTCGGGGGCGGGCAAATCGACTTTGCTCCGGTGTGTCAACGGGCTCCAACAGACCACCTCCGGCCGCATCATTTTGGACCAGCAGGAGATCACGCGGCTCCCCGAAGATCAGCTTACCGCTCTCCGCCGCCAGATCGGCTTTATCTGGCAGGAGTACAACCTGGTTGGCCGGCTGCCGGTCATCACCAATGTTTTGTGTGGCCGGCTGGGTCACAATTTGACGCTCAAGAGTGCCGTCGGATTTTTTGAGCGAGATCACCGCCAGATTGCCTTGCACAACCTGGAGCGAGTCAACATGCTCCACCGGGCCACGCATCGGGCCGATCAACTCTCCGGCGGCGAAAAGCAGCGGGTCTCGATTGCCCGGGCCATGTCCCAACAGCCCAAAATCATCCTGGCCGATGAACCGGTAGCCAGCCTTGATCCCGAATTGGCCTGGCAGGTCATCAACGTGCTGTCCCGGGTGGCTCGCGAGGACAAAGTGCTGACCCTGATCAACTTGCATCAGGTGGAATTAGCTAAAGCCTTTGTCGATCGCCTGATCGGCATTGCCGAGGGCGTGGTCGTGTTCGATGGCCCGCCCGCCGCGCTTAACGAGGCGGCCTTGGATCGCATCTACCGGTTTGATAAGAAACCGGTGGTCATAGCGGCGTAGATCCGTTTTAGCAGCATCAGAGGAGACATAAATGACGACCACCACCATCGGACGCGAGCAATCGATTCCGGCCGGCGAGCCACCCTCGACCCACGTAGACGCCGGCGAGTTAAGGCGCAGACTCCTCAGCCCCTGGCCTGAGGTCAGTACGCGCTTCATCATGGGGGCAATCGCTTTGTTTGCCGCCTACGTCTGGGCTTTCAACGGGACCAACGCCAGCCCCGCCGAGTTGGCCGCCGGAGTCCCGAACATCATCAACTTTATCGCTCGCCTTTTTCCGCCCCAGTTTGAGCTCACCCCCACCCCGCTCGTTACCCCGGCGGTGACGCTGCCGGCTCTGGGTCTAAGCCTGCCCAGCCTGGGTTTTCCCAATGTGATTATCCCCTACCCTGATATTTTGACCGCCATCATCGAAACCATCCAGATGGCCATCGTCGGCACCAGCGGCGGTATTTTACTTTCCTTGCCCTTTGGCTTGCTAGCGGCCCGCAATACCTCGCCGCACCCCTGGGTTTACCAAACCACCCGGATGCTGCTCAACGCCAACCGGGCCATCCCGGACATCGTCTTTGCCTTGATCTTTGTGGCGGCCGTAGGCTTGGGGCCGTTCGGCGGCGTGCTGGCCCTGGCCGTCGGCTCGGTCGGGTCGTTGGGCAAACTCTACGCCGAGTCAATCGAGTCGATCGATCCGCAGCAAGTTCTGGCCGTCCAGGCCACCGGCGCCAACCGGCTGCTGAATTTTATCTACAGCGTCATGCCCCAAGCCCTGCCGGTCATGGCCTCCTACTCGCTGCTGCTCTTTGAGCACAATGTTCGCTCGGCCACCATTCTGGGGTTGGTCGGCGCAGGGGGTGTGGGCTTTACCATCAACAAGTATCTGGCCCTCTTCCAATATCAGGAACTTCTGGGCGCGATGATCTTGATCATCATCACCGTCACCGTCATCGACCGGGTGAGCGACCACCTGCGGAAAAAAATTATTTAAGATGATGAAAATCAACCCGGTGTAGGGCCGTAAAATTTTACGCCCTACACCGGGCGGGTGTATTTTCAAAGATTTATACGAGGAGGAACAATGCGTTCAAAATATGCGATTCTGTTCACTATTTTTATCGGCTTTAGCCTGGCCCTTTTAAGCGGTTGTGGCGCAACCCCGTCTCAAGTCAGTGGCGCGGCCCAGCCGGTTGAGGCCGCCGAGGCCGAACCGGCCAACGCGGCCGCCGAGGAGAGCGCGCCGGAAGCAGCCGATCGAGCCGATTGGCCGGAAAAATTTGTCGTCGGTTTCTTTGGCGGCGATGACGCCGAAGAGGCACTGCGGGCCCAAGAACCGAAACGAGTCTACCTGGAAGAGAAATTGGGGATTCCGGTTGAGGCCTTTACCGGCACCAGCTACAGCGCCGTCATCGAGGCCATGCGGGCCGACCGGGTAGATGCCATGGAAGTGGGCCCCTTTTCTTATATTCTGGCCGTCCAAGAAGCGCAGGCCGAGGCCCTGGCGGTCGGTATTACTACCCGGGATGAGCCGGCGGTCTATAAGGAGAGCGAACCGGCCCATTACCTCAGCGTGATTATGACCAAGAAAGGCTCGGGTATTGAAACCATCGAGGACGTGCGCGGCCTCGACTTCACCTTCGTCGATCCGGCCTCGACCTCCGGCCACCTGGCGCCCAAGACGCTGCTCCTAAAGAACGGCATCGATCCCGACACCGAGATGACCACCGTCTTTGCCGGCAGCCACCCGACTTCCGTGGAAGCGGTCTGGAATGACAAGGTCCCGGCCGGCGCCACCAACGAAGCCCGCCTCTACACCATGATGGACGAAGGCCTGATCGAGTTTTGCCACTTCCCCGATGAGCAGCTTGGCAAAATTCGCACCCCCGCGGAAATTAAAGAGGTCTATGACGCCTGCCCCGAGGGCCACATCGCCATCGTTGCCATCACCGATCCTATTCCCAACACGCCCTTCGCCGTCCGCCAGGAGCTGCCCCAGTCATTCAAGGACGCGATCCAGCAGGCCCTGTTGGAATACAAGGACGACGCCGAGCTGGTGGCGACCACCAAGCGCTGGTACATTGACCCGCGCGACCAATTCCCAGAGCTAGAGACCGTGGATCAGTATTACAACTCGCTCCGCGATATCGCCACAATATTAGATCTAGATCTGAAAGAGTTGGAGTAGGCCGTTGCCAGCACTGTCCACCATCCCACCTGAATACCTGACCCTCCTGACCCATGCCCCGGCCGATGAAGTCAAGACCTTCGTAGACAGTCTACTTGCCTGCCTGGCCGAGGTTCAGGTGCTCGCCAACCGGACCGGGTTGGTGATGCTGCCCTACACCGACACGGTCCAAGGCACCCTGTTCCACCTGGGCGAAGTCCTCATCGCCGAGGCCCACGTCCGGGTAGGCGAGCACGAAGGCTATGCCGCCTGCCTGGGCCGTGACTTACAGCGGGCCCTGGCCATCGCCATCCTGGATGCGGCGATCCGGGGCGGCCAGGCGACCGACAAGATCAGCCGGTTCGTGACTACCCTGGCTCAGCTTCAGGCCAAGGCCGACGACCTGCTGCTGCGCCAGGTCGAGACGACCCGGGTGGAATTGGAGACTTTTTGATGACCAAACCCGCTTTCACGGCGACCGAACAAAAAACGCTCGAGACCTTCACCGCCCTGATGTGGAGCCTCAGCCGGCCCGGTCAGCTTCAGACGCTGCCCGCGGTGGCGGCTGACTATCCGGCCAACTTTCTGGCCATCGGCGAGACCCTGCTCGATCTGGAGACGACGTTTTACACGCCCGATCCAATTCTGCGCCAGGCCCTGGCCCGGACCACCGCCCGGGCCGAGACGCCGGATCGAGCGGCCTATCAGTTCTATCCCAAGGTCGCTGAGGCCGAACTTGAGGCCCTGGCCCAAGCCCCGGTCGGGACGATGCTCTATCCCGATCAAGCGGCGACGCTGATTCTGGCCGCCTGGTTCCATGATGGTCCCCAGTTTACCTTGACCGGGCCGGGCCTGCCGAGGGCCCAAACTCTTCAGGTCGGCGGCCTGCCGGAACAGTTTTGGTCTCTACGCAAACAAAAACTGCGCTACCCGCTGGGCTGGGATCTGTTTCTCATCGACGGCAACCGCGTCACCGGCGTGCCGCGCACGACCCACCTCGAAATCAGGTGAAAGGAGACTCTTATGGCCTACGTTGCCGCTCGCGGGGGTGAGCAAGCCATCCAGCAAGCCGAAACCCTGTTTCACGCCCTCAAGGGCAAACTGACGCTCCAGCTAGTCGACCAGATCGAACAGACGATGCCCTACCTGGTGGATCGGGTGATGGGCGAAGCCTCACTCTACGCGCCCCGGCTGGCCGCCCTGGCCATCGCCCAGACCGGCGGCGAGCTTTATGAAGCGGTCATGCTGCTGCGCGCCTACCGCTCGACCCAGCCCCGGCTGGCCTACGCCGAGCCGGTCGACTCGCGCCGGATGCTAACCGTGCGCCGCATTTCGGCTGCCTTTAAAGATATTCCCGAAGGCCAGATGCTGGGCCCCACGCTCGACTATAGCCATCGCCTGCTGCGGACTGACATCCTCGACGGCCAGCCGCTGCCGGAGCCGGAGCCGCTGTTGGCCGAAAAAGCCGCGCCGCGGACCTACACGCCCGTCGCCGACTGGCACCGGGCCACCGGCCTGGTCACCCCGCTGCCGGAGGCGGCAGCGATCGAGCCGGGCGACATTCCCGATCTGACCCGTGAGCCGCTGCTCTTCCCGCCACCGCGGGCCCAACGCCTGCAAGCCCTGGCCCGGGCCGACACTGGTGGCGTGCTGGCCCTCGGCTACTCGACGATGCGCGGCTATGGCCTGATCCATCCCACCGTCAACGAGGTTCGCCTGGGTTATGCTGAAGTCGAGCTCAAGCATCCGCTGACCGGTGAACCTTTCAGCTTGGGCCGGGTCCGGGTCAGCCATTGCGAGATTGTCAGCAACAGTATGAAGCAAAATAGCCCCGGCCAACCGAACCTAGAGCTCGGCTTTGCGGCCACCCTCGGCTGGAACGAGGTCAAGACGATTGCCGGCTCGATGCTGGAGCTGGGCATGAACAAACCGGCCCGCCACCCGGCCCACAGCGAAGAGTTTGTCCTGTACCACACCGAGGCGGTCGAGGCGTCCGGCTTTTGCATTCACTACAAACTGCCCCACTACGTCACCTTCAACAGCAGCCTGGACGCCATGCGCGAGGTCCGCAAGCTGCGGGCCATGTTCCACCAAACCCCGTCGCCGAACGGACATCACCCAGCGGAGCCGGCGCTGGCCCCGGCCGCCGCGACCAAGCCGCAAGAATAAATACGAGGAAACCCAATGTCTCTGGCTCAACTCGCTGCCCCGCAGCAAGATTATGCTTACGCCTTTCTCGATGAATTTGCCAAACGGGAGCTGCGGCGACGCCTGCTCAAGGCGATCGCCCTTCCCGGCTATCAAGTGCCTTACGCCAGCCGGGAACTACCCATCGCCCGCGGCTGGGGCACCGGCGGGCTGCAAGTGACCCTCAGCCTGACCGGCCCCGAAAGCGTCATCAAAGTGATCGACCAGGGCGCCGACGACTCGGTCAACGCGGCCAACTTGCGCCGCTTTATCTCGCGCATGACCGGGGCCCGGACCACCACCGACACGCTAGAAGCCAGCCTCATCCAAAGCCGGCACCGCATCCCCGAGGAGAGGCTGGGCGAGGCCCAAATCCTCGTCCTGCAGGTGCCGGACCCGGAGCCGCTCCGGCGGGTGCAGCCCAACATCTCGGAGGCGCGGATCATGCACGCCGACGCCGACTACGGCTTGATGTGGCTGACCCTGTACGAGCAGATGGTCGCTTTTGGCCGCTTTGTCCAGGGCGCCAGTTACCCCTCCCTGGTCCACCACCGCTACGTGATGAGCCCCAGCCCGATCCCGCGCTGGGATACGCCCAAGCTGCACCAGGCGGCTCATCTGACCCTGCTGTCCGCCGGTCGGGAAAAGCGCCTCTATGCCGTGCCACCCTACACCGATGTCTTCCCCCTGGAGTTCACCGATGTCCCCTTCCAGGTGGAAAATCAAAGCGACTGGCAGTGCAGCCAGACCGGCGCCCGCCACAAATTCATGAACGAGCTGCCCCAGCCGGACGGTTCCTCGGCTTACCAGTTGTCCGACACCGGCTACGCCGAAAAACTGGCTGCCCGGCAACGGGGCGCAAGCGTGACCCTCGGCCCAACCTATTTTGACGATGAAGGGAACTTTTACCATGCCGGCTACCTTAAGACCTGAGCCGCCTCGGCTGGCCAACGTCAAGCCTTTACTCGAAGCGCGCGGGCTGTACCAAAGTTACGGCGAGATTGACGCCGTGGCCGGCGTCGACCTGATCGCCTACCCCAACGAAGTATTAGGCATCGTCGGCGAGTCCGGCTCCGGCAAATCGACCTTGCTGCGCCTGCTGAACTTACAGGAGACGCCGGTTGCAGGCAGCTATGAGCTGCGCATCGACGGCTACCACGGGATTAATTTGTTCAAGCTCGACCGCTTCGCCCGGCGTGAGGTCCAGATCCACCATCTGGGCATTGTCTACCAGAATCCCTATCTGGGCCTGCGGATGAACAACACCAGCAGCGGCAACGTCGCCGAGCGGCTGATCGTGGCCGGGGAGCGGAGCTACGCCATCCTGCGCCGGGCGGCCCAGCAGTCGCTAGAGGCCTCGGAATTTCCGGCGGCGCGCATGGACGCCCCGCCGATCCAGCTTTCGGGCGGGATGCAGCAGCGGGTCCAGTTGGCCAAAGCCATTGCCCTGGCCCCCAAGCTGCTGCTGCTCGATGAGCCGACCAGCGGCCTGGATGTCTCGGTCCAGGCGGTGGTCCTGGATACTTTGAAACGCTTGCAGCGCCGGACCCGCTTGACCATGATTTTGGTCTCGCACGATCTGGGCGTGATCCGGACCCTGGCCGACCGGGTGATGGTCATGCGCCACGGCCAGGTCATCGAAACCGGCCTGACCGATCAGGTTTTGGAAGATCCGCAAGCGGCTTACACCCAGCAGTTGGTGCACGCCAAGCTGTAGGCAGCCAGGAGCAGGAAGAAGAAGTGGAGTGCAGAGCTTGCTCTGCTAGCAAACCAAGGTTTGCACTCCTATTTATAGAGGAGCCAGGAGCAGGGAGAAGAAAGATGCAAATCCTCAATGTTGAAAACTACAGCAAGACCTTCACCATCCACCACCTCGACCGGCAAATCCCGGTCTTCGAAGCGCTGAGCTTCAAGCTGGAGCCAGGTGAATTTCTACTAATCGGCGGGCCGAACGGGGTTGGCAAGTCGACGCTGCTGCGCTGCCTCTATCGCAGCTACCTGCCGACGGCCGGCCGGGCGCTTTATTACTCGACCTACGGGCCGGTTGATCTGGCCACGGCCGCCGATATCGACATTGCTCTCTTGCGGCAGGAAGAGATCGGCTTTGTCACTCAGTTCCTCCGCCCCCGGCCGCGGGTGACCGCCCTGGAGCTGGTGGCCGAGCCGCTGTTTGGCACCGGGATCTCTTTTGAAGCGGCCACAACGGCCGCGGCCCACCTGCTGGAGGCCTTTGGCCTCAAAACCGAGCTGTGGTCCGCCTATCCCACCACCTTCTCCGGCGGCGAGCAGCAGAAGGTCAATCTGGCCCGGACCCTGATCCGGGCCCGCCGGCTGATGCTGCTGGATGAGCCGACGGCCTCGCTCGATGCGGCTACGCGCGCGGCTTTGGCCGACCGGCTGGCGGAGTTAAAAAATCAAGGCGTGGCCATGATCGCGGTGCTGCACCACCCGGAAGACGTCACCCGCCTGATCGATACCACCTTGCGGCTAACCCAACCCCGGCCAGAAACGGAGCTAACTTATGTGGCTGAGTGATCTGCGCCTGATCTTGCCCGATCAGGTCATCGAGCGCGGCTCAATCCGGATCGAGGACGGCCTCATCGCCGAAATCGTCGCCGGCCCCGCACCCTGGACCGACCTGTCGCTCCTGGGGCTGACGGCGATGCCCGGCATCGTCGATATGCACGGCGATATGCTGGAGCGCGAAATTCGGCCGCGTCCCAAGGCCGAGTTCCCTCTGGAACTGGCCATCGTTGAACTGGACAAGCGCCTGGCCTCTAGCGGCGTGACGACGGCCTTCGCCGCCATCTCGTTCAACTGGCAGACGGATAACGATCTGCGCACGGAGAAGCGGGCCCGCGAGATTATCACCACCCTCAACCGGATGCGGTCGAAACTCCTGGTTGATCACTACGTCCACGTCCGCTTTGAGATTACCAACCCCCAGGCCGGCCCCTTGCTCGATGAGCTGCTGCAAGCCGGCCTGGTGCACCTGGTCTGCCTGAACGACCACACCCCCGGCCAAGGCCAATATCGCGACGTTGACCATTACGTCCGGACGATGACCGAATGGCGGCGGACGGTGGTCGACCACGCCATCACCGAAGCCGATATTCGCCGGGAAGTAGCCGAACGGCAGAACCGCCGCAAGCAGTGGGACATTGCCCAAGAGATCGCTACGGTGACCCACCGCCGTCAGGTGGTGCTGGCCTCCCACGACGATGACACCGCCGCCAAAGTAGAATTTGTGGCGAACCTGGGCGTGAACATCTGCGAGTTTCCGGTCTCCTTTGAGGCGGCCCAGGCGGCCAAAGCCCGGGGTCTATTCACCGCCATGGGCGCGCCCAATGCCCTGCGCGGCGTCTCTCACTCGAACAACCTCAGCGCGGTTGAGGCCGTATCCGCCGGCCTGGTCGATATGCTGGCCGCCGACTACCATCCGCCCAGTTTGCTCCAAGCGGCCTTCAAGCTCGAGCGGGCCGGCATTCTCGATCTCCCCGCGGCGATCAAGCTCGTCACCACCAACCCGGCCCGGGCCGTCGGGCTGGCCGACCGGGGCAGCCTGGGCGTTGGGCAACTGGCTGACATCATCTTGTTGGAAGAGGGGCCTTTTCTGCGGGTACGCGGCACTCTACGCCGGGGCGTTCCGATCTATTGGACCGGGCCGGGCTTGCCGTGTTAAGATGCTAAGACTTTGGAAGGAGTAGATGATGGTCCAGATCGACGCTTTTCCCCCCGAAATGTCTCATCCCAAGAAGATGCTCGGCGAGGAGCCGGTCATCCACCCGAGCTGCCGCATCCGGGCTAGCCAGGTGGGCGCCTGGACTGATCTGGGCGCGAACACCACCCTGGTCGAGTCGACCTTTGGCGACTACAGTTACGCCGCCGGCGATGTCTCGATTATTTACACCGACGTCGGCAAGTTCTGCTCGATTGCGTCCCACGTCCGGATCAATCCCGGCAACCATCCCGTCCAGCGCCCCAGCCAACACCACTTCACCTATCGCCGCCGCCAGTACGGCTTTGATGTGGTCGACGACGAGGAGATCTTCAACTGGCGGCGCGAGGCCCGCTGCCTGATCGGGCACGACGTCTGGATTGGCCACGCGGCCACGGTCATGCCCGGCGTTCGGGTCGGGATCGGGGCGGCGATTGGCTCCGGCGCGGTCGTGACCAAGGAGGTGGCGCCCTACACGATCGTGGTGGGCGTGCCGGCCAAGCCGCTCAAACCGCGTTTTTCGCCGGAGATCATCGGCAAGCTGCTGGATATCGCCTGGTGGGAGTGGGATCGTCCCACCTTGGAGGCTCGATTTGCCGATTTCTTGGCCGATGTTAATCTCTTTGTGGAGAAGTACGGTTAGCCACCCCGAACGCAAAAATTGAG
>CALMIS010000340.1 GCA_937864185.1 uncultured Chloroflexota bacterium
AAAGGGCCTCCTATATGGCTAATAAATCTGCAAGTGAAATCTTTGAATCTATCCTCTCAGTCTCCTCCGGCCACGCCTATGACGGTGTGATCACCGGCATCCAAGAGGACTATGTTCAGGTGCGCCTGGCCGGCGCCGCTCGGCATATCATTCAGACGACCATTGCCGACCACATCCGTAAGGAAGTGCTATCCATTGGCATGTACGTGAAGGTCGGCGCTCAGTTTGACCGGGCCTCCGGTCGGGTGGGCCGCTACATCCTGACCGACATCCTCCCTCACCTCAACTTCGGAGACTACGCCGGCTCGGGCAGCGTCCCCGCCGCGCCGGAGATCTCTGTCTCGGCTTCCTGCGATAGCGGCGAGTGGACCGTGAAATGGTCCAAGGTCAATAACGTCCTGTACTATGAACTGTACTGGTCGGCCGACAGCGAAGGGTCAGGCGCTGCGCTCATCAAAGAAACGCAGTCCACCGAGGCGACCATCGCTTTCGACACAGCCACTCCGCCGAAGGTGTTCTTTGCTGTCCGGGCGATAGCCGGGGTTAACCAGGGCGCTCTCTCGGTCTGGATGACTGACCTGGGCGTTGTGGCCAGCGGGGGCCTTTTGGCCTTTGGCGATAACCACGAGCATGGCCTGATTGTCCCCTCGGGCAACTACAAAGGGAATCGGTGGCGGGTTAAGCAGGGGCTGATCGAGATGAGTTGGGAGGCCGACAAGGGCATGGTTTGGCGCGATGCTACCCCGACCGCAGACCCACAGCTATGGCCGGGCGACACCACCCCGGTGACTATACAGGATGTGGTGTTTCAACAGATCCTGTATGACCCGACTAACCATGATGTCTATGTGGTTGGCCGGTGGAACGTGGAGGGCGAACGGGGGGCTATCTGGCGTTCCTCCAATGAGGGTTACAACTGGCTGCAGTTCAATCTCCAACAGGCCGGCGAGATTGAGGCGCGGCCGCTCTGGGCTGCGCTCGACCTGGTTAACCAGTGGCTGCTGGTAACCGTTTGGGCCGATGGCCAGCTTGCGCTCCAGCTTTGGGACATCTCGGCAGCGATGGATTACGACAGCATTACCCCGCAGGGGCCGGCGACGATTGAGGAGATTGAGGAGCGGAGCCGGTGTAAATAAGATAAAGTCTCATTCACTCATCTTATTAGGCAAATTTGGGTGATTTTGGGCTATTTTCGGGGGTCTCTTTTGATCAATCGAGATGAGTTATACCGAGACTGGTAATGACAATTGATGGTAATTGTTGATAGGTATGATGCGCCTGGGTCGAGTCCGCAAGAGGAGCAGGGAAAAACTCGTTCTCGAATCTCTTGAGTTTGACTTACCAGTGCGATATGGTGGGATTGAAAGTAAAATTTTTACCAACGGAGGTTTTTCAAAATGACGTTCAAAGACAACAATTTAGCAGAGCAGTCCGAGTCTGTTCAACTGGATGAGCAGCAGCTTGCTGCGCTTTTTCGAGCGTATGCGTGCTTGATTGAGTTGGCTGAAGAGGAGGATGAGGTGGTTGAGGAGGAGGCGATAGAGGGCGAGGGAGAATAGCCAGATGGTGTGTTTATTCGGGAAGCACCCATTTTTCAATTCTTAGTTCTGAAAGAACGCCAGAGATTAGAAAAATTGTGAAAATATTTGTCATGCCATCCCCCATCTTTATGGGTATCAAAAAAAGTTTGACACTTTAAATTCAAAATCCCCAAATCGAAAGTACCGCCCCCATTGAAAGATTCGTAGAGTTGCATAAAAGCTTAGTTTATTTCGTCGTCCAAGTCACATAGAGTCAGGGGCTGACCATTCAGTATTATTATTCTTTGTTCTGGCATCGAAGTTTCCCTTATTTTATATTGATACTCTTTTGTAGTGTTTGGCTAACTGTTCTTGTTTTTCATTTATCTCTTGTTCGAGGGTAAGTCTTTGGGTGTTTATTGCATTATCAACTTCGGCCTGTCTGTTGAGGATCTCGTGTTCAAGAGCACGTAAATCGTTGGCTATTTCTTGGTCAATCATCATCTGCCCTTTTGCAATTTCCTCATTGAGTAGGCTTTGTTTAGCGGAAATTTCCTGCATAATCAAGCGTTGTTTCTTAACGGCCTTTCTACCATAGGAAAAGACGAGAACCGTTACAATCAGAAGGGTAACTATATTGGAAAAACAAAATATACTCCAAAACACATCTTGACGACCAACTAAATTTATGGTGGTCGAAGTAACAACTTCTGTAAAATCACGAATAACCCTCACTGTTAAAGTGGTAACAACAAAGATAGCCACTAAAAGAAAAGCGAAGGTAAGACATCCGTAGGATATACCTGATATACTTCTTAATCCAATTTGTGAAACGATTTTTATCTGCCATTTGGCGTCAGATAGTTTCTTTTTTTGCTCCAGTGAAGCCAACTCATTCTTTAACCGCTTGACTTTTTCTGATTCGGGAATCGTTGGCTTTCTCCGTTCGATTTCAGCCATCGCAGCTTTACGTCTTAATTCCAATTCGGCAAGAGCCTTTTGTCTTTTCGGCTCTAACTCAGCAATCTCTTCTTTAAGCCGTTTTATCGCTAATTCGGAGGCATTTCTATCAAAACTGGATGCAGCTTTCTCCAGTTTCTCTACGATAGGCTCAAGCATGATAGAGTCGCCAGTTTGGTGTATTATGTGTTCAGTATCACAGTATTGGCAGACGAACCGTTTGGTATCTTGGGTGATTTCGAGTTTGCCGCCACATGAGGGGCAAGAAAGTGTAAAAAATTTCATTGACATGTTTTTGTTCCTTTTTGACTGCATACTACGCCAATGTTGGTGGCGAATCTGCCCAACGCTTGAGTTCAAGCGATTGGCAAGGGTAGCGAGGTTACACCGCCTGAATGTACCTTTGTTGGCTTGATACAGTTGACAAAAAATCGAGCTTGCCAATTCGCTTGCAACGATTTGTTATGTTGCATTTGGTTAATTGACCAGATTATATGTGCTACGGGAAAATTTATGCTTCACCCCATCCAAGTGGTGATTGTAAAGGGATTGTCTCACCAATCTGGGAATGAGATGTTGTTGTAAGGCTTGCAGAAAGCCAAACAAACATATCAGAAAAATCTAATCCTCGTAACTTTATTGGTGAACGGATTGAAATTCTGGAAAGAAATTCGAAATCCGCATCATCACTTAATCCAATCGGGAAAAATGAAACTCTTTTTCCTGTTTCTTCTTGATAAATACGTGTTGCAGCAGTCTGCCATTCATCTGTAGGTAAACCATTCGTTAAGAGAAACATCCAGGGACGATAATACATAATTCCGCTAGCTCGATAGGCTGCTTTTCGATCGTAAATCATGTCCAATGCCTTATGAATTGCAGTCCCGATTAACCTAGTTTTACCATAAGTGGATAGTTTTGGTATCATAAGCTGATCTGCTGTGCTAAAGTCTTGAATAACCTGGATTTTATCTCCAAAGGCAATTGTAGCGATTTCAATTCGTTTTGAAGCAAGTTCATCTTCTGCAAATGCTCTTTGAAATTCTTGCAAGCCCAAGTTAATTTGATGAATGGTTTCACCATGCATCGACTCGGATACATCTATCAAAAGGACACAAGGGCAACGAGGCTCAGGGTTGTCTACAAATTCAGGAGTTTCCACAGGATGAGTTTGTGATGAGATTTGTGGAGGAAATGGGTCATATCCACTTAATGCCACTGTTCGTTCACACCAACTACATTTACCATATGTCTTCATGTAAAAATGATTTGGATTTCTGTCACATTGGGTGAAATAATTTTCAATTTCAAGAAAAGTACTTATCCAATCTTTGGCTCGGGGACGGTATTGGGGATTAGAATGCCCGTCCACAAACGCTTCTAAAAACCGCACTTGAATTTTTGGATGCAATGAGGCAAAAGGCACACTAAAATTAGGAGAAAGCACATTAAGTATATCTCGATCACCATAAAGAAACAGGCCCTGTTGGATTCTATCTGCTAAGCTAGATACAGTGCCACCTCCACTAAAAGGGTGACACCCTTCCATTAACAACAGAAATATCAATACTGCCAAAGCAAAACGGTCTTGTTCTTCTGTTCGGTCAATCTCCGCAAATCGCATATGTTGGATCTCAGGTGCGGTGTATTTCGCAAGTCCAACATTACAGCGAAAAATTTGACCACCTGGGGTCTTCACTTGAAATGAATCGGTATCTAATAAAGTTATCAACGTATTGGGTTGTACAAAAATATTACTCTCATTCAAATCACCAATTACATATCCTTTAGCATGAATTACATCTACAACACAGGCTAAATTGTATGCCGTTTGATGTAGATTTTTCCAATTAAAATCTAAGCCATTTTTCTTACGGTATTTGGGACTATAGAGATTATGTATTGGAATTCCATCTCTAATCTTTGGCATCACATAACCAATAAATTGCCCATCGTTATTTTTCACTAAATCAGTTATCCAAGCAATTGAAGGATGATATATCGATGCAGTAGGATTTTTTGGTGCGTTCAAAAGCATCAACTTTAACTTTTCTTCTGGTGGTAACCTTCCTGGATGGTAGATTTTTGCAACAAGATGCGGATTATTCTTGATTTCGTAAACAAGCCCTTCACCACCTTTACCTATTACTTTTTCCAAAGCAATTAGGGGTTGATTTTCATTTCGGTTGTCATATATGATCTTGAAGGGTGGTCTTACTTCTGCCTCTTTAGTTTCTTGTTGCAAAACAGAATTTGCTTGACTTTGGATATCCCTTAATTCTAATTGTAATTCTGAAATTTCCTTCTCTACATCTTCTATTTCTATCAGGGTTTTAGGGTCGGTGGATCTACCTTCTAGCGCTCGAAGCTCTTCCAATTTCTGCAAGCGGCGAGTATGGTAGATTATCAGTCTTTCAATATCCTTTTGACGTGATGTGTACATTTTGACTCTTGTGCTAAATATCTATCAAATCAATTGTGTAATTTAGGTACATCAATTAACTATAAACTGCTTCTTCGCACTCATTGTTTTATTTGTCAAGCAACATAACGCCCTGCGCTTATGCCGCCCAAAGTCAAGGTCGGGGGAGGTCAAGCCTTTCGCTTAAAAACTGGCTTAATGGGCCGGCATCAAGCGCATTGTTAGGCGGCTCAGGTCGTGGCGTAACGAACGGGGAAGCCCGTAGGGTGCAGTGAGTGCGCACTACGACCGAGGCCGCCAAAGAAACCTTGACAGTTGCCCTAAGCTCTGGTATGCTTGACCGACCGGAAGGTTTAACGGGCGAAGTCACTTGCGCAATGGACTTCGCTCGTTTTATTCTCCGGGACAACCCCCCCCCCCACTAATAGGTTCAGGGGCGGACAGGTAAAGAAGAAGGAGGAATAAGCGCAAAAACGAAAGCC
>CALMIS010000341.1 GCA_937864185.1 uncultured Chloroflexota bacterium
CCTCTGTCACTGACGCAAGCCCTCGATCAAAATTGATTCCGACCTCTGTCACTGACGCAAGCCCCCGATCAAAAATGATTCCGACCTCTGTCACTGACGCAAGCCCTCGATCAAAATTGATTCCGACCTCTGTCACTGACGCAGGGTGTTGATCGAGATCGATTTTGACCCCTGCCATTGTGAAAATTCCCGTAAAGAAAGTTAATATCTGGCCGATTATTAATGATAAAGTTGTTTTTACCTACCAATTCAGAGTAGTAAAGGCCTGAACAACCATGGTTAATAAAACATACATTCCTGCTGCCCCTATTTGTATACTCAGTAGTCTTGTAACCATTGCTCTTGATATAGTTTGGTCAACTTTTGAAATAGGTGTAACTGCTTCCGTTGTCGGATTACCGGCCCTTCCTCTAATCATTATTGCCACCGGCTTTACATGTTTTATTTCTGTCATGCTTACCCAGCACTTTATCGCCCAGGACGATTGGGGTGCTTCGATCGCAAAAGGTGTGGCTATGGGGATTATTGCCGGTGTTCCCTACTTCTTTACCGGAACAAGTGCTGGAGTTGTCTTACTGAGCTGGTCCGGGGTAAATTTTTTTGAAGCAGAGACAAGAAAACGATTGGCGTAAGTTCAATAGAAAATTGATGGCTCCTACTTCTCATAGAAACTAAACTCAGGATCAGCCCCATGATGAAACACCCATTACTCAAAGGCCTCACTCTCGTTATTATCTCCTTTAGCCTCCTTGGCTTGGTAATTATCGCCAACCAAACTGTGCAACTGGTTCGCTTCGCCTACTCCATTCAGCCAGGGTTGGGTTATCTGGGGCTGGTTGGTCTATTGGTCATTTACGCGATCATTATTCTGCTGCCCACTATCGCTTTCCTGAGAATGCCCCCCGCCCTAAAAGTGCCCGACAGGGCAGACTCGCCTGAGTTTCAAACGTACATTCAGGGGCTGGGCCAACGGTTAGCCGCCAATCCGGCCTTGAAAGGAACCAAGCTTTCCTTCAAAACCCGCAGCGAGGTGGAGCATGGTCTCAAATTGCTGGACTCGCAGGCGGACGAGTTGATCCGCCGCAGCGCGGCCACCGTGTTTGTCAGTACCGCCATCTCTCAAAATGGTCGCCTGGATGGCCTTCTGGTCCTGATAAGCCAAGGGCGGCTAATCTGGCAACTCTTATCGCTGTACCATCAGCGTCCCCACTGGCGAGAGGTCCTCTCTATTTACGGCAATGTCCTGGCCACGGCTTTGGTGGCCACCAGCCTTGAAGATCTGGATATTACCGAACAGTTGGAGCCAGTCATCACCTCAGTCTTTGGCAGTGGCCTTGTCGGCGCCATTCCTGGCGCTTCCATCGCGGCGACCATTGTGACCAATTCCCTCGTTGAAGGAACGGCCAACGCTTATCTCACCTTACGCGTGGGCCTCATCTGCAAGCAATACAGCACCGCTTTAACTCGCCCCGAGAAGCAGTCCGTGCGGCGTTTCGCCAGTGTCCAGGCGGCCTCGATGTTGGGCGGCATCGTCAAAGAGTCGGCCGGGCAGGTCGTTCAAGCGGCCGGGCAAGTCCTCCGCCAGATGGGCAGTGGCGTGGTCGCAAACGCCAGCAGCAAAATCCCCCGTTTATTTCGAGCTACTTCGTGAGCTTCGGGTCTGTTGTGTTTCCTACTTCTCCCTCAACCCGGCCTTGACAAGCTCGGCCAGTGTGCCCTAGCCCTTTCGTGACTTTCGGGCCTTTCGTGTTCGAATCCGGTCACGATCCCACGACTCCTTTACTCAAGATTTATACCCAAAATCCATATTATACCTTAAAATGATAAGTGTGGCTTAGGGAGAAGTCCCTGCATATTCTCACTGACCCGAGGTAATCATGGATGACTTTCACAACGTTCTTTACGAAGCTGTCTTAGTGGCTTTTGGCAAAGTTCTGGCCAAATACAACATCTTTACCCAAGGCGTTATTCTCAAAGATGTAGGCAAAGAAATTATTGAGTACCTCAATAGCCACGGCTTTCAGTTTCAGGAAACCGGCCATTTAAGTGACTTGGAGGATCTGACCCAACTGTTTGTCAAGAGTGGTTTTGCTGACGGCTTAGAGATTGAGCCGGCGGACAAAGGCCAAAACTATATCTGGCGTAATTTGCACGGGATCGCTGCCTATAAAGAGTTGTTTGACATTGCTGACAACCCTTTCTTGTCCTGCCCGTTGAATTTGTGTTTGTACTATGTGGCCGATAAACACAACAAAACCATGCGGCTGCACAAGAAATCCTTTGATATGGAGCATCAGACCGCCGAGTCGCAGTACGAACTGGTCGATAAACAGCCTTGTGAGGCCGGCACCGTTGACCCGTTGGTCATCGAGAATGTCAGACTTTACGAACTGGCTCAAGAGCGGGCCGACCGGTTGGAAAAGGCGTACAAGGAGATTAAGATTCTGCGAGGCATTATTCCGATCTGTGCGTCTTGCAAGAAAGTCCGCAATGATAACGGTTACTGGGAACAGGTAGAGGCATATATTAGCGAACACAGCGAGGTCCTGTTCAGTCACGGCATCTGCCCGGATTGTATGGAAGCGTTATATCCAAACTATTTTAAGAAGGAAGGTTTAGGATGATCGACCCTTTGCCGCGCTACAAAGGCGCCCTTCTCGGCCTGGCCTGCGGCGATGCCGTCGGCACGACCCTGGAGTTCAAGCGGCCCGGCAGCTTCAGTCCGATTGACGATATGGTCGGGGGCGGGCCGTTCAACTTGCGACCGGGCGATTTTACGGATGACACCTCGATGGCCCTGTGCCTGGCCGAGAGCTTGGTAGAAAAGCAGGGCTTTGATCCGGCGGATCAAATGCAGCGTTACCTGCGCTGGTATCAAGATGGCTACCTGAGCAGTACGGGTCACTGCTTTGACATCGGGACCACCACCCGCGCTGCCTTGCTCGCTTTTGAGCAAACCGGCCAGCCTTACAGCGGTTCAACGCATCCGACGGCGGCGGGCAACGGCTCGATCATGCGGTTGGCCCCGGTGCCGATGGCCTATGCCAACCAGCCCCGGTCGGCCCTTGAGCGCGCAGCCGATAGTTCTCGGACAACGCACGGGGCAGTGGCGGCGGTCGATGCTTGCCGCTACTTTGCGGGTTTGATTACGGGCGCCCTGTTGGGCGTTGATAAAGAGACGCTCCTGTCAGCTCACTACTGCCCGGTGCCGGATTACTGGCAGACGCAGCCGTTGGTGCCGGAGATCGACGCGGTCGCGGCCGGTTCGTTTAAGCGGCTTCAGCCACCGCAGCCGGCGAGCGGGGGCTTGCCAAGCCAAGAACCGGTCATTCAAGGGTCGGGCTATGTCGTCAAGTCGCTAGAAGCGGCGCTCTGGGCTTTTTATCGCAGTACGACCTTTGAAGAAGGCTGTTTGCTGGCGGTCAATCTAGGCGACGACGCCGACACCACCGGCGCGGTCTACGGTCAGCTCGCCGGAGCCTACTATGGCGAAGCCGCGCTGCCGGCCAAGTGGCGGGAAAAGCTGACGATGCGGCCTCGGATTGAGTCTCTGGCCGAACAGTTATACAACTTAGGCCAACTGATCTAAGGGCTTTTGTCCGTAAATACGTTTATCTTTACGATCTCACTCACCCCACCAGGCAGCTTTAAATGCTCTTGATGACCTCTCTCCCCTGGTCGGTCGCTGTCTGGCAGTCTAGTCCCATCAACTCCACCTTTTAGCCGACTACAACCTACGCTTCTGCGCTGATTTGACGAGCCTGATCACAGCCGACGGGGCTCATCCTTCAATGTTGAGCCACCAGGGGCAGACTGATGCCTACATTGTGCCTGGTATGTTGAGTACGCTTTAAACCCCAATTGGATGGGGGAATAACCTGTGATATAGTAATTGATGGGATCGAAGGAAAAGGTTAAATAGAAAAATGAGTACAAATTTAACCATTTTAGATAAGCAGATGGGGACAGCGCTTTCCCACCTAAACCAGCAGTTGGACCGGATCAGCAATATGCAGGAGACCCTCACCTCGTGGCCCGCCGATCGGACCGTGTTAGACGATGAACTGAGAAAGTTGCACGTTGCGCTAGAAACACTGAAGTTCACGGCCAGAGAATTGCAGACACGCAGTAAAACCTTGGCCGCTGAGTGCCAATACTATCAAAGCTTGTTTCAGTCCAATAAAGATGGATGTTTGATCACCAATGCCGAAGGGCTGATTCAACAAGTCAATCATAAAGCGGCAACCCTGCTGAACGAGAGTGAAAGCTTTCTTAAAGGTAAACTCCTCGTTGATTTTCTGGCCAGTAACGAACACCAGAACTTTTATGCCTATCTATCCCGGCTACGAGATAAGAGATTGTCTCCGGTGGAGGAGTGGGAAGTACTCGTCCAGCCTATCCGGCAGCCATGCTTCACCGCTATTCTGACCGGTTTGGCTGTCAATGATGGCGAGGGGCAGGTCGGTTTACTGTGGGAGCTGAGGGACATCACCGAGCGTAAGCAGATAGAGCAAGATTTACAGGCGAGTCAACGTCGTTTACAAGCTTTATTTGACCATACGCAGGATGCCATTCTACTGGCTAATGATGAGGCTCGTTACGTAGACGTGAACCCCGCCGCCTGTGCCCTGTTGGGTTACAGTCAGGAAGAGCTACTGGCCTTAAGCCTGTGGGATTTAAGCCCGCTCGTGAGCCGTGAGCTTGGCCAGCAGTTATGGCGGGAGTTTTTGACCATTGGTCGCATGGCCGGCGAGTATCAACTTCAATGTAAGGATGAAACCACGGTCGTGGTTGAATATCGGGCTGTGGCCAACATCGTTCCGGGACTGCATCTGTCGGTCCTGCGGGACGTCACGGAACGCAAGCAAGCCGAGGAAGAAGTTCTTCAGCAGCGGGATCGAGCCAGAGCTTTGGCTGATATTTCCCAAGTATTTGCCAGAACCGGTTTGAGCTCAGCGGATGTTTGGGATCAGATTGTCCGGCGTACGGCTGAATTGATCGGCGATGTCTGTGTTATGACTCTTCTCTCAGCCGATGAACAGTGGCTGGTGCCGCAGGCCTTTTATCATCCCGATCCCGCAGTACTAGAGTTTATCTGCAATGTGTTGACTGCTAAGCTCAGTCGAGTGGACGCGACACTGCCGGGACGTGTGGTGCAAACTGGTGAACCGCTGCTCATTCCAGAGGTACCGCAGGAGCAGATGATGAATTTGCTTGAGGCAAAAAGTTGGTTATTTGGGGAGAAGGTTGGCGTCCATAGCCTGCTGATTGTGCCGTTACGCGTACAGGGTAGAGTCATTGGCACTTTAAGTCTGTCACGCGATAGGCCTGGCGCGCCCTACACCGGCGATCATCAGATCTTCTTGCAGCAGATCGCCGACCGGGCGGCCCTCTTTATCGAAAACGTTCGGCTGTTTGAAGAGGTCAAACAACAGAGTGCCCACCTGCGTGTTTTATCCGGACGTTTGGCCGAGTCGCAGGAAGTTGAGCGTAAGGCGTTAGCTCGGGAGTTGCACGATCAAGTAGGCCAAAACCTGACCGGCCTTGATCTCAATTTGAATATAATTCAAGGCCAGTTGGCTGCCGTTTCGGCTCCCACCAGAAAACTTATTCAACTCCGTGTAAATGATTCCTTAGCGCTTGTAGAGGAAATGGCCGAACGTGTTCGAAACCTGATGAGTGAGCTCTCGCCCTCAATCCTGGATGACTTTGGTTTGATAGCCGCCCTGCAGTGGTATGGGAAAAAATTGACCTCACGCGTGGGTTTTGCCATCACGGTGCAGGGTCAGGAGCCGACCCCCCGCTTGGCGACACCGATCGAGCATGCGCTGTTTCGGATTACTCAAGAAGCATTGACCAACGTAGCCAAACACGCTCAGGCCAGCGCCGTAAGGCTTACTATAGATACAGACAATGGCACTGTGCGTCTGGTCATTGCTGATGATGGGCTTGGCTTCGATCCCATTGAGCGTAATCAAGCCCCCACCCGGCAAAGTTGGGGCCTTTTAATGATGGCTGAGCGAGCTGAAGCGGTGGGAGGACACTGTCGCCTCGAGTCTAGCCCTGGGCAGGGGACCCGAGTTATCGTAGAGGTCCCTCAAGCGACTACCTCATACCCTAATCTTCACAACTAGCCGATAGTTACTATAGCCGCTGTATACCGACACTGTTATAATCTTTTTAATCTCCCTTGATTTTTGCCCTGCTTTTAACATATAATGAAGTGAAGGCAGAAACAGGGGTCTTTTGGACATTGCAACCTATCCTAGTTATGGTATACTTCTTAAGCACGATGCCGTTGGAGCAACTTAAATGACCAAAGACCTGACCCTACAGCAGTTCGTGGTAGATGCTGCTAACACTCTCCGTGAAACAGAGCAAAGCCTGCACGAGTTGGCCCAACAGGCGCTGTCGAAGCACAAAAAGTTAAACAGTGATAGCCTTGAGGGTGACTCGGCCGATCGATTTCAAGAAATTGGCCGGCAGTTGGCCAAGCTGTCCGAACGGAGTCACGCCTTGCATCGGTACCTTCAAAACGGCCTAGATTCCCCCCCGGTCGATGATACAGCCTGGCCTCGCATCAGAATTTTGCAGAGCCAAGAAGAAGAGCGGGCTCTTTTGGCTCGCGAATTAGAGAATAGTCTTGGCCAACTGTTGGCTAACGCGGTTTTCGAGTTGGCTTCGTGCCGTCATTTGCAGGGCGTTGACAACGAGGCCATGTCTCAGGGGCTTGATGCCTTGCAGCAGGAGTTGGAAACAGGCCTGGCCGATGTTCGCCACTTCATTATGAATCTGGAACCGGCAACGATTCTTAACAACTTTGGTTTAGGCGAGGGTGTCCGTCGCTATCTGGAGCGGTTCGAAAACCGGACGGCAATTAAAACAAAACTGCTGGTTAAGACCAACATCGGCCGGTTGCCCAGCATCATTGAAATCGCTATCTTTCGGGTTATTCAGGAGGCGCTGCTCAATGTCGAACGGCACGCCGGAGCCAACCAGGTGACCGTAACCATCGAAGAGCATGACAATCTGTTTGACTTTATCGTGACCGACGACGGTCAAGGTTTTGCTTCGGATCGAGCAGTCTCAACCAAGCGTAGTTTGGGGCTGGCCAGAATGGTAGACTATGCCGATTTGCTCGATGGAAAGCTAAGAATATATAGTGAGCCAGGGCAAGGCACCCAAGTGACACTCAGTGTTCCCTATCACGCCTATTAGGTTAGCCAGGCCTACTCTTGGCCAATGAAACGCTGCTGAACAATCGATGAGGAGATAATTATGTCCAAAACATCTGTCATGCTGGTTGATGACCATCCCCTGTTTCGGCAGGGGTTGCGCCGGGTACTAGAAGCTCAGGAGGATATTGAAGTCATTATGGAGGTCGCTGACGGCGAAGAGGCGCTGCGCTTGGCAAAGCAGCTTTCGCCTGATGTGGTTTTGATGGATATCAACCTGCCCCATATGAATGGATTGCAGGTAACCCGCGAACTGAAGCAAGTCGCTCCCAATGTGGCCGTAATCATGTTGACTGCTTATCACGATGATGAGCAAATCTTCCATTCGATTCGCGCCGGAGCAGCCGCCTACTTTCCCAAAGATGTGACTCCGCGCCGGCTGGTGGAGGCCATCCGGCAGGTAGGCCAGGGCAACTACGTGGTGGATGATGAGGTCTTGGATAAGCCGGAAGTAGCTAGTTGGCTGCTGTCCCAGTTTGATAAAGTGGCCTATGTCGATGGGATGCCGAATGAAATGTTTGCCCCACTCTCGCCCCGCGAGATGGAGATTTTACAGCATATCGCCAAAGGTCAAAGTAACAAAGAAGTGGCTTACTCGCTGGGTATTAGCCGGCAGACCGTTAAAAACCATATGACCAGTATTTTACGCAAATTGGCCGTCAACGACCGGACTCAAGCCGCGCTTTACGCCGTGCGGCGGGGTTGGATCCGGCTTCATGATGAAGAAGAAGAGTAACGGCCCCAATTGATTGATCAAAAGAAGGAATTGCACCGATGAGTTTGAGACGCCTACAAAGTTTAGATAATCCACCGCCGGACCGCCGGGGAGCCGACTCCGGGCCAGCTACGCCTGCTCAAGTTCTGGAGCACACTCATCAACAGTACGATAGTATTCAGAAGGAACTCAATGAGATCGATGTCCTGATCAAGCAAAGTTCCAATGAAGTCGAGCGGCTGGCTCAGCGTAACGCCCAGTTAACCAACAGATTACGCACCATGGAAGTCAATATTGATACTGTCCCTCGCCAGGATATCAAAGAGATCTACACCGCCGCTCAAGAGTCTCAAATGCGGCTGTTTATGATGCGGGGCCAGGTTGAGCAGTTGCAAAGTAAGCATGAGATCTTGCGCCGTTACGGGGAGGGATTGCGTAAGGTCTTGGATATTTCCGATAATCTGGTGTCGATGCCGACCGCCGGCAGTGGCGGATCCAAGGGGGCCTCCAAGATTAATATGGGTGAAGCCACGGGGATCATTAAAATCATCGACGCCCAAGAGAATGAAAGACTCCATCTGGCCAACCAGTTGCATGATGGTCCGGCCCAATCTTTAACTAATCTAATTCTCCAGGCCGAAATCTGTGAGCGCCTATTTGATAGCGATCCGTTCCGCGCCCGATCCGAATTGACCGAACTCAAGAACGCGGTCACCGGTACCTTTCAAAAGGTGCGTGAGTTTATCTTTGATTTACGGCCAATGATGTTAGATGATTTGGGCCTCAACCCCACGCTCAAGAAAAGCATCGAGGATTATGAGCAGAAGACGGGGATTGCCTCTAATTTAACCATCAGCGGCAAAGATCAGCGGGTCGCGCCGCATCTGGAAGTCACAATTTTCCGCGCTACTCAGCACCTGCTCACCAACGTGAAGCAGCATGCGCAGGCTACTCACGTTCAAGTTAACCTGACTGTGCAGGAAGACCGGGTCATGGTTTCGGTAGAAGATGATGGGATTGGTTTCAACGTTAACGAGGCCATTTCCAACTCACGTCAGCGTAAGACCATCGGCCTGACCAGTCTTCAAGAGCAGGTTGAAATGCTCGGCGGCGAGCTCGAGATCGACAGCTCGCCGGGCAAAGGTGCCCGAGTCAAATTTTGGTTACCAACGGTTTAAACCAATTCTAAGAGTCGTACCTTAAAGCGAAGCCACCCCCAATTCTGGCGCTTTCGTCTCTTGTCAGCAGTTTAGATCGTCTCCCATTGTTTTAAGGTTTGCTTACCTATTTCTAGCGCTCAAAATGGCCGATATAAAGGTTGTCCATGCTTATTCCGATATAGATCTTCAATTCAGAAAGGAGACCTTTACGCAGATGAGTTTCCCAGATTTGGAGCGATCTACCCGTTCATTTAGCTTTGAATTAACGTTTCAGGCCCTAGATTTTCATACTGAATGGAAACGCTGTGACATGCTGGCTAACTATATTGCCGCCTACGCGGCGTATCAATTTTCTCTGCAAGAACGGGCTGAAAACATCATCTCTACCGTTGCCAATGAACTGCTTGAAACAGTAGTTCGATTGGCGCCGGAACCATCGGAGTTATCCCTTCAGTTTTTTCAGCTAGAGGAAGGACTGCGGCTAGAGGCCAGGCACCTTGTGCGGGTCGAAGCAATGGATCCTTACCTATCATTTCTGAATAGTCTGATCGACCATAGTGATGAACAAGCCTATCTTCGACTGCTAACCACGGAAATAAAAGGGAACGAATATTTTAATGAATTAGGGTTGATGATGCTGACTCACGATTTCGGAGCCAAATTAGCGGTAAATCACGATGAAGAAACCAACTGGTTCTACACCAAAGTCTTTGTTGCCACTGAGGAGTTCTCTGCATGAAGTTTTCCCACTCCACGTACACTTTGAGCTACGATCCTTTAGATCAACAAATCGCGTTTGAAGGAATTTTTCGACCAGCCAGCGATAAAGAAGTCTCTGAAGTATTCAACTATTTAGTCAAAATTCATGATCAAGTGAATGGCAGCCTGCGCCTAAACTTTCGACGGCTTCGCTACATCAACGCCGCTGGAGTAAAGACCTTGTCGCTGTTTGTCGCTTATGCGCGTGGCCGGGGAGCGCTAAAGATTAAGCTCATAGCCTCTAATGTGCTGGCTTGGAGTGAGCGAGTTTTGCCAAATTTATGCGCCATCTGGGATCAGGTCGAATTTGTCGTTTACGACCAAAACTTTTACAAAAGCCAGGGTATCATCGAAGATTTGGATTTTATCCCTCTGCTGCGCAACCAGACTCGGATTCTGTGGCCGCAAGAAAAAGAGGTTTTGCGTCGCCATGGAATAAGCAAAGGGATGCGGATTGCCGATATTTGTTGTGGCTGTGGCGATGTGCCGTTGCTGATCTGCCGAGAGTTTCAACCCGGTTTTATGATAGGCGTGGATCATTCCGAGGTTGCTGTTGATTATGCCCGTTCTCTCCAAGGAGAGTTTCAGGTGCGTAACGCCGAGTTTCAGCGGGGCGACGCCACGGCTTTGATGCTCAACGACGACAGCTTTGATTTTGTGCTGTGTCGACTCAGCCTGCAAATCTTCTCGCAGCCGGAGAAAATTTTGCAGGAATTGATCCGTATTACCAAGCCTGGGGGACGAATTTACACCTTATGCGAGGATTACGACTTTATTGTCGGGGATCCGGAGGGTGACGTGATCCGCCAGACTTATGAAAAGGCAGCCATTTATGGCGATCAAATGGGGATGGACCTGCGCAGCGGCAAGAAACTTTTTGGTATGCTCACCCAGGCCCGCCTTGAGGATATTCGGACCGATTACATTATGGTGGATACCAACAATACCGAGCGTTCAGCTTTTGATCAGGTCATAGAAAGCTGGCGCATGTTCTCCGCCTTCACCATTGGCAACAGTCTGGGTCTTAGCTTGGATGAGCAGACGACGTTACTATCCGGCTACGACACCCAACGTCGCCTTATCCACAGCCCATATGGGTACACTACCTGGGGGATGGTCGCTTGCTCAGGTCAGAAACCAGTCCGATAGTGAGCCAAGATGTGACTACTACCTGTTAATCCGGGAGTGGCCAGCGTGTTTAAGACAATTTCTAACTTTTTCAATCAAAGTTTCCAGCGCAAGTTGCTGTTTTTCAATATCAGCCTGGTTATCTTTACGACCGTTATCCTTTTTCTATTCTTGATCAATAATTTTCAAACCATCACCAATTTCTCCCTCGATCAGAATACGACCGGAATGGAACGGACGATTGAAGATTATTTGACCAACTACGCCCAAGAGAAGGCGACCTCTACCTGGCTTCAACTTAAAGCGGCGCAAGATAATCTGACGATCCTGGGGCGAACGGCCCAAAAAATTATTGATAACTATGACGAAGTCGAGGCGAATCCGGCTGTTTTTGACCTCTCCCTCTTTCAAACCCAATTGCGTGAGGTGGGGGGAGCTTTATCTAGCCAACCAAGTGACCCGGTTGATACATTAATTCCACCCCCCCTTGTCTCCAATCCGCAGGCGAAAGAACTGCTGTCTGTCTCTGCCTTGCTCAACCTTAGTATTGATGCTATTTACGAGGCCAACAGTAACAATATATTCGTCTACTTTGTGGGCAACCCCACGACGCCCGTCACTCGGGCTTATCCCAATATTGGTTTGGCCGAGGTGCTAGGCGATGATATCAGCTTGCTTTTCTGGCAGGATTTTTTTGCTCAAAACGTAGACGGTTGGCAACGCTGGTACACAGACCCGGCCCTCCAAGCGCGGATCCCCAACCCCATTACGGTTGAACCGCCTTATCAAGATGCAGCCGGGCAGGGAATGATCGTCACCATGTTTTATCCCCTCTGGAATAAGACGACCAATGAGTTTGCCGGGGCGGCGGCGGCAGATATTAGTCTTAACAATATTATTGAGAATGTGCTCTCGATTCGGGTTGGACAAACCGGGTTTGCCTTTTTAATGAATGGTAGTGGCGAACTCATCGCTATGCCTGAAAGCGGCTATCGGCTGTTTAATGTAAACCTGACCGAAACCGAATTAGGAGGATTGCTTTACTATACGGGCACGCTCGATAGTTCTAACGACCCGGATGTGCGGAAAATGGCGGCCACAATCCTGGATGAACCGCAAGGTGTCTTTAAACTTGAGCAAGATACCAACCAGCAGGCTACCGAAGGCCATCTGGTGGCGTTTGCCAGCCTACCCGCCTTAGCGGATAGCCAATATCAGGAAGATCGCTGGCACATTGCCATTGTTGTGCCGGAGGCTGAGATGCTGGCGGTGTTGTATGAAACCGATGCCGCCATCCGCGCGGAAAGCCAGACGATCAGTCTTCTTTCTTTAGGGCTGGTGATGGTCTCATTAATCGCTACTACGGTTATCGCGGTTAAATTCTCTAACAATGTCACTCGCGACTTGCGCACGCTGGCCCAAGCCGCCGATCAGGTTTCGGCTAAAAATTATGATGTTAAGCTTGACATCAAGAGTCAGGATGAAATTGGCCAATTAGGGCGGACCTTTGAAGGGATGACCCGCGAGATACAGGCCTATACCACCAATCTGGAAGCCATGGTCGCTGAACGGACCCGTGATCTGCAACGGGCTAATGAAGAAATTACTCGGTTGAACGATCAGCTCAAAGATGAAAATCTCCGGCTGAGCGCCGAACTCAACGTAGCCCGCCAACTTCAGATGATGGTTTTGCCTCCGGATACGGAGACCCAGGCTATCCAAGACCTAGACATCGCCTGCTATATGCGTCCGGCCGATGAGGTGGGCGGCGATTATTACGATGTGCTGCAGATTGACGGCTCGGTCTTTATGGGCATTGGCGATGTCACCGGGCACGGTTTGCCGGCTGGGGTGATCATGTTAATGGCTCAAACGGCTTTCTTAACTCTATCCCAAAGTGGTGAGCGGGATATGGAGCGAATTTTGTCTCTCTTGAATCAGGTGATCTATCGCAACATCATGCGTATTCGAGAAGACAAAAACATGACCTTAGCCGTAATGCACTACCGTGATCGCAAATTTCAGATTGTGGGTCAGCACGAGTCAGTGCTTATTTGCCGGAAAGGGGGGCAGGTGGAAGAGATCGATACGGTCAACCTGGGCTTCCCGCTCGGCTTAGAGGATAATATCGATGACTTCATTGCGGCCGATCAATTTTACCTTGATCCCGGTGATGTCATGCTCCTTTACACGGATGGCGTTACTGAGGCGGAAAGCCCGCTAAAGCAGTTGTACGGAATGTCCAGGTTAACCGAAGCACTAGTTCAGTATCACCACCTAGAGGCCCAAGCCATCCTGGATCACGTGATGGACAATGTTTATCGCTTCATCGACAATGCCCGGATCAACGATGATATTTCGATGCTCATCATCAAGCAGAAATAGGAGTACATGGTGATAAACACCGAACAGACTTTTGGAAACTGGCAAGATATGCCGGCGATCACTGGCCCTCACAATCAGATGGTGCTGGATGCGACCCACCTGGTAGCCCATTGGCGACGCTGTAGTTTAAGCTCTGATTTTTGGGCCCGATACACGGCTTTATTTATACCCGAGAGTGTGCCGGCCGGCCGGCTTCGCCGGAGTGACGCTGAAAGTGTGTTAGCCTATTTGCTCAATGAGCTTTTCGAAAATTGTGCCAAATTCAGTGGCGGTCCAAATCAAAGGGTTTGCTATCAATCTTGGGTGGGAAAAGAAGAGCTGATTTTTCAGATCACTAACCATATCATCCCCAACAATCAGCCTCCTTTTGTCAAGCTGATCGCGGAACTTTTGGAAGGAGACCCGGAGGAATTGTATTTTCAAAAACTTGAGGAGAACGCCGAATTGGACACTGCCGGCTCCGGTTTAGGATATTTGACCCTCATTAAAGATTACGGAATCCGCTTTGGCTTTCGGTTTCGGCAGGTTGGACCGGAAAGCGTGGCCGTTGATGTCCAAGCCCACCTTACTCTGAGTGAAGGAGAATGATTAATTATGACGACCGTAACGTTGCAAGGTGACGAGTACTCGGTTGAATATAATGAAGGTACCCAAAGTATCAGTTTTGCGGGCACGATCCGGTTGCAGACTCGAGAAGAATATGAACCGATTACCCAATTGCTTGATAAGTATCACGATGCCACGGCTGAAGGGAAATCCTTGACGTTGGATTTTCGCCAGTTGCGCTTTCTTAATAGTTCTGGAATTAATACGATTAGTCGTTTTGTGATTGCCGCGCGAAAAAAAAATCAGGTAAACTTGGTCGTTTTGGGTAACCAAGATATTTATTGGCAGCAGAAGTCACTCAAGAATCTACAGCGCCTCTGGCCTAAGGTTCAGATTGAAATTCAGTAGGTGATGTATGGCTCAAGTAGCAATTAAGCAAGATATGTCTTCTCCAAGAGCAACAACTGAACAACTGTTGGAGCGCATTACCGAGTTGGAAAGTGAACTGAATGACTTGCAGATCCTGTACGAAACGACAATGGATCATGGCACGTCGTTAGAAAACGAGTTGATGGCGCAAAACGATCGAATGACTACCTTGCAGAATAAAATGCGCAAATATTTGTCGCCCCAGCTTTACCAAGCCTTGGTTGGGGGGACGACTGAGGCCAATACCAAGTCACACGCTCGGACTCCGTTGTCGATCTATTTTTCCGATGTTGTGGGTTTCTCTGATCTAACCGACTCAATCGAACCGGAGCTGTTGTCCGATATTTTGAATTCGTACCTGACCCGTATGTCCGAAATTGCCCTAAATCACGGCGGCACCGTTGACAAATTCATCGGGGATGCGATTATGGTTTTCTTTGGTGCCCCCGAATATATCGATGATGTCACCCATGCCCAGCGCTGTGTGCGTATGGCGCTTGAAATGCGGGAAGCGCTTTTTCAACTGCGAGAGACATGGAAGGTCAAGGGCATAACTCGTAACTTACAGATCCGGGCGGGGATCAACTCCGGTATTTGTACGGTAGGAAATTTCGGCAGCGACCATCGGATGGACTACACCATCATTGGCGGGCAGGTCAATCTGGCGGCTCGGTTGGAGGCGGCGGCGCCCCCTGATGGCATTTATATGTCCGAAGCCTCCTATTCGCTGGTAGAAGAGATCGTCGAAGCTCGTCGGGTGGGTCCGCTCCAGGTGAAAGGCATTCACGCCCCGGTTGAAGTCTGGGAGCTCATCGGCCTGCGGGATGATCGGGCGGCCTCTTCGCCCTACCTCACTATTGACGAGAATCGATTGCAACTAACCGGCTTTGATGTAGATGTGACTACTTTGTCCGAGCAAGAGCGGGCTGCTATTCAAAAAGCCTTGGCTCGGGCTATGCTTCACCTCTCGATGTCCTAACCCCGGATTTCTGTTCGTAACTGCATGACCATTCCTAGATTACTGTAACTCCAGCGCAAACCCAAATTTTGGGGCACCCCCACCGTCAGGGTCAACCGTAAGGGTATAGGTCCCGGTCTGGGGTAGTTCGACAGGCTCGGTACTGCTATTGTAAATATTGAAGATCTCTGTGCCGTCGGGCGCAGTAAGAATAAAGTAGATGCCACTCTCCGCCTCTTGAAAATTGAAGACCACGCTTTGGCCCGCCGAGCCATCGAGTTGATAAGTCACGACTTGGCCTGGAATGTCAACCTCACCACTAACCAACCGGTTGAACTCGATCGAACCTCCCTCGATAACGGGCGGAGTAACATCCCACAAAATAAACTCAAAGGCAGGCGTGCCTACCTGGTCGGGGTCTACGGTTAACACATAACCGCCGGTCTGCTCCAGCGTAATGGGATCAGAGCTCCCACTGTAGATGTTGAAAACTTCGGTATACTCATCCGGAGCAGTCAGGATAAAGTAAGTGCCACTATCGGCGGATAGGAACTCAAAATAGACAGTTTGCCCTGCCGCCGCTTCCACTTGGTAGGTTACCACCTGGCCGGGTGTATCCACCTTGCCGCTAATGACCTGGCCAAACTCGGCCTGGCCACCGGCAATGACCGGCGGATCAAGTTCCCAGACGATAAATTCATAAGCGGGCGTGCCTTCTTGATCGGGGTCAACCGTCAGAATGTAGTTTCCGGCTTGTTCTAACTCAACCGGGTCAGTATCGCCGTTGTAGACATTAAAGAGTTCGGTCCGGCCATCCGGAGCAGTCAAGATAAAGTAGGCGCCGGTATCGGCGGACAAGAAATCGAAGTAAACGGCTTGGCCGGCTTCGGCCTGGAAGTTATATTGGGCTATTTGGCCGGGAATGGTTGTTTTGCCCGTTATAGTTTGACCAAATTCAAGAGGTTGGCCTTCAAGGATAGCCGGGGCCACATCCCACAGGATAAATTCATAGGACGGAGTGTCGGCTTGATCCGGATCTACGGTCAGGGTGTAGGCGCCTGGCTGTTGTAGCGTCACCGGGTCGGTATCGCCGTTGTAGACATTAAAGAGTTCGGTCCGGCCGTCCGGAGCGGTCAGGATAAAGTAGATGCCGCTATCGGCGGACTGGAAATCGAAATAAACGGTTTGGCCGGCCTCGGCTTCAAACTGGTAGGTCTGAGTCCCTTCAGGCGTCGAGACTTGATCGGCCACTTGCAGGATGATTGCTTCTTCACTGCTGTTCGTACTCCCCGTCTCGGTTTGCGCCGTGGCCACCACGGGCGCCTCCGGCAGCTTGGCCACTTCCCGCTCGATCACGGCCAAAATATCCCCTGTGCTTTGAGCATTGTGATAGTCGCCGCCGGCCGCCTCGGCGATGGCCCGCAGCTCAACCTGGACCGCTTCTTCGGCCACGCCTAAGCCGATCAACTGCAAATCGAACTCGATGCCCAGACGGCGGCTGAGCGTTTCGAGCTGGGCGACCGCGTCTGCTTCGCAGGTATCCAGCCCGGCGGTGATAATGATCAGTGTCTTGTTGATTTCCTGACTGGGGTCAAAATCGCCAATCGCGGCCACGATGGCTTGGGTTAGAGGCGCTTCGCCGCCGGGTGTTACCCCGGACAAGGCCTGGGCCAACTGTTCCCGCTGGCCGGTTGAAGGCTCGACCAGCAAGTCGGTACTTTGGCAACTCCCCTGGCCCGGCCCATCACCGCCAAAGACACGCACCCCGGCCTCGACATTGGCCGGCAGGATGCTCAGATTCTCGGCCAGGGCTTCCCGAGCGATCTCCATCTTGGGTTGCCCTTCGACCGTCTCGTTCATGCCGGCGGACGCATCGACCACAAACTGCCAGGCGGCCAAAGCTGGGGCCGGTCGCGACCAGAAGTAGTAACCTAGCCCGGCCCCACCCGTCGCCAGGAAACACAACAACAGCACGGCGCCGGCCATCAGCCAGGGCGCCGAGCTGCGTTTCTTGTTAGGTGGGGGCGCGGCTTGGGCTGCTTTGGTCCGTTTCGAGGGTTGGCGGATAGTCTCATCCACAGCTTCGGCCGGGTGGCCGGTCAGGCTGCGCTTCAAGCCATCAACCAAAGCCTCGGCGGTCGGGTAACGCTGATCCGGTTTTTTAGCGGTCGCTTTGAGAATGACCCCTTGCAGCACATCGGGGATGTCCGGGCTGAAGTCGCGAGGCGGCGGCAGGGGATCATTGATCACTTTGAGCATTACCGCCAGGGGTGTATCGGCGCTAAAAGGGACGCGCCCGGTCAGCATCTCGTACAGAACAACACCCAACGAGTAGACATCAGCGGTGGGGCCAACATCCGGCAGGCCGCGGGCTTGCTCCGGCGCCATATAGGCCGGTGTGCCAATGCCGACGCCGGTTTGGGTCATGCGCTCTTCGCCGGCCAGCATCTTGGCGATGCCAAAATCGGTCAGAATGACCTGATCTTCTTTGGTTAGCATGATGTTGCCGGGTTTGATGTCGCGGTGAACGACGCCGCGTTTGTGGGCGTAGGTCAAAGCGGCGGCAACTTGTTGGATAATCGGCAGTACCTGGTCGAAGGGACGAATTTGGCCGTGCTGGGCCAGACTGCTGCGCAAATCCTGGCCTTCAATAAACTCCATCACCATATAATACAGGTTACCCTGCACGCCAAAATCATGCATCTGCACAATATTGGGATGGCGTAGACCAGCCACAGCCTGTGCTTCTCGCTGGAAGCGCTCCCTAAAACCTTCCTCGGTCACAAATTCGGGCCGGATCACTTTTAGCGCCCGGTGGACGGCTAGCCCGGCATGGAAAGCTTTATAGACATCGGCCATCCCGCCTCGGCCCAACCGCTCGATGATCTGGTACGGCCCGATGGTCTGCCCAACTAGATCAGCCATGATTTCCTCCCCTTTGGTTGTCTCAAGCAAGATTTTAACAATATTCGCTCTCAGGATCAATCCGCTATTGGTCATGGGGAACTTTTGTCTTCGGCCTGAGTTAAGGCTACAATGGCGGAAGTCCGACCGGCTAATGTTCAGTAACGGGTCAAAGGCGATCGGCCCGGTACAAGGAAGCAGGCGTAATCAAGTCTCGATAGACGAAAGGGCCAAATGGCCATGCGCCAACCAAACGATAACAGTCCCGAACTTCTGTCGACAAGACAGACTGATGCACCGGCAATACCTTTTGGTGAAGCTTTCAAGGTCTGGGTCCGGGTCGCCATATTTAGCTTTGGCGGGCCGGCGGGGCAAATTGCAGTCATGCACAGTATCTTGGTTGATGAGAAGCGGTGGGTGAGCGAACGTCGCTTTTTGCATGCCTTAAACTACTGTATGCTGTTGCCCGGTCCGGAAGCCCAGCAATTGGCCACTTATATCGGTTGGCTACTGCACAAAACGCGAGGCGGTCTGGTTGCCGGAACCTTATTTGTGCTGCCTGGGTTTATCAGTATTCTGCTGTTGAGTATTCTCTATGCGACCTTCCAAGACATGACCCTGGTTCAGGGCTTATTTCTTGGCCTTAAGCCGGCGGTCATGGCTGTGGTCGTGGAGGCTGTGCTGCGGATGGGCCGGCGTATTCTCAAGAATGCAGTTATGGTTGGTCTGGCCACGTTATCCTTTGTAGCGATCTTCTTCTTCAATGTCTCATTTCCGATCATCGTCCTGGCGGCAGGGTTGATTGGCTATGTTGGAGGAAAGTTCTGGTTGGACAAGTTCGATGTTATTCAGGGCCACAAAGGCGCTGATCAGGGCAGCACTGTCATCTCAGACGATGGGGTGGTCCAGGGCCACCCCTCTGTGTTACGGTCGATTAAGGTGCTGACTATAGGGCTAACCCTCTGGTTTGGACCGTTGCTGCTGCTGTTGAGTGTGGTCGGGCGGGACAACGTTTTTGTAGAGATCAGCCTCTTTTTTAGCACCGCCGCTGTCATCACCTTTGGCGGCGCGTACGCGGTGTTGGCTTATATTGCGCAGGAGGCCGTGGCGGTCTATGGGTGGTTGCGCCCTGGTGAAATGTTAGATGGTCTAGGCATGGCCGAAACTACCCCCGGACCTCTGATTCAAGTGGTCCAGTTTGTCGGTTTCATGGGCGCTTATCGCCAGCCGGCCGAACTCTCGCCCCTGCTAGCCGGCATTCTCGGCTCGATTTTAACGACGTGGGTCACCTTTGTGCCTTGCTTCATTTGGATTTTTCTGGGCGCGCCTTACATTGAGGCCCTGCGTGGCAATCGATCCCTCACGACAGCCCTTTCGGCGATTACGGCGGCAGTCATAGGCGTAATTCTTAATCTGGCGGTTTGGTTTTCGCTGCACACCCTGTTTGGTCAGGTGAATGAGATCTATCTGGGCGCATTGCGCTTACAACTGCCTGTTTGGGCGACACTAAACGTAGCCTCGTTGGTGATTGCCTTAGGGGCTTTCACCGCGCTGTTTAGACTCAAACAGAATATGTTGGTCACGTTAGGCGGCAGTGCCTTGGCCGGTTTGATCTACAGCCTGATTGTCAGTTTATAACAAATGAAAGGGACTTGGCTAAAACAGGCTGGCCGTTCCCTTGTATTTGACCCGACCACCCGAGGCTGGCTGCAACTGTTGGCCGGCATCGCCGGCAGAGTCGGCCTCAGCTTCTTAACCGGCATCCTGGTGGTCCGAGCCCTGGGGCCGGCTGATTTTGGCGTCTACTCGCTGCTGATGGCCGTGATGGGCCTGGCCGGCGTCATCTTCGATTTTGGTCTGACCGAAGCGGCGGTCAAGGCCATTGCCGCCCGCTGGAGTGAGAACCCGGCCGCGGCTCGCTGGCAAGCCCAGAACTTCTTCTGGCTGCGTCTGAGTCTGGCTGCGATCGGCCTCGCTCTCGGTTTGGCGCTGGCCCAGCCAATCTCCACTTATCTCCTCAACCTGCCCGGTCAAAGCCTGCTCTTCGGGTTGGCCCTGCTCGGCGCCGGAGCGACTGTGCTCAGTGGCTCGATGAACGCGTTGCTGCAAGCGACCAACCATTTCGGTCGGCTCTCTGCGGTGCTGATGGGCAGTTCGGCCGTGGGTCTGGGCCTGGCGGGATTGCTGTTCTTGGCCAGCCGGCTCAATTTACTCACGGCTTTGATCGGCCTCGGAGCAGGCACCGCTCTGGTCGGCTTCGCTATCGGCTGGTGGCTGCTCCCGCAAGCATTAAGCGCCGATGCCTCTTCGCCACTGGGCTGGCCGGGAGGCCAAACTCTGCTCACCGAGTCACCCGCGCTGCTGCGCTTTGGCCGCTGGTTGTGGCTGGCTAACATCTTCAAAGTGTTGATCGCCTATCTCGACATGTTTCTGCTCAATCTCTGGTTGGCGCCGGCCGCGGTCGGTTTTTATGCCCTGGCTCTCGGTCTGGCCGGCCGGGTTGAGATGGTGAACCACAGCCTCTACACCGTCCTCATCTCTACCGCCTCGGCCCTCAAGAGCCGGAGCGATCTGGAACGCTATCTGCGGCAAGGTTGGATCCGCAGCGGGGTCATCAGTCTGATGCTGCTTCTATTGTTGCCGTTGGCCACCTGGTTTATCCCCTTCTTTTACGGAGCGACCTTCACCGGCGCGGTGGGGCTGTTTCAACTGCTGTTGGGCGTGGTCATCTTCGATATTATTACCTTGCCGGTGCTGCTGCTAATCTACACCTTTGACCGGCCCGATCTGGCTGCTTGGGCGGAAGGGGTTCGGGTAGTGACATTGCTTTTGTTAGGATTGTGGCTCATTCCGATCTTAGGACCGGTGGGCGCGGTTGTGGCCAAGTTGGGGGCTAAGGTGGTTGGGGTCGGCTTGACCGTTGGGCTGCTGCTCAAGCATTATGGCCAGATCAGTCACGACTAGGGTTAGATCAACTATGAGCTTCTCAGCTTAGGAGGCGTCACAATGCTTGAACTGATTATTCTTAACCCAGCCTACAATCCCGCCCTCGTCAGCCCCGAGGCGCTTCTGGCGGATTACTTCAGCCTGACCGGCTGGGCCGAGGGCGTTGCCGCTGCCGGCGCGCGGGTGAGCGTGGTTCAGCGTTTTTCTCAAGATGCTATTATCAGGCGGGCGGGCGTGACTTACTACCTGGTGGCCGATCGTTACGGGCCATCCTTGACCGGCCGCCAGCATCCCGGGGCCTGGTATCGCCGGATTTGGAGCCTGGTCGAGTCTGCCCGGCGGAGTGGCCATCCGACCGTGGTCCATCTCAACAGCTTGATCTATCCCCTCCAAGCCCGGCTGCTACGGATGATGCTGCCCCGGCGTGTTCCCCTGGTGGTCCAGCACCACGCCGAGTTGATGTGGCCGGCGAACCGGCGTTGGTTGCAAGCTTGGGCCCTGGCCGGCGTCGATGGCTTTTTGTTTGCGACGACCACCTTAGCGCGGGAGTGGGTTGAGGCGGGCGTGCTCGGCTCAATGACCCGAGTTTACCAGGTGATGGAAACCTCATCGCTGCTGACCTATCAGGATCGAGCCGTAGCCAGGGCTCAAACCGGCTTGACCGGCGAGCCGATTCTCCTTTGGACGGGCAACCTCAGTCTACGCAAGGATCCGCTGACGGTGCTGGCCGGCTTCGAGCAGGTTTTGGACCATCTTCCCGGCGCCCGGCTCTACATGGCTTACCTCGAAGATGAGCTTTTGGCGGAGGTGCAGGCCCGCCTCAACGCTAGCGAGCGCCTCCACCGCGCAGTCACCCTGCTGGGCCGGCTCGACTACGAGGCCATAGCCGCCTACTACAACAGCGCCGACATTTTTGTCCAGGGCAGCCACCGCGAGAGTAGCGGCATTGCCTTACTTGATGCCCTGGCCTGCGGGGTCGTGCCGGTCGTCACCGATGTTCCCTCCTTCCGGTTGATGACCGATAACGGCACTATTGGGGCATTGTGGCCGGCGGGCCAGGCGACCGCCTTGGCCGAAGCTCTTCTCAGCGTCGCTCGCCAACCGTTAGAGCCGGTCGTTCATGGAGCCCGCGCTTTCTTTCAAGATAACTGGAGTTTCGCCGCCATCGGCCGCCGGGCGGGTGAGGTTTACCACCAGGTCTGGAAGTTGCGTAACTTTTAGCAATCTCTTGCTTCCTTGGGTAAAAACTACGCAGTTGTCCCTCATTCTACTTGAAGCTCTTGAAGCATAATCAGGGGATTCTTTCGCTTCTCAGATCGTCCGTGAGTCTCTATACTGGACGTGATGAACCCAAATTAGTCATATCTGACGGAGCGGGAGAACATGCACCTTAACAAACAAATATCTGTCGTTGCGATCTTTCTATTGACGGCGGTCCTGGTCCCAGTGGTCGTCGACCCCCAACCCACCAGCGCCGGTTCGCTGGTCAGGGCCGTTTTCCAATCGCCGGTGGGCACCCCACCGTCAGCGACGTCTAGGCCCACGGCGACTCACCCCCCACCCATCGGGCCGAACACGGGCCCGCCATCTGCTGACCCGAATACGGCCACCGCCACCCCTGTTCCCAATCCAGCCACCCCGACCAAGCCACCCAACTCGCCGACCGCCACGCCTACGAAGGTCCCGGGTTCACCCACCGGCATGCCGACCACCACTTCAACGCCGACCCCAAGTGGCGAAGGTCTTGTCCTGGCCTTGGAGGCGCCGGCTGAGCTGGCTCCGGGCACAACCGCTCAAGGCCGAATTGTGGCCAGCGGGATTATTTCGCCCGGTATGTACGCCATCCAGTTCAAACTGGAGTATGACTCAACTGTCTTTACGCTAGATAATATCGAAATTAACCCCGATTTTGAGCTGAATCTGCTGCCCGGCCCCGGAAACGTGAGCGACACGACCGGCGAGCTGCACGTGGTCGCCAGCCGCCAGGGCCGGGTGCCCGGGTTAATCGGCTCTCAAACCATAGCCACCTTCGATCTGGTGGCGGCCAACGCGCCCGGCACCGCTTCTTGCCGTTTCAAGGCGACCAAAATTGCCAGCATCGATGCTACGCTCTTGAACCTGGCCCGGACCCAGTGCCCCGAGGTCGTCGTCGGTGATCCGGATGGCGCGCCTGAGCCGACGGTGACGGTTGAACCGACGTCGACGCCGACCGCTGAACCGACGTCAACGCCAACCCTTGAACCGACATCGACGCCTACAGCCACGCCGACAAGCGAGCCAACCGGTACGCCCGAACCGACCGTCACGCCGACCACCGAACCGTCACCAACGCCTACTCCGTTGCCGGAAGAGTCTACAGTCACAGGCCAGGTCATCTTAGCCGGTCGGTTTAACAACAACTGGTCCGGCGCCGAGGTCGTGATTGGCGAGCTTGGCGCGACGACGGTCGTCTCGACCACGACGGATGCCGAGGGGAACTTCGCTTTCGAGGCGATGATGCCAGGCCAGGTCAGCGCCATCGCGGCCGATGCAGGCGGTTATCTCTCCGCCGTGTGCAGCGAGCCGACGGTTACCGCTCCGGAAACCGTGTTGGAGAAGGTGACTCTGGTCAGCGGCGACGTCGATGACAGCGATGAAGTCGATATCGCCGATGCCACCGCCATCGGGGCCGCTTTTGGCCGGTCTGGGGCTAATCTCCAGGCTGACATCAATCTTGATAACGAGGTGGATGTGCTGGACCTGGTGTTGGTCGCCCTTAATTTCGGGGCCACGGGGCCAACCGAGTGGGTTTGCCAGCCGGCTCCTCTAGCGGCGACGAATTAAACCAACGAGGCGCTCAACCCCGGCTGGGGCGCGCCTCTATCAAAAAAGGAGTCCGGCTCTGAGTCCGGACTCCTTTTTGATTTCGACTGTTTTTTGCTGACCGACAGCTATCTGGCTCGCCCCGGCCCCTCCACGATCCGGCCGGGCCTGGCGCCGGTGTGCTGGCCATGCTTGAGCACGCGTTGGCCATTAATCCAGACCTCCTGTACTCCGACCGAAAGTTGGTGCGGTTCGGCAAACGTGGCCCGATCGCCGATCGTGGCCGGGTCAAAGATGACCACATCGGCGTAGAAACCCGGGCGGAGCAGGCCTCGATCGCGCAGACCGAGACGCTGGGCCACGGCGGAACTCATTTTGCGAATGGCATCCTCCAGCGGTAGAACCCCTTCTTCGCGGACGTATTTGCCCAAAATGCGCGGGTAGGAGCCGTAAGCGCGCGGATGGTAGGGACCGAGGGCCTTGGCCCAACTTGGATCGAGCCCGCCGGCATCGGTGCCGATACTTAGCCAGGGCAGTTGCAGTTGGCGTTTGAGGTTGGTTTCATCCATCAAAAAGTAAATGGTGCTGATCCGCTGCCCCTCCGAGAGCAACAACTCGATCGCCGCCTCAACCCAGCTTTGGCCCCGCAGCCGGGCAATGTCCGAGAGCCGCTGGCCGGCGTACTGGCGATTTTCCGGCTGCTGAAAGCCCACCGGCATCACCCCTTCTGGTCCACACAGCTCGACCATCGCTTCCCAATCGCCGGAGGGATTGAGCGCTTCGGCTTGAATTTTGGCGCGCATGGCCGGGTCGCGTAAATTGTCGTAGAACTTGCCGTCGGCGGCGACCCAGGGCGGCAGCACCGAGGCCAGCCCGGTGCCGGCGGCCGGGTAGGGATACATATCGGCCGTGATATCCAACCCTTGAGCCCGGGCTTGCTCGATCAGTTTGATCACGCGCGCTAGCTTCCGCCAGTTGCGTTTGCCGGCGGCCTTGAGGTGGTAGATTTCGACCGGCACCTGGGCCTGCCGGCCAATTTCGATCGCTTCTTCAAGGCCGGCGATGAGACCATCGGCTTCGGAGCGGATGTGCGTAATGTACAGGCCCCCGTACTCGGCCACCACACGGCAGGTGTCGACAATCTCGGCTGTGTCGACATAGGCGCTGGGCGGATAAATCAGCGCGTGCGAGACGCCGAAAGCGCCGTCTTCCATCGCTTCGGCCATAATCCGCCGCATCGTGGCCTGCTCTTGCTCATCAGCCGGACCGAGGGCCATGCCCTTGCCCAACTCGCGTAGGGTGCCGCCGCCCAAGAAGGTGCCGATGTTCGGGGACACGCCGGCTTCGATCATCGCCTCCAGCCAGTGACGCAGGCGAGTCCAGCCCTTCATCTGTTGGTACCAGTCGGGAATGAGTTTGAGCAGCGGTTCGTGGAGCAACTCGCCTTCAACATCGCTGTAAGGGGCCGGGGTCCAGGCCTCGCCCATAATTTCGGTGGTCACGCCTTGCGTAATTTTGGACAGGCTGCGCCCGTCAACCATCAAAGGCAAAATGGAGTGGCTAAGGATATCGATAAAGCCGGGACAGACCACCAGGCCGGCGGCTTCAACGACCTCGCCGGCTTGCTCAAGGGGCAAGCGGCCCGGGGGCGTAATCTCGGCAATTTTGTCGCCGCTGAGAGCCACATCACCGTAGAACCAGGGGTTGCCCGTGCCATCAACAATACGGGCCTGCCGGATGAGCGTGTCGCACCTGGTCATGCGCTTACCCGTGGTGACCGCAAGACTGGCGCACGATCAGCTTGCCTTTGAGAATAATTTCGCGGGTCGGCCGGGCCGGATTTTCGATCCGTTCGAGCAGCAGATCGGTTGCCAGTTGGCCAATTTCGTAGGTCGGCTGCTCGATGACGGTGATGCCCGGCCTGACCAGCGAGGTCCAGGTGGTTTCATCAAAGCTGGCAAAGGCGATCTCGTCGGGAATGACGAGGTTGCTCTCGCGCAGGGCCTTAAACGCGCCGGCCGACAACTGGGCGTTGCTGGTAAAGATGGCGTCAGGCCGGTCAGGCAGACTCAATAACTTCCGGGTGGCCTGATAGCCTTCTTCCTCCCGGGCGTTGACGTAAGAAAACAGCGTTGGCTCCGGTTTGAGACCGTGACTCTTCAAAGATTTGAGATAGCCCTCGCGCCGTTCTCGGCCGGTGGTGCTGCCCACGCCAAAGAGCGCCCCAATCCGGCGGTGCCCATCGGCGATCAAATGATCCACCAAGCGGGCCGCCGAGGCCTCATTGTCGATCAGCACGCTGTCGACTTCGGCTCCCCGCACCTGCCGGTCGATGACCACCAGGGGCACCCCAAGTTTGACCGCTTGCTTGAAATTATCGGCGGTTTGGCGCGTTGGGGAAAGAATGACACCGGCGACGTTTTCATCATGCATTAACTCAAGATACATGGCTTCTTTTTGAGGATTTTCGTCGGCGTTGCACAGAAAGAGGTTAAGGCCGTTTTCATAAGCCATATCCTCCACGGCCCGGCTAACCGAGGTAAAAAACGGATTGCGAATATCGGATACGATCAAGCCGATGATGTTTGTCTTTTGCACTCGCAGACTGCGGGCGACGCGATTAGGCCGATAACTCAGAGCATCGACCGCGGCCATCACCCGCTCCCGGATCTCCGGTCGCACATGGGGTTTGTCCGAGAGAACCCGCGACACCGTGGCGGTAGAGACGCCGGCACTTTCCGCGACATCTTTGATACTGGCCATACTCTCCTCCTGGCAAACAACGCCGTAGGCCGGAGGTCTCAAGGTTGTCCCCCCAAGCTTCGATTTTCATCCTCTGGGATGCGGCTTCGCCAGCATGTTAGTTTTTTTGAATAAGCGAATTGACAAGAATGCATCAGTCATTGTAAACGATTACACAAAATTTGTCAAGCAGATCAGGGGCATAATTATACTGATAACATATGGCGTGTTTCGTAAAGATGGCGTATCTCCTGTGAAAATAAGGTGTTGGACAGGAATCCCAAAGCTAGCTTTGGGATTCCTCCGGGTTTTCATTCTCGGTGCTGTGCCGCAGGCTGAGTCCGTCTCCTGTGAAAATAGCGCCGCAGGCCGGGGGGCTTGGGGGGTAGTACCCCCAAAAACTCATTTTCATTCCCGGTCTCGAACCCCCGGTTCTGTTGGTCTCCTCAATAAATCGCGGCAGCGTTGGTTGAGCCTGTCGAAACCAACGGACTTCGACAAGCTCAGGTCGCGTTCACCCCGGAATAGTGAGAGGATACAAGATTGCCGGTGAAAAATCATACGCAACACGCCCTACACACCACGGTATTGGCAGGTAACACTCATAAATTTGTAAAGGGGACGCAGCAGGCAAATGAACCCTGCCAGATAACCTTCGCTGGGCTACAAAATTAATTTGCCCTCTTGACAAATACTATGAAATCGATTACAAATAGAGAGTGCAGTTGAAAGGACTCAATGAGGAGTGATCGTCTGGTAATAGAAAAAAGGAGACTGACTATGTTGAATAAAACCCTGCTGATTGGACCGCAAAAACGAATAGCCCTCATTGCGCACGATCACAAAAAGACCGATCTGTTGGAGTGGGCTAAGTTTAACCGCGATGTCTTAGCGCAGCACATTATCTTGGCCACTGGCACAACCGGCAAACTGCTCGAACAAACTTTGGGCATTGAAGTCTTAAAGCTGCAAAGCGGCCCTTTGGGCGGTGACCAGCAAATCGGGGCCAAGATTTCAGAGGGGCAGATTGATTTTGTAATCTTCTTCTGGGACCCGCTCGCTTCCCAACCGCACGATCCGGATGTAAAAGCCCTGCTGCGCCTGGCGGTCGTGTGGAACATTCCCATCGCCTGCAATCGAGCCTCGGCCGATTTCATGTTCTCGTCGCATTTAATGAGCGAAGAGTACCATCGCATTTTGCCGGATTACGACGGCTATCTCGGCCGGCCGCTGGCGGCGGCTGAAGTCGACTCCCTACCCCCGGCCGCGTAGAACTTTTACCCACCGCAGCCCGCTCAAAACTACATACGATCTAAATAATTACTGCGTAAGTTCTGCACACTTTTTCCCTAGAATAAAACTAAAGATTGCAAGTCAGACCCTAAAGGTTTCAAAAACTTTTAGGGTCTCGAATAATTGACATCGTGGAGGAACTTCAAAACTATGGCAACCTGGTTCGGTGAACACTGGATCAAAATTGGTAGTATTCTGGGGGCAGTAATACTTTTATGCGGGCTTGGCGCGGTCTTAGCCGTGTTGATGCTAGGCTCATTAGCGTTTGGCGCCTGGCAGTGGGGAGGCAGCCGGTTCGAGGGGCCGGGCCGACAAGCGATTGTTCTTGGCCAGGGCGGCAGAGGCGGTCCGGACGGCATGAGACAGGACCGCTTTACTGATCCCTCTCTTCTTCGGGACGATCAGCGGGGGGAGTTTGGCCGGCCGGATTTTGCGACCCGCCACTTCTTCGCGGCAGATGCCCACAGCGGTAAAGGCCTAACCGGCGCAGTGATTGACCTTGAGGCCAATAGCTTCACCGTCGAGATAACCGGCGGCGATGAGCTAACCGTTAATGTCACTGACGACACCCGCGTCTGGCTGGTTGAAAGCGAGAGCGAAGGTGACTTCAGCGACCTGTCCACCGGCAGCACCGTCGTTGTCTTGGGGCGGACGAGTGATGAGACAATCGACGCCCGCGGCTTGGTCGTGATGCCGGCCGGCGAGCGAGGCGGCGGTCGGGTGACCGCCATTGACGGCGATAAGATCACGGTCGAGGATTTGAACGGCGCAGTCACGCTCGTTACCACGGACGAGACCGAATTTCGGTCGGGCAAAAGCGAGGCCAGCCTGACTGATCTCGAGCCGGGCGAGTTCGTCATCGCCTTTGGTGACAAGCAAAAGGATGGCACGCTCGAAGCGCGGTTGGTCTTCGTTGGCCAACACGGACTGGGCAGTATCTGGCCGGGAACTGGATTTTAGAGAGGGGCTTGGAGAGAAACTCATGAAATGGCTTAAACAAAACTGGCTATGGGTGGTTGTCAACATCATCGCGGTGCTGCCGCTGGTGATGATGTTGAACAGCTTTAACGTCGATTTTAGCGCCGGAGGGCTGCCTCAAATTACGGTGGAGCAACCGGCCTTTCGGGAGCGAGAGTTTGATCGGGATGAGGCGCCCTCAACAACTGGCGTAGCCGCCTCGGACGGCAGCGCGGAGGATAGCCCGGAGAGCCACGGCTCGCGAGAGCGCTCGCCGTATGGCTTCCTGGTGCATACCACCGGCGAGTGGGGTATCCGCTGGCTCGTGTTCTGCCTGACCTGCACGCCGCTGTACATCTTGTTTGGCTGGCGGAGCCCGTTGGGGTTAAAGAAGACATTGGGGCTGTATGCCTTTCTGTATGCGGCCTTGCACTTCCTGTTCTTTCTCATCGATGAAGGCTGGCTGGCCACCTTTAGCGAGTTCAACTTCATCCTGGGCTTGCTCTCGCTGCTGATTATGCTGCCTCTGGCTCTGACCTCAACGGACTGGGCGATGAAAAAACTGAGCAAAAACTGGAAATTCATGCATCGCGCGGCCTACGCCGCCGGAGTTTTGGCCGTGCTCCATCTCGCCTTTTTGGGTGAGGGCTCGTGGCTGCTGTACGGCGTGCTGCTGACCATCGGCTTTATCGCCCGAGTGCCGCAGGTGCGTAAAAGCATCCTCGGTCTTCGCCGCCGGGTGTTCAAGCACAATCCCGTGCCGGCCTAACCGCGAGAGGTGAGACTTCGTAGGTTTTCAAAATCTAGGCGGTTTGCCTGGAAATAAGGTCCAAAGCTAAGCCACTCTCGGGCCGGAGAGTGGCTTTTGATTTGGCCCGGCTTTTTTTCAGAGAAGCCGGCCCACAAACCCGAGCGGGATGGCACCGGCTATGAAAAACGTTCGTAGTAACCGCTTTAGCGGTCCAAAGAGCGACTAAAGCCGCTGCTACGAACTATTTACAATAGCCGTGATATTAATGAAAAATAAAGTTATCTGCTCTACACTGGCGAAAGTAGTGCTGACTCAGATAAAGAGGAGAAAAAAGGTAATGTCTAAGTTTACGCCTCGTCAAATTTGGCCGGTGGTGGTGGCGCTGAGTTTGCTGTTCTTAGCCGCCTGCCGCAGCGTTCCCGTCGCGGATCTGCTCTCGCCCCCGGCGGCTGAATCGAACCCGGCGCCGGCGGCCGATGTCGCCCAAGCCGGCCCCGCGGCCGAGCCGACCGCCACGCCGTTGCCCCCGGCGACAGCGACTTCGACCGCCACACCGCTGCCTACATCCACCCCAACCGAAACGCCGACACCGACCGCCACACCCACGCCGCTGCATCCGCTGATGATCGAGAAGATGCGGCAGGACGCTTACCCCGGCAGCGAGATTACGATTGAGCAAACGCTCGATCCCGGCGTGAACTACAGCCGTTATTTGGCCTCCTACCTGTCCGAAGGCAACAAGATTTATGCCCTGCTGACCGTGCCTCAAGGCGAGAAGCCGGCCACTGGCTGGCCGGTGGTTATCTTTAATCACGGCTATATCCCGCCCGAGCAGTACCGGACCACCGAGCGCTACGTCGCCTACGTCGATGGCTTTGCCCGCAACGGCTATATCGTCTTCCGCTCCGATTACCGCGGCCACGGCAGCTCCGAAGGCGAGGCGACGGGCGGTTACGGCTCGCCGGCTTACACCATCGATGTCCTCAACGCCGTCGCATCGATGAAGGACTACCCTGAAGCTGACCCTAACCGGATTGGCATGTGGGGCCATTCGATGGGCGGCCACATTACCCTCCGCTCTATGGTTGTTTCCCAGGATATCAAAGCCGGCGTGATTTGGGCCGGCGTCGTCGGCTCCTATGCCGATTTGTTTGACCGCTGGCGGCGTCCCGGCGGCGACAATCCGCCGCCCCCGACGAATCCCACCAGCCAGCGTGGTCGTTGGCGGCGGGATCTGCTTGAGGTCTACGGGTCACCGGAAGATAACCCCGAATTTTGGGGTTCTATTTCGCCCAATACCTACTTGAGCGATCTTTCGGGCCCGATTCAGCTTCACCACGGCACGGCCGACGACTCGGTGCCGCTTGAGTTTTCGGAGATCCTGGCGGCTGAACTGCAAGCCGCCGGCCGGCCCGGCGAGCTGTATACCTACGACGGGGATGACCATAACATCTCGGTCAACTTCTCCACTGCGATGGAACGCTCGATCCAGTTCTTTGATACTTACGTCAAAGGCGCCAACGATTGAGCGGCTCGGGGATCGGGGCGGCGTTTGTAAAGCGTAAAACGTAAAGCGTAACGTGTTTACGTTTTACGCCGTTTGCCTGCTCGTATCCCGGTGAACCATCCTTAATCTCTGCCGCGGTTCTGCACGAGATCTGCACATTCATTCGATATACTTTTTTAAAGTCTAACAGCTTGTAAGAGTTAGCAAGCAAATCCAAATTTATAAGGGAAGGGATAGAATATGATCAAGAAAATAATTGGGATTGTCGTGGTGTTGATGGTGGTCGCGGTGGGCTATGTGGCCTTTTCGTTCTTCAGAACGCCGGAAGAGGCCTCGGCTCCGCTCGAGGCCATTCCGGTGGTCGTTGAGGAGCCGACCGCCGCGCCGGCCGCTGCCCCGGCCGAAACAACCACCGAGCCAGTGGTGGAAGCTGCTGTCCCGACGGAGGAGGCCGTGGCCGAGCCGGTCGCGCCGGCCGCCGAGCCGGAGAGCGAGGTGGCGGCCGTAGAATCCAGTCCGGTCGTGTTTGAGATTGTGCCGGCCGAGTCCGAAGTGCGCTTTCTCATCGATGAAGTGCTGCGCGGCGCGGATTTTACCGTGGTCGGCGTGACCGATCAAGTCGCCGGCCAGATTGCGGTCGATCCGGCCGACTTGTCGAGCGCGCAAATGGGGCCGATCTTGGTCAACGCCCGCACCCTGGCCACCGATAACGATTTTCGTAATCGGGCCCTCAAAAACCGCATCTTGACGACCGATGAGTATGAGTTCATCACCTTTACCCCGACCGAAATTGTCGGGCTTAGTGGCAGCGCGACCACCGGCGAGAGCTACAGCTTCCAAATTGCCGGGGACCTGACGATCCGCGATGTCACCCGCCCGGTCACCTTCGACGCGACCGCCAGCCTGGCCTCCGAGACGCAGTTGGTCGGTTCTGCCACGGTCACGGTCCTGTACGATGATTTTAATTTGACCATCCCCGCCTCCGAGGCCGTCTCCGCCGTTGATGACGACGTGCGCCTGGAGATCGACTTTGTGGCCACGGCGGTCGAGGCTTCTTAAGCCGCTCATTTAAATCCAGCGGTCATGCTGCACCTTTCACCGCTGAACCCCAGCTTTGCTCATAATTTAATTTAGCTTACAGTTAGGCTCATTGCCGAGCCACTGCCGCTTCTCAACGCCGAGAAGCGGTCAGGTTGAACTAGAAGGTAAACCGAGAACGTGGGACGTGGAACGTGGTTCTTATTGGTCTAAAAAACATCAAACAGGCACGGAGCATCTTTTATGCAGAGTCAGACTGATCTTCATCCGGTGACAGCGCTTATGGAGGTTTGGCGGGCGGATTTTAATCCTCCCTCCAAGAGGCGTTATTTCCAAAGAGGTTTATATCGCTGCCGGCTCATCTGGCTGGTGGGTATGACGCTGGGTCTGCTGGCGGGTAACTTTGTCCCGGCTCTGGCCCAAGAGGGCGCCGGCAGCGAGCGCCCTTTTCAGCTTCCGTTTGCCCAGCCGCCCAGCCCGGACACCTGGTTGATGGCCCAGCCCTACGGCAATACGACCGGCGCGTATCGCCAGCGCTTCAGCACCTATGGCGCCTCGGGCGGCATCCATTTTGGCCTGGATTTGTCGGCGCCGTGCGGCACGGAGATCGTGGCCATGGCCGACGGTATTGTCTTTGCCGTGGACGGCCCCTTCGGCTCGCCGCCGCACAACTTGATGATTGACCACCCCCAGTTGGGTTACGCCACGATGTACGGCCATCTGCTGCAAGTCCCTAATTTAGTCCCCGGCCAGCAGGTCAAGCAGGGCGAAGTGATCGCTTTGACCGGCGATACGGCCGAGACCTGTTACGGCCGGCCTCATCTCCATCTGGAAATTCGTGATCTGGCCCACATCCGCAAGTACAATCCCCAACTCCTCATCGAGGCCAACTGGGATAACCAGATGCTATATGGCAACGCTGGTCGGGACTTTGCCCGCGACCTGACCGAGCCGCGCAAGTGGCAAACGCTGTACGATCAGCCCGAAGTGCAAACCGGCGGCCCGATCGTCAATGATTTTGCTTATCCCTGGCCCTTTGAGTGGGAGCAAGGGCTGGTCTTGCCGCCCAAACCGGCCGCGATCGCGGTGGCGGCCGCGCTCGAAAGCCCGGTGAGTGACTTGCGCTCGACCGCGTTGGGCCGCCAGGTGAGCGCCGGCGACTGCTGCACCCAATTTTACTGGAAAGCCGACTCGACCGCGGTTCGTTTTCTTGATCAACCCGGCAGCACGGCCCCACTGGGTCTCTGGGAAGTGCCGCTGGCTCAAGCGGCGGCCGGTCCCCAGTTGGTCACCGAGCGGCTGGGCTATTACAGCCCTGACGGCGCTTTGATGGCTTATCCCGATCCGGTTAGCGGCCTGACCATGCTGGAAAGGCTGGCCGACGGCCAAACGTGGTCGATCGATACCCAGGGGCGCAGCGTTAGCTTCACGCCCGACAGCCGCCAGATCATCTGGACGGTCTTTGATGAGAATGCCGCCAGCGATAACCGGGAAGAGACCATCTGGCAGGCCGAGATCGATGGCGCCAACCGGCGCGCCGTCTTCAGCGCTCGCCGGACCTCGGCCGTGGCCTGGCTGTCCAGCGAGGCGCTCTTGATCGCCCGCCGCCTTCCCGGCGGATCGAACGAGCAGTTGTTCGAGCTATCGCTGGCGACCGGCGAGGAGACCTTCCTGACCGAAACGCCTCGGATGCGCGGCCTGAGCCTCAGTCCCGACCGACGATACCTGATTTATTACGTCTCCCGCGAGCCGGCGGCGGCCGGGGTCAACGGGACGTGGCTGCTCGACCTGCGCCAGCCGGCGACCGGCCCGCGGCGCCTGCCCTTCTTTGGCGCGTACCGCTGGCGCGACAACCAGCATCTGGTCTACGTGCCCTTCGATCCCGAGGCGACCGAGCACAATTTTTATGAATACAACGTGATCGGCGGCCAGTCTCGCCTGCTCTTTCCCACCGGCACCGGCTTGACCATCGCCAACAACGAGTGGCAAATCTCACCCGATGGTCAGCGCCTGGCCCTGCTCGCGGCCCAAGGCACCGGGCTCGATGGGATTTGGGTGCTGGAGCTGCCGTAGGC
>CALMIS010000342.1 GCA_937864185.1 uncultured Chloroflexota bacterium
TCCGTGATATAATAACATAATTCAACGTTGACCATTGGTCGCTTGTGGGCAGAGACGTTGAGACAAGCGACCACGCGCGTGTTATGCTCTGAACAACAACTGAGGCGCAGCAGGCCAAACTATTTTTGGAACCGGGACTCAAAGTATGCAACAAAATCGAGCACCATTTTTCATCATTATCGGCCTGGCCGTTCTGGTCGTGGCCGGGCTGATCGCCGGTAGTTTTTTCATCTTCGGCGCCGACGGCGATGCCGCTCCCCTGCGGCGTCAGGTTGAGATTCAAGTCGTGGTGGCCCCGGGCCTCACCGCCTGGGCCGAGCCGGCCGCCCGCAGCTTTAACCAGCAGAACTCCGGGACGACCATAACCATCGTCGAGGCCAGCGCGTTGGTGCCAACCGGCCAACTGCGCGGTCCCACCGTCGCCGGTTGGATCGCCGCGGCCGGTTTCGCCGTCGAGACGGCTCGCAGCCAGAGTCTTCAAATCGCTGACGCCCAACCGGTGGCCAGTAGCCCGCTGGCCTGGGGCGGTTACACCTCTAAAGTCGAGGCCTTTGGCCAGCTCGATTGGGCCAGCTTCAACCAGCGCGCCACCGGCTCGTCCGGGGCTAAGTTGGTTATCTCTGCCCCGTGGAACACCGCTGAAGGCGTTGCCGCGCTGGCCTCGGCGGTGGCGGCCAACCAAAACAAGACGACCCTGACCGGCAGCGATGTGGGCCAGGCCGACTCATGGCTGACCGAAACACTGGGCAACACCAATACGAACGTCCGCCCCACGCCGGCCCAGGACTTTGCCGGCCCCCTGGGCCAGACCCTGGGCGATGCCGGAATTTTAACGATGGCTTCCTGGCGGGGCGCCCGGCTCGATCAAAATCCTAACTTCACCCTAATCCCGGTCGAACCGGCTATCGCCCTCGATTATCCGTTCGTGGTGCTGGCCGGCAGCCAGGCGACCGCCGAGGCGCAGGCAGCGGCCGAGGCCTTTCGAGCGTTTCTCCTGACCGAGGCGCAGCAAGCGGCCCTGGCCAACTTTGGCCTGGATCGAGCCGCTCCCAGCCCGGTGCAGATCGATAGCGCGGCGGCCAATCGATTGGTAAGTTGGGCGGAGCGAGAGCTGCGGTAGTGCCAAAACAGAAGTCGAACATACCGCTGAGCCCGGGGTAAGGAACCATTTTCACGGACTGAGCAGCCATTTTCACGCACCGAGCAGCCATTTTCACGCACCGGGGAACCATTTTTTTGGACTGAGGAACCATTTTCACGCATCGAGGAGCCGTTTTCACGGACTAAGGAGCCGATTTCACGGACCGAGGAACCATTTTCACGCATCGAAGAGCCGTTTTCACGGACCGAGGAACCGTTTTCACGCTCTACAGCGTCATTTTCACGGACTAAGGAACCATTTTACCCGTCTAGGAGTCACTTTATCTTGACAACCCATAGGGGCCGGATATGATGTTTTGTAGGTTGCGCGGCATGATGTTACGTACCTTGGCCTTAATGAAAAGGAAGTTCATATGTCACGATCAGATAATACAGTCGGGAACTCTTTGGTTAGAAAATCACGGATGGTAACAATAGGAATGTGAGCGTATTGCTTAAGATCAAGGAGGTGTTGATCCCCTGAAACGATATAGACAGCCTCGGCTACCATAGCACACCGCACAAAGATATCATCATCAGGATCGGCCATCACAATAGGGGTGTCTGCTGCGGCTGAGGGGAGTTAAACAAGGAAACCAAATTCAGTACATAACTCATTAAATCTGTTACGCGCAATTCCAATTGGGTCAAACGAGGTTGAAGACGCTCATAATACAATACGCGCTCCAACTCAGCCACCATAGAAGGAGCCGCGCAAATCTCAACCTGATTGGCGTCGGCTAGGCGCAGTAATTCCCACGGCAAGCCTCGCCACAATAAGCCGGAGACCCAAATATTGGTATCGATAACGACCCGCACTGCCTAGGTTTCTTTCTGCTCACGCCGAACCTGATGCACCATTTCGTTGATTTCAGTCAAGGACAATGGTTCACCGACCGGGGCCTGACCTACAATGTCGGTCACAGCAGGAGGCGTGATGCGCTTTAGATGGAGCGTGTCGCCGTCTGTCCAAACGATAAAGCGGTCTGAGGGTTTGAAACGGGCCGCTAAATGGGCCGGTAATTTCAAAATATCCGGGGCGGTTAATTCAGCAATGTCAACCATTATCGCTCCTAGTTTTAATCAAATAGTAAACTCAATATCGTTGGCAGTGATTATACCGGATCGCTGGACAAGCATCAAAAGTAATCTGTTGTCCGAAACGTAGGCAGCGGATTGGCCGGGCCAGGTCCGCTGGTTGAATGAATGGCGCGGCAGATGAAGATGAGCGTAATCTTGAATATTGTACGCTAACACATTTGAAGGATGGAGACTGTTATGCCAAAACTCAAAACATTATTGTTGATGCTCACCCCCCTTCTCCTCGCCCTGGCCTGCGGCAGCGGCGACGATGGCAACGGGGGCCTGACCCTGGAAGGGCCGGACACGGCGGCCACGGTCAACTGCGCCTCGGGCGCGGTCGAGATCGAGGTAGCCTACGCCCCGGAGTCGGAGCTTTATCTCGATGGCGAAATCTATGATGCGATCAACCGCTTCAACACGGCCTATGCCGAGGGGCGGAACCCGGTCACGGGCCAAGCCCTGGCCGAGGGCGAGACGCCGATCTGCGTTAAGGGTGGGCCGAAGTCGTCCGGGACAGTTGCCCAGGGGTTGATCAATGCCTTTATCGCGCCCAATAACGCCAACGTGGAGAAGCCGACGCTCTTCTCGCCCTCGGTTAGCCACTGGCTGGCCCTGGTCAACTTTCAGACCGGCCGGCAGGTCTTTGACCTGGCCGATAGCCCGCCGACGGCACTGGCCCCGGTGGTGATGGCCATCTGGGAGAGCCGGCTGAAGGCCATTCAGGAAAAAGAAGGGAGTACCGAGGTCGGCTGGGAAGAGCTGCTGGCCGTGCTCAACTCGCCCAACGGCTGGGCCGACTACAACATCCCCGGCAACCGGACCACGGTCTACTACGGCCACACCGACCCCTTCATCAGCTCGACCGCCCTCTCGACCCTGATCGCCGAATTCTACGCCAGCGCCCGGGCCAACAGCGATGATCCCGATTTCCGCCGCTTGACGCTCGAGCATGTGAACGATGAAGCGGTGCAGCAGGGCGTGCGCGACATCGAGGAATTGATCCGCCATTATTCCGCCCGGACGACCGAGTTTAAGGAGTACATCGCCCAGGGACCGAGCTACCTGGATTTTGTGGCCCTGGAAGAGAACGACCTGATCTACATCAACCAGGGTAAGACCGCTTACCAGCCGCCGGAAAAGCTGGTCGCGCTCTATCCCAAAGAGGGTACCTTCTGGCACGAGCATCCCTTTGCCATCCCCGACGCTGACTGGGTCACGGCTGAGCAGCGGGCCGCGGCCAAAGTCTTTACCGATTACATCCGCAGCGAGGAAGTGCAGAAAAAGGTTTTGGAAGCCGGCTTCCGGCCGGTTAATCCTAGCGTGCCGGTCGGCTACCCGATTGCAACGGAATTGGGCGTCGATCCCAACCAGCCGGCCACGGTCCTGGAAGTGCCAGACCCCGAGGTGGTGGCGGCCGTGCAGGCAAGTTGGCAGTTCGTCAAAAAGCAGGCCGATGTGCTGCTGGTGATCGACACCTCCGGCTCAATGAGCGGCGACAAGATCGAGCAGGCTAAGGTGGCGGCCAGCGCCTTCCTGGATGGCATGCCGCCCCAAAACCGGGTTGGACTGATGATTTTCGACAGCGCCCCGGCCGTCTACGACTTCAACACCAATAGCTTCATCTATCTCGATCCCAACAATCTGGAAACTGTGGAGCCGTTGACCTCCTTTGAAGGTGGGGAGGCGGCCATCCGGCCGCAGGTCAGCGCCTTGGAAGTTGGTGGTGATACCTCGCTCTATGATGCCATTCAGACTTCAATCAACCTGCTCAAGGCCAATCGGGACGCCGACGACGACCGGATCCAATCGGTCGTGGTGCTCAGCGATGGCCAGGACACCAGCAGCCTGACCTCGCTGCAAGATGTGACCAACGTCATCACCCAAAACAAGGAAGATCGCAACCCGGTCATCGTCATTCCGGTGGCCTACGGTGGTGATGCGGATATCAACGCCCTCAATAACATCGCTCGGGCTAGCGCCACCCGGGTTCAATCCGGCGATCCGGAGAATATTCAATCGCTGCTGGAGTTGATCAGCAGTTACTTCTAGGAAAATAGCGAAAAAAATGGAGTCCGGAATGAATTCCGGACTCCAACGTAGAAAACCCCTTGTCCAGCTTAACGAACGAATTACGACCGGGACTAAACAGGTAGGGTAAAGATGAAATCTGCTCCCTGGCCGACCTGGCTTTCCACCCAAATCCGGCCCCCGTGCATTTCCACAAACTCACGGCAGATGGCCAAGCCCAGCCCGGTGCCCAATCGACGCCGGTCAGAGTCATCATCTACCTGTTGGAAGCGCTGAAACAAACGTCCCAGCTTGTCGGTGGAAATACCTTCGCCGGTATCCGCGATACCGATCACCACTTCCTGACTGGCTCGATCATACCGGGCATGAATTCTAACCGTGCCATGCACGGTAAACTTTTGGGCGTTGGTCAGCAAATTAATGAGGACCTGGCGCATCCGGACCGGATCGATCATAATGGCCGGCAGAGGCGAAGCGAGATCGAGCTTCAAAGTGACGTCATGGTGCCAGGGTAATCCTTGGGCCACATCGTAGATATCACGCAGAAAGCTCTCAAGATTGACCTCAGTCTGGTGCAGTGTAATAGCGCCGGCCTCAATCTTGAAGATATCAAATAGATTATCAATCAGATTCTTGGTGTGTTGGACCGCCGTCAAAGACTTGGTCACCCACTCAAGCTGTTCGGTATTTAACTCGCCCAAAGAACCTTTTTCCAGCGCCGATAAGGTCATTGTTACAATATTCAGAGGCGCACGCAGATCATGGGCCAGGTTGCTAAGCCAAACCGTGCGCAGCCGGTTGGCTTCCACGGCTTCGGTCCAACTCTTTTCCAACTCATCGTGAGCCTTTTCCAGCTCTCTGCTCCGTTCTTGTAACGCTTTGGTACGGTCGGCCACAATAGCTTCCAGCTTGTCGTTGATGACAGCATTTTGAATAGCAACGGCCGCAGCCTGATTAGCAAAGAGCGTCAGAGGTGACAAATCCTCTTTCTTAAACCGGTTGCGAATGGCTCGATTCTCGACGTAAATGCCACCGATAGTTTTTCCGCTGGCAATGAGAGGCACGCACATAATCGAACGCAAGCCCAAGGCCACCACGCTGCGCGCTTCGCTAAAACTCGGGTCGTTGATGGCATCACGCAGAATCAACGGCTCACCGCTCTGAATAACTTTGTTGAGAACCGAGGTACTGATTTGATCTTCCCCATCTTCAAGATCAATTCCGCCCTGGCCGCGCTTGGCCATGAATTCAAATGTACCGTCGTCTCTAACCAGGACGATATAGCCTTTCTCCGCTCCCACCAACTTAATCGCTTCGTCGATGACATAAGTCAGGAGTGGTCCCAGATTACGCATCTCAGCCATATGGCGGCTGATGATGAGCATGTGTTCTAGCAGATTTTGATCCACAACGTTGGCTCCGACCATACTACTCCTTTGAAAATCGACACCTTCTATTATTACCCGGATACTGGTCAATTGTCTAGAGCCACCCCTCGCTTTTAGCTGCTATGGGCTAAAGCAGCCCGCAGAGATAGATCTTGAGCCTGACATTGCCTGAAAGTCAATAAATAAAATGACTTTCGGGCAGAAAAAAAAGTACTTCTAGCCCTCAAATTAAAGGAAATCTGGCACTTACATTGCTTCTTAGTCTGTAATATACTGGATAAAGATAGGCGAAATGCGCCGTGTACCTTGAGGGGTTACCGGACGCCGTTTCGTTTGGCCTGCTACTGGCTGAATTTCGGTCTGATCAAGCAGTATGATTTAGAAAGAGCAATGCCCGGTTAGCCAGAGACTAAATCTGCTTCGAGGACAAGGTTTATGAAAGCTGTATCCATCCCCGCCAACGAGACCCAACGTCTCGCTGCCTTACACAACCTAAAGTTGCTCGACACACCTTCTGAGGAACGCTTCGATCGGATTGTCCGGTTGGCGACCCGCCTCTTTAACGTTCCCGTCTCAGCCATCAGCCTGGTCGACCATAATCGGCTGTGGTTGAAAGCCTGCCAAGGGCTAAACTTACACGAGATGGCCCGCCAAACTTCTCTTTGTAACCACGTTATTGCCACCGACAAGTCCCTGATCACGCCTGACACCCGGCTCGATGAGCGCTTTGCCGATTGTCCTCTGGTCACCGGCTCAAGGCCAGTTCGCTTCTATGCCGGCTATCCCCTCCGGACGCCCGACGGGAGCCGGGTGGGCTGTCTCTGGCTGGCCGATTACCGGCCCCGGCAATTCAGCGCTGAAGAACTTGATCAACTGAAAGATCTGGCCGCCATCACCGAGAATGAGCTCAATGTCGTCGATATCAGCAGCTTGCAACAAAAGCTCGCTTCTCTCAACCAGCGTTTGCTGGAAAATACCGGCAAATTTGAACAAATTGAGGCGGCCCTCCAAGAGAGCAAAGAACATTTACACTTCATCGTGAATAGTGTGCCGATTATCCTCTTTGCTTTTGACCAGGATGGCATCTTTACGTTAACCGAAGGCCAGGGTTTAGCGCAGATAGGCCGCACCCCCGGCGAACTCGTCGGGCAATCGATCTTTCAACTCTATGAGATCGTGCCGAGTCTTATCACCGGCGTGAAACAAGCGCTGGCCGGCGAAGAGTGTAGTTTGACCACCCACTTCAACGATGCCGTCTTTGACGTTCGCTTGGTGCCGACGCAGGATGACGACGGTCAGGCTACCGGCGCCATCGGTCTGGCGGTTAATGTGACAGAGAAGCATCAGGCTGAAGCAGCTTTACAGCAGCAGCGAGCCTTTTTGCGGCGGGTCGTCGATTTGATCCCGCATTACGTCTTTGTGAAAGACCGAGATATGCGCTATACCCTGGCTAACCAGGCCTTTGCCCGGGCTTATGGCACCACCGCCGAAAATCTCATTGGCAAGACCGAAGCGGAACTCAATCCACGGCAGGATATGGTGGCTCAGTACAACCAGGAAGACCTGAGCGTGATTGAAACCGGTCAGGAGATGGTCAAACTGGCCAATCAGGTGATTGATATTCGGGGTGAACAGCAGTGGCGGCACACCATTAAGCGACCCATTCTAGGCGAAGACGGTGTATCGGGCGAAGTATTGGGCATTGTGACCGACATCACCGAACAGAAAAAGGCCGAGATCGCTCTGCGCGAAAGCGAAGCCCATCTCTCTGAAGCTCAGCGACTGGCCCGGCTGGGCATCTGGACCTGGGACATGCTCAAGGATGAAATTAGCTGGAATGATGAGCTTTATGAAATCTATGACGTTCCGCCGGGTGAACCGATCGACTTCGCCCGTTTTCAAAGCCGGCTCCACCCGGATGATCGCGGCTACGTGGTGAACACCATCCAAACAGCCCTCGATACCGGTCGAGACTCTTTTACCGTCGAGCACCGGACGATCCACCGGGACGGTCAAATCGGCTATATCTCAGCGCGCGGGCGCATTTTGCGCGATGAGCGTTTTCACCCGATCAAAATCACCGGCGTGGCCCAAGATATTACCAACCGCAAACTCCGGGAACGGGAACTCCAGCAAGCCAAAGAACAAGCCGAAGCGGCCACCCGCACCAAAAGTGCTTTCCTGGCCAACATGAGCCACGAGCTACGCACCCCGGTCAACGGCGTGATCGGGATGACCAGCCTGCTGCTGGACACTCACCTTAATAGCGAGCAGTCGGATTACGTTGAAACCATCCGCACCAGCGGCGATACTTTGCTCACCTTGATCAATGATCTGCTTGACTTCTCCAAAATAGAAGCCGGCAAGTTGGAACTAGAAGCCCACCCGTTTAACCTGCGGACCTGCATCGAAGAGTCGTTAGATTTAGTCGCCACCAAGGCCGCCGAGAAAGGGTTGGATCTGACTTATCTGGTCGATCCCCACTTGCCTTACACCTTTATCGGCGATGTCACCCGCGTGCGCCAAATTTTGGTCAATCTGCTCAGCAATGCCGTTAAGTTTACGAACCAGGGTGAAGTCGTGGTCGAGGTTAAAGGCGAGATCCTGCGCGCCAACCGGACTCAACTCCTTTTCTCCGTGCGCGACACGGGGATCGGAGTTCCGGCGGATCGAATTAAACAACTCTTCAAATCCTTCAGCCAGGTCGATGCCTCGACGACCCGCCGCTACGGAGGGACCGGCCTGGGGCTGGCTATTAGCAAGCGGCTGAGTGAAATGATGGGGGGTCAAATCTGGGTTGAAAGCCAACCTAACGTCGGCTCCACCTTTTTTGTGACGATTATTACCGAAGTAGCCCCCGAACAACAGCCCTCCACGCTTTACGCAGAGCAGCCGGATCTGATTGGCAGGCGGGTGTTGGTGGTGGATGACAACGAGAGCACGCGCCGGGCTCTCCATCACCAACTTTCGGTCTGGGGGATGCAGCCCCAAACCGTAGCCTCCGGCCCTGAAGCCTTGGCCGTGTTAAATCAAGGTTTTGACTTGATCATTCTCGATATGAACATGCCGGATGTGGATAGCATGGCTATGGCTTACGAAATCCGCCGCCGCTTCGCCCCCGGGACTCTGCCGATAGTTATGCTGACTAGCTTGGGTTCTCGAGATCTTAAAGAGGGAACCGGACTCTTTGCCGCCGCCTTGACCAAACCGATCAAGGCTTCGCAACTCTACAATGCCCTCCTGGAAGTTATCGCCGGACAGCCACAACCGGTTCAGGTCTTCCGGCCAACGCCTAAAATTGATCAGGATTTAGGAAAAATGTACCCATTACACATTTTGTTAGCCGAAGACAATGGCGTTAATCAAAAAGTCGCCTTAGGCACGCTCAAACGGATTGGCTACACCGCCGATGTGGCGGCTAATGGCTTGGAAGTCTTGGAAGCCTTGGAGCGTCAAACCTACGACGTTATTCTGATGGACGTTCAAATGCCGGAGATGGATGGCTTGGAGACGACGCACCGCATCCGCCAGGACGGCTTCTCCAAATACCGGCAGCCGCGGATTATTGCCATGACCGCCCACGCCCTGGCCGGCGATCGGGAAAGATGTCTTGAAGCGGGCATGGATGATTACATCAGCAAGCCGGTCCGGATCCATGAGTTGATCGAGGCCCTCCGGCGTTGCGCTATCCAACCGTTGCCGGTTCAAACCCCGGTCGAGCCTCAAGTTCCTTCACTCGATTCGGTCATCGATTTATCCGTGCTTAACGATTTCCGGATGATGATGGGTGAAAACGGCACTTACATCGCCATCGAGTTGATTCAAACTTTCTTTGATGAAAGCAGTACTCTTTTGGCCCAGTTGGAAACCGGTGTGAATAAACGCGATGCCTACGCCATTCGCAGTGCCGCTCATGCCCTGAAATCAAGTGCGGCTAACCTGGGTGCCCACCAGTTGTCCACGATGGCCGAACAGTTGGAATTAATGGGCCGCACCGGGACTCTCGGCCAGGCCGAGCGAAAATTGGTGGCGATGAAGGCCAACTATGCCCAGGTCGAGACCGTGTTGGAAGCCGAACGTCAGAAACTATCTGCTGTCTTAGCCAACTCACCGAGGTAAATGATGTCTTACCCTGCTTACCAAGAATGGAAAACCACCCCTCTAAAAACTGAACCTTATTTTTCGGTGGTTATCCCAACCTATAACGCCGAAGAACAAATTATTCCGACCATTGGGGCCGTCGCGGCCTTTGTTTCCAGTTTAAAGTTGCCGTGGGAGTTGATCATTGTCGATGACCACTCCAGTGACGACACCATAAAGATGGTGGCGACCCTCGGTTTGGTCAACTTGCGTTTGTTAGTTAGTCCGCAGACCCACGGCAAAGGGCGCTGTGTGCAACGGGGTATTTTATCGACTCGGGGTCGATATGTCTTGCTGACGGAAGCCGATAACTCAACTCCGATTGAAGAGTTGGCCAAATTGAGAGTCAAAGTTGAGCAGGAAAATTATCCGATTGCTGTCGGGGCGCGAGCGGTGACCGATGTGACCACGACCCAGCCTTCACCGGATCGGTATCTGACGAGCCACGCTTTACGCTGGTTGGTTGGACGGGCTCATCAGCTTGGTCTTCAGGACGTGCGCTGTGGCTTTAAGCTCTTCAATCGTCGGGTGGCCCACCAACTGTTTTCAGCGCAGCGGTTGACCAGCTTTGCCTTTGATTTAGAAATTCTCTTTTTAGCTCACAAATTTGGCTACCCTGTGGCCGAGGTTCCGGTCAACTGGGTAGGCCGACCGAGCTCAAGTTTAAATCTCCTTGGAGAGGTCCATAAACTCATACGCGATCTGGCCTGTATCAAAATTAACGACTGGCGCGGGGTTTATGCGGCTGGAGCAATGTCGCAGTTCGACCCAGCTTAACAGAAGACACTTACGGTGAACATACTCACGCGACAAACTTTGATTCAACAACTTCGGACTCTGGCTCAAGCCTGGGAGGCCGCTGGAGCAACCAGCTATAGCCTGTGGCAGCAGCAAGGCTTGGTCTGGCACTGGCCCGCCGATACGCTGCCTCCAGCTTACACCCTGGCGGCCCCTCTCCGACTCAACGACTTAACTTTGGGGCAGCTTCGGGTGGCCGGCCTGACCGGCCCAGCCGCCCAAGCCAGGTTAACCGCGGAAGCCAGCTTACTGTCACAATTCTTGACCCTGGAAGAAGATCTCGACAGCGTCACCGCTGCTTTAGTCGACAGTCAAGATCAACTTCTGGCCTTGTACAACCTGGCTCAAGCCACTCGCCACCAGATCGGGATTGATGGTCTGCTTGAGTCGTTGACAAAAGAAGTAAGGCACCAAACCCGCGCCCGAGGTGTTTTCCTTAGCCTCCAAGAACCGGGAAAACCTCTCCAGGTTGAGCAGGCCCCGGCCTCGCTCTTGAGTCAAGATATTCTACGCCAAATTTGTAACTCCCAAAGTCAGTCTGGCCGGGAGCAACTCATTGCCGCAGCCAACATAGCCGTTCCCCTGCCCGACCAAGTTGACAGCCTATTCTTGCTCCCCATCGAGTTGGATAGACACGGCGAGGCCCTGCTGGGAGTCTTATTTGCTCAACCCGCTGCTTCGCTCTCGCCCCTATTGAAGCTAGCGCGCACCCTCGCCGAGTTTATCGCTTCGCAACTTGAAAATGCGCTGCTCAATCGGACCATCCTCGATCAGACCAGGCTACGCACCGAGCTAGAGCTGGCGGCCCGGATCCAGCTTCAACTGTTACCTCACCATCCGCCGCTAAGGCCAGACCTGGACCTTTCCGCTAAATCACAACCGGCCCTGCAGGTCGGCGGAGACTTTTACGACTTTATTGCGGCCGAGGAAGCGCCGTTTACCTTTATCGTCGGCGATGTGACCGGCAAAGGGATGCCGGCCGCCTTGCTTATGGCAATGACCCGGACAGTGTTGCGCAGTAAGACCAAGTTGTCTCCGGCCCCCCATCCGGAGGCAGTGCTCCGTAAGGTCAATGAGGATATGTACGATGATTTCACCGATGTGGGTATGTTCGCTACAGTTTTCATCGGGCAGTACCTACCTCACACAGAGACGCTTAGATTTGTCAACGCCGGTCATTCGCCCGTGATTTTCTGCCCGTCCGGTGGAGAACCACGCCTGCTGGAGGCCGATGGTCCGGCGCTCGGGGTGCTGCCGGCAGCCTACTGCTCTCAGCAAACGCTCTTCTTCCGCCCGGGGGATGTGCTGGTCATGGCCACCGACGGCTTCAGCGAAGCTCGCAGTCCGGCCGGCGAAATGTTTGGTCATGAACGACTAATGGAGTTGGTGGCCATTTCTTCTCACTGTTCTGCCCGGGAGATTTCGGATTCGCTCTTTGATAACCTGGCCAACTTCACCACCCACTCTTCTCAAGACGATGACCAGACTTTGGTCGTTATCAAACGGATAGAACAGTAACATGAAAAACCAAATCTACCAGCCTCTTCAGGAGATATTTGATGGAATATGACGTCGTCCAGCTTGGTCTACCGGCCGATAACAAATACCTGGCTGTGGTAAGTGTTTGCATTGCCGCGATGTTGGAACACCTGCCGGAAATTAAGGAGCCGGACATAGTAATCTATAACATCCAACTGGCCGTCCATGAGGTCTGCGCTAACGTGATCGAACACGCTTATCGGGGCAATCCGGATGATCGTTATGACGTAACGCTCACTCTGGCCGAGTCACCTCTGCGGCTGGAGATAGAGCTAAACGATCAGGGCCAGTCGTTTGTCTTGCCTCCTAATTTTACCCCCGATCTTGACCGGTTGCCAACGCGAGGTTACGGACTTTTTTTAATCCACCAGTTAATGGATCAAGTGACCTATACCCCTAAACCGGGACACAATCAGTGGCGTCTGGTTAAGTACCTGATCCCAGAGAGTGAACCGGTATGACTAAGATTCTAATCGCCGAAGACAATCGCGTGAACCAGCGTATTATTGCCTACACCCTTCAGAAAGGCGGTTACACTGTCGTTACGGCTGCTAATGGGGTAGAAGCGCTGAGTCAATTGGTTAACAACTCACCAATCGATCTTCTCATTGCCGATATCGATATGCCGGAAATGGATGGCATTACCCTACTTCGACGACTCCGGGCCAATCAGGTTTATGAAAGCTTGCCGGTTCTTATTCTGACGGCCAGTGGCCATGCCGAAGATTATATAACCGCGAAAGACGCCGGCGCTAATGAAGTCCTGACCAAGCCCTCAAGCTCGCATGAATTAATCGAAACCGTCAACCGTATTATTGCTGCCACAGGAGGTACAATCTGATGAAGCTAGAATCCCGTTTGACCGCTGATGGTCGCGTTGCTGTCTTGAAACTTGCCGGGCGGTTTGACGCTTATGAAGCAGAGGTGGTTAGAGACTGGTTTTTCAACCAACTCCCGGACGGTCCCTACCGGGTAGTCGCTAATTTAGCTGAGGTTATATTTATTGATTCAACCGGGCTGGCTGTCTTGGTCGATGGGCTGAAGCGCTGCCGGCAAAGAAAAGGGGACCTGCATCTCTGTAGTTTAAGTGAAACCGTACGCGTCATTTTTGAGTTGACCCGTTTAGATACGGCTTTTGCAATTTTTTCGGAAGAGGCGGCAGCCATTTCTGCTCATAGCTAGCCCTTTGGAGGTCTCCATGGAAATTATAGTCACTAAACACATCACCGGCACCACTGTGGTCAAACCCAAAGGCCGCTTTGATGCCTTTGGAGCGCCGAGTATGCGCGACCAGTTCAATGACCTGCTCAATCACCATGGCGCTCGCTTTGTCGTTGACTTAACTGAAACCACTTTTCTGGATAGCGCCGGGATGGCGGTCTTAGTCAGTATGCTGAAGCGCACCCGTTTTGTCAATGGCGATACGAAACTCGTGTGGCCGGCCCAACCTGCGGCTCGACGCGTCTTACATCTGACTCGCTTTGATCGGGTGTTTGATATGGCCGAAACGGTCGATGAAGCCATCGACCGTTTCTGTAGCGGACCACAGTTTACACCGCTGGTTACCAGTCCCTCGTCTATTTGACAATAACGAACATTTGTGCTAGCTTTTGCTTTATGCAAAAGCAGCCGATCGAACTGACCCCTACTCAAGTCGGTATCCTCGCTCGCTGCCCGCTGCACTATCACTTTTCTCAACAAAACTCAACCAAGTTTAGCCAGACTCAGGCTGATCAGAGCATAGAGGCTTTAGTTCGGGAGACGATTCAGCATCTCCACATCGCGGGTGGTCCCGCCCGGCTGGAGCTAGCCGAGTGCCTGGTCCGGGTCGCCGGTTACCCTGCCGCCACTCAAATGGTTGAGACTTACTACCGCCGGTTGCAGCGAGATTGGAGTCGGGTTCTGGCCGTCAATGAAGAGATGAGCCTCCGCATCTCAATTGCGCCGGTCTCCTTAACCCTGCACGCCACCCTCGATCGGCTGGATAAAACCCGCGACGGCGGCATCCTGGCCATCATTTTCTATACCGAAGCCGGCTCGCCTTTAGCCGCAGATGATCTTCGCCAAGACCTTGGCATGACCGTCTACCACGCGCTCGTCGCCGCCACTTATCCGCTCAAGCGTCCCGTCCGTCTCCAACAACTGTGGCTACGCGCAGACCAGGATGTCACTATAGAACTCAGCGAGGAAGAGTATCGCCGCAACCTCAGCCGGTTACGAGAACCGGTCCAAGCGCTGGCCCACGGCGAGGTTATGGCCCGGCCTGGCCTCCACTGTGAGAGCTGCCCTTTTAAATACCGCGGCTGCCCCGTCTACGCCCACGACGCCACTCCTCCCGACTCCTCAGACGATTTTGACCCAGACGACTCTAGTGGTAAGATTCATCCTCGGCAATGGATCTTTAAGATCTAACGCCCGGAGGAAAGGAAATGCATCGTAGAAAATTCCTGGGGGGCGCAGGCTCTTTGGGGCTGTTGGCTATGCTTCAAGCCTGCCGTCTCACCAATTTGACCGGCAGCGAGCCAACCCCCCAACTTAGCAGCCTGCGCTCACCCACCCCTTACCCTACCTACACGCCCTATCCCACCTACACGCCCTTCGCGCTTACGCCTGACTCGCCCGTGCCAACCGCTACCGGGACCCTAGAAGGCCCCCCGACCGGCGAACCAACCGTCGAACCGACGCCGACCGATACGCCCACCCCCACCCCTACACCCACGCCTTATCCGCCCGGTCCACCCAGCAAGCTCGGTCTGTTCTTGACTAAGTTTGAAGGTCAAGTGCTGGAAATGCTTGAAACGGCCAAACCGGCTCTGATCAAAACCCTCGAATTTGATCCCAACTACGTTAAAGGTCTCAAAGAGGCCTCGCCGAGCAGCATCCTGATTGCCCGGCTCACGCCCGGTCCGGGTGGCCTTGACGACCGCGACCCGGCCGAAGCCGCGCGCCAATTTGTGGCCGAGCTGCTGCCTCTGGCCACCGAGACCCGCCGGGCGGAGGCCATTGATGCCTGGGAAGGACCAAACGAGCCCCTGGCTGACACCCCTGACCGTATGCAGCGGCTGGCCGCTTTCGACGCCGAACGCACCCGCCTGCTGGCGGCGGAAGGTATTCGCTCGGTCGTCGGTAACTTTGCCACCGGCCAGCCGCCCCTGGAGTTGTGGCCAGATTTTCAGCCGGCCCTGGAAGCGATCCGCCAGCACGCCGGCTTTTTGGGTCTGCATGAATACTCGGCGCCGTTTATGCAGTACATGGCCGGCGACTTTCAGCCTGACGGTAAACCCAGCGAAGGCGATGAAGGCTGGCTGACCCTGCGCTACCGCAAGGTATATCGCCATTTCCTGGCCCCTATGGGGTACGCCGACCTGCCTCTGCTCATCACCGAATGCGGCGTCGATGGTCTGGTCCAGCCTCGACCGGGACCGGCTGAGGCCACCGGCTGGCAAGAATTTATCCCTGCCTGGCTTGAGGCCGGCGAGCGCAACGATCCGCCCGGCGTCTACATGGATCAATTGATCTGGTATGATCAACATTTGCAGCGTGATGATTTTGTCAAAGGGGCGGCCATCTACACCATCGGGACCAATAATCCGGACTGGGAGACCTATAATCTTTTGGGGGCCGACAGCGGCCGAATCTTTGATCTTTTGACCCAATATTTAGAGGTCCATCCGCCGAGGTAGGCTGGAAGGCTGGAAGGTCGGAAGGTCGGAAGAATGGAGGATTGGAGGATTGGAGGATTGGATTTGTTAATTACTCATTGTTAATTACTCATTGTTCATTGTTCATTAGCGAAGATGAGCCGGGTGCGATCGAACTCGGCCCACTGCTCCGCCAGCCCCAAAGCCTTGAGCACGGACTCGGGGCGGAGATTGCCATGCTGACCGGCGGCGACGCGCATGCGAAGCAGGGCGTCGCCCTGCTCCATTGAGTCGAGCTGTAAATCGTATAGGAGCGGGCGCAGGTCAAACTGCTCTTCTTTGCCGCGTCTCCGGCGCGTTTCCAGCACTGTGGCGGCGCTAAGCAGATCATCGACTCGCTGTTGGAGTTCGGTCGCCGGCAGGTTGGTTTCGACCAGGACTCGGTAATCGGCTTGGCGCACCAAATCTTGCAGGGTAGGGGCTTTATAGGGCACTGGCTCAACCGCATGGAGAGCCAGGCCGACCGGCAACTTAGCCCGAATATTGGCCAAAGCCGTCTCCGACTCAATCGGCTCATCGACGACGATGTCGACAATCTCCGCCGAGCCGGTGGTTCCCAACGGCAGACTGGAGGCAAACTGCAGCCTGGGCCGGGGATTAAACCCCCGGGAATAGGCCAGCTTGATTTGGGCCCGGCGCAGCGCTCGCTCCCAGGCCAACGCCAAATCCAAATGAGCGATATACTTAAGCTCTTTTTTCTTGGCAAAGGTTAACCTCAGGCGCTGAGGATCAGGTTGGTTGGGATCGCTCATAGTCAGTCCGGCAATCGTAGCGGCTAAGCCAGCCACCTGGCTGGGACACCTGCCCCTACGCTTTCATCATTTTTCTCACCAGGGCCAGCGTCGGCGGCGAGACCGGAATCTGGCCGCGCTCCAACTCCGCCAGCGAAAACCAGGCGGCATCGGCCACATCATCCGCCGGCTGGAGCGGCTGGTGGGCATCGAGCGGCTCGGCCAGCAGATCGACGATCACATAATGATACTGGACCCGGCCTTCGGGATCACGCTGGATCGACTCAAAGGTGAGCACGATCTCACCGGTTTCAACGGTCAAGCCCGTCTCCTCTAAGACCTCCCGGCTGGCCGCCTCGGCTAGAGTCTCGCCCAATTCAACGCTGCCGCCGGGGATAGCCCACATATCTTTAGAAGGGGCCTGCTTACGCAATACTAACAAGACTTTGTCGTCATCAATCACAACCGCGCCCACCGCCACGCGTGGGGCATCAGGGTAAATTTTGCTGGCCAAGGGATCACTCGCTTTCAAGAATAAGGCCATATCTTACTACAACCGGGTCAGGAGGCAAACCCAAAATTGGTCGGATGGACGTGGGCAGGTTAAATCCGGCTCTGGTTCAAACTCCCTTGCTGTCACTCTGGAGTCGTGCTACAATCCCGCGTAATAGCAAAAGGAGCAACGTATGAACCCGGCGCAACTTGCCAACCAGCTCGAGCACTTTGAGCGCAGATTTGAAGAGTCGCAAAGCCTGATGGCTAAACTGCAGCAGCGCATCGAGTCCCAAGAGTATCTGTTGCAAGAGCAGGCTCGCCGGATTGAGCAGCTTGAAGCCGAGTTGGATGAGACTGAGACTCAAGTGGCCCGCGTACCCCGCTTTGATGAGCAAGTAAGTGCCCTAAAAGATGAGTTAATCCATTTCATCGAGCGGCGCACCGGCCGGCAACAGGCACCGGGTGATCCGACCACGAACTTGAGCAACGTCATTCAGCAGCTCGACAACCATACCCGGGCCATCAATGAACTGCGCCGCGACATCGAAAAAATGTATCGCTTCGATGATCTCATTGAACTGGCTCGAGGGGAAAATAGTCGCCTGATCCAAATTGTCAGCGAGTTTCAGCCAAAGCTGGACAAACTCACCCGCGAGATTCAGGAACGGACTCAGCCTATCGCTCCGCTTGAAAACCAGCGCGAAGCTGACCGCCGGATCCTGACCGCCATCCAGGCTGAACTACCGGAACTCCACAAAAAGGCCGACGCCGGCCTGACCAAGGTGGCGCTGGTCGAGAAGCAGATTCCGCAGTACGCCAAGTACGAAGCCGCTCTCGATGTCATGCGCGAGGATATCCGGCGCCACCGCGAGCATATGGAATATCAGATTACCCAGCGGGAACGCTTGCTCAAAAACTGGAATGAGATTGCAGTCCGCACCGAACAGCATATCAAAGAGAACGAGGCCGCTTTAATCAAGTACGCCGAGCATCACCAACTCAACAAGCGGGCTTTGGCCTCGCTGCAGGAGTTCCAAGAGCGAATTCAAAACGAGCAACATCGCTTTAACGAACTTTTTCGCTTAGCCGAGGAGCGCCAGCGCCACGATCTGGAAAAATTTCAAGCTGACTTTGAACATCGCTGGCAAAAACGCAGTGTCGAACTGGAGCCGCGCTTTGTTGATCTCCAACGCAGTATCGAAGCCGTGGCCAAACGGATTGAAGAAGTCAAAAAGATGCACTACACCCTGGAAGATCAGCTCAGCCTTCTGCTCCAAATTGTCGAAGAAGATATTCTGGCCCGGACTTCGTCGGTAATGAGCTGGCAGAAGCGCTTCGAAGAAATCGTCGGGAACGGGCAAGGCTAAGATGCGGGTCATTGGCACGGCCGGTCACGTTGACCACGGCAAATCCACCCTGGTCAAAGCCCTAACCGGCATCGATCCCGACCGCCTCAAAGAAGAACAACAACGGGAAATGACCATCGACCTGGGCTTTGCCTGGCTGACCCTACCTTCCAAAGAATCGGTGGGTGTGGTGGATGTCCCGGGCCACCAGGATTTTATCAAGAACATGCTGGCCGGCGTGGGCGGGATCGACGCCGCCCTGTTCGTCATTGCCGCCGACGAGGGGGTGATGCCCCAAACCCGCGAGCACCTGGCCATCCTCGACCTGCTGGAAATTCCCCGGGGCGTCATTGCCCTGACTAAAGTCGATATGGTCCAGGATGAGGATTGGCTGGAACTGGTTCAGGCCGACATCGCCGAAACCGTCGCCTCGACCGTCTTGCGCCAGGCCCCGATCGTCCCGGTCTCGGCTCTGCGCGGGGATGGCTTACCGGCTTTACTCGATACCCTGGACCGGCTGCTGGCCGAAGCCCCGCCCCGCCTCAATCGCGGCCGGCCACGCCTGCCAATCGACCGCGTCTTTTCAATCAGCGGGTTCGGCACGGTCGTCACCGGCACTCTCCTCGACGGCCAACTGCAAGCCGGTCAAGAGGTCGAGATTCTACCCCAGCGGCTGAAGAGTCGTATCCGGGGCTTGCAGTCTCACAAAAAAAGCGTCGACACCGCCCTGCCCGGCTCTCGAACCGCCGTCAATTTGACCGGCCTGGCCACCGATGATCTCCGGCGCGGCAATGTCTTGACGACGCCCGGCTGGTTGGAGCCCTCGCAACTGATTGACGTTCACCTCCGGCTGCTAGCCGAAGCTCCCAAACCGCTACGGCACAACCAAGAAGTTGAAATTTTTTCCGGCGCCACCGAGGTCCAAGGCTACACCCGCTTGTTAGGGGTTCGCCAGTTGGAGCCGGGCCAGAGCGGCTGGGTCCAACTGCGCCTGGCCGAGCGCATTCCGGTCGTCAAGGGCGACCACTTTATCATCCGCCAGGCTTCGCCGTCGATCACCATCGGCGGCGGGGTGGTGGTCGATCCGCTGCCCCGGCGGCGGCATCGCCGCTTCCGGCCGGAGTTGATCCAGCGGCTCGAAACGCTCCTGGCCGGCACGCCAGAAGATCTGCTCCTGGCCGAGTTGGATCGCCGCGGCCCCCTGCCGCTCAAGAGCCTCATCGCCGACAGCGGCCTGCCCGACGGCGTCGCGGCTCAGGCCCTGAGCCGGCTGTTACAAGGCGATGACCTCTTCATCCTGGCTGGCTCCAAAGAAGAGGCGACGGCTGATCAATTAGGAGATTTAAGCCGGGCCAAAGCCCTCATCGCCTCGCGCGCCGGGTGGGCCTCCCTGCTGGCTCAAATCAAGGCCACCCTGGCCGACTACCACGAGCGCTTTCCCCTGAAAGGCGGTGTCCCCCGAAGCGAGCTCAAAAGCCGCCTTAAGATGGAGACCCGCCTGTTCAACGAGGCCCTCCAGCAGGCTCAACGCGAAGGAGCGCTGCTGGTTTCCGAGACGAGTGTGAGACTGCCGGAGCACCGGGTTAGCTTTAGCCCGGCCCAGCAGACCAAAATCGACCGGCTGCTGGCTCAGATGGGGGCCGCGCCCTATAACACGCCCCTACCCCGCGATATCGCCGCCGAGTTGGGTGACGAGGTGCTGCTCGCCCTGATCGAAAACGGCCAGTTGATCCGCCTCTCTAAAGACGTGATCATCCTGGCCACTACGTTCGACGAATTTTTGGCCTGGCTCCGCGCTTACCTGGCTGCTCACGGCACTGTTAATGTCGCTCAGGTCCGGGATGCCTTCGATACCAGCCGCAAGTATGCCCTGGCCCTGCTGGAGTTCACCGACGAGCAGAAAATCACCAAGCGCGTCGGCGATGACCGGGTCCTGCGGGAGTGAGGTTACACCCCTAACCGGTTGCGCCGTAAAATCTCCGCCGTCGCCTGCCGGGTCGAGACCTGGTGTCCGGCTAAGGGCAAGATCCGCTCGTGAAGGGTATCGATAATCCATTCCTTCTGGGGAAAGAACATCTCTTCCAGTTCAGCCGCCGGCGTGATCCAGTTCCGTGCCCCGACCACGGCCACCGGCCCATCCAGATAGTCGAAGGCCAGTTGGCTAATATTCGAGGCGATGGTGTGCAGGAAGGAGCCGCGCTCGCACGCATCCGAAGCGAGCACGATCTTGCCCGTCTTCTTGACCGACTCGACGATTTGGTCATAGTTGAGTGGGTTGATAAAGCGGGCATCGATCACCTCGGCCGAGAGCCCGTACTTCTCCGCCAATTCGTCGGCTGCCTCTAAAGCCCGGTAAAGCGTAGCTCCGATGGTCAATAAGGTGACGTCGCTGCCGGTCCGGCGCACGGCCGGTTCACCCAGCTCAACCTCGTAATAGTCCAGCGGCACGCCGCCCTCAACCAGGGTTTCCGGCTCGGTGTAGAGCCGCTGGCTCTCGAAAAAGACAACCGGGTCGGTGCCGCGCAAAGCCAGATTGAGCATGCCCTTGGCATCGTAAGGCGTGGCCGGGAACATCACCTTCAGGCCGGGCACATGCCCCACCATCGAGGTCCAATCTTGCGAGTGCTGGGCCCCGTACTTGGCCCCCACCGAGACCCGCAGCACCAACGGCATCCGCAAATAGCCGGCCGACATCGCTTGCCACTTGGCCATCTGGTTAAAAATCTCATCCCCGGCCCGGCCCATGAAGTCGCAGTACATCAACTCGGCCACGACCCGCCCGCCGCTCAAGGCATAACCCACTGCCGTACCGACAATCGCCGCCTCGGAGATGGGCGAGTTAAAGAGGCGGTGGTAAGGCAAGGCTTCGGTCAGGCCACGATAAACGCTGAAGGCGCCGCCCCAATCCCGGTTTTCCTCGCCGTAAGCGACCATGGTCGGATCTTGGTAGAAGCGATAGATCATCGCTTCGAACAGGGCCTCGGCAAAGGTCAGCGTGCGCAGCTTGGGCCGAGGCTGGCCATTTTCATCCAGCCCCATCCGGAACTTCTCCTGAGTCACTTTAAAGCGCGACTCCGCCAACGGCTGCAAGACTTCCGGCTCGCCCTCCGCCAGCCGATCTTTGACCTCGTTAGAGAACATCACCTCGCCGATGAATTCGCTGTCAAAGCTAAACCGCGGCGAGACTTCCAGCGACATGGCCGCTTCGACCACTTTCAGCATCCGCTCGCGAATGTCAGCCTGGATGGCCTCAAGTTGGACCTCATCGGCGTGACCGTTCGCCTTGAGATACTCGCCAAAGCTGATCAATGAGTCTTGCTCGCGCCATAAATCAACTTCTGCCTTCTCCCGGTAGGCCGACGCATCCGAGGGCGAGTGGCCGGAGAAGCGGTAGGTAATGGTATCGAGCAGCACCGGCCCGCAGCCGTCCAACAGCACCTGCTTCTTGCGTTCCACGGCGTCGGCCACGGCCAGCGGATTATAGCCATCGACCCGTTCGGCGTGCATGGCCTCCGGATTGACGCCCAACCCGACTCGGGCCAGTAAGCCAAAGCCCATGGTCTCGCCCTGCGGTTGGCCGCCCATGCCATAGAAGTTGTTCATAAAATTGAACAGAATTGGCGGCCGGCCACCAATCTCCTTCGACCAGAGGGTGAGGTACTGATCCATCGCCGCAAACATCATCGCCTCCCAAACCGGCCCACAGCCCAAGGAGGCATCCCCAATATTGGCGATGACGATCCCCGGCCGGCGATTGACCCGCTTAAACAAGGCCGAGCCCACAGCAATATCGGCCGAACCCCCGACGATAGCATTGTTGGGCATCACCCCAAACGGGGCAAAAAAGGCGTGCATCGATCCGCCTAACCCTTTGTTGAAGCCGGTCGCCCGGCCAAAAATTTCGGCCAGTGTGCCATACAAGGTGTAGTTCAGGGCCAAACTTTTCAGATCACTGCCGGCCGTAAACGTTTCGACCACGCGCAGCGGCACAGCCTCCATGTAGGTAGTCATAATCTCCATCAGTTGCTCGTCACTGAGCTTTTCGATCGCCGATAAACTTTTGGCGATGATCTCGCCGTGGCTGCGGTGCGAGCCGAAGATGAAGTCGTCTGCCGTCAAAACGTAAGCCTGCCCTACCGCCGAGGCCTCCTGCCCAATCGACAGGTGAGCCGGCCCTTTGTGGTTGTAAGCGATGCCCTCGTAAGCCCCTTCGCGCTTAATCCGGTCAAGCATCGTCTCAAACTCGCGAATAACGGCCATATCGCGGTACATCCGCACCAGATTGGCCGGGCCGTACTTTTTAGCCTCCGCTTTAGGGTCTGATTGATAGGTATTAACCGGGATAGCCGGCGCCTTGATTACCGTTTGCGCCCGCGCCTCGGTGGGGTTGATCATTAATGTTTTCGTCATGGATACCTTTATCCTTATTCTGAACGTTAAAGTTGTTCAACATTTAAAGGGCTAATAACAGTTCAAACTGGGCCAGCCCTTCGGCCAGTGTTTGCAAAAACTTCGCCCCCGGCGCCCCATCGACCACCTGGTGATTGATCGTCAGCGACAAGCCGAGATGGGGGATGAACTGGACCTCGCTTTCAACCTGAACCGGCTTGAGCTGAATACTGCTCACCCCCAAAATAGCCACCTGAGGCGGATTAAGGACCGGGGTAAAGCTTTCGATCCCGAAGCTGCCCAAATTGGTCACGGTAAAGGTGCCGCCATTCAGATCCTCCGGCGCAATGGTGCCCTCCAGGCAAGCCGCGGCCAGCCGCCGGCTCTCTTGCGAGATTTGGCGGAGGCTGAGGCTATCGGCCCGGCGGATGACCGGCACCATCAGCCCGCGCGGCGTATCGACGGCAAAGGCCAAATGGACGTGGCGGTACTGGCTGATCTGCTGCTCGGCATACAGAGCGTTGAGGGCCGGAAACTGGGGCAGCATGCGCGAGACAGCAAACAAGAGCAGGTCGTTGATGGTGACACCTTGCAGCCCGAGGGCCTCGCGGCTGGTTTTGAGCCGCTGCCGGTAATTCTGGAGGGCCCGCGCATCGGCGGAAGCATTGAGCGTCAGTTGGGCGGTGGTTTGCAGCGAGGCCAACATCCGCTCGGCAATGACTTTGCGAATGCCCTTAACCGGAATGATTTCGACGTCGGCCTCAACAACGGCGACCGGTCCGGCCGCCGGAGCCGGTCTGGCCGTATTTAAATCTTCGGCCATAATCCGGCCGCTGACACCGGAACCGCGGACCGGCGCTTCAAATGCCCCGGTCGCCAACATCGTCCGGGCCAGCGGGGTAACGGCCGGTTGGCGCACCGGCTGTGGGCTGACGAGAGCCGCCCGCACATCCCGCTCGATAATGCGCCCATGCGGTCCGGTGCCGGCTAGAGCGGCCAGGTCGAGGTTTTGGCCGGTCGCTAAGTGGCGGGCCCGCGGCGAGACAGCCAGCCGGCCCTCGTCCCCATCGAACCCCTTGGCCAGTGACGAGGCGCCTGCCGGCTCTGAGGTCGCCGCCGGTGCCGGTGCTGGAGATGCGGGCTCAGCGGCGGCCGCCCCAGCGGGCCGAAGATCCTGGGTGCTCTCCCCCGGCTCGCCGACGGCGGCAATGGGCGTGAGAACCGGCACTTCGTCGCCCGGGTTAAAAAAGTGAGCCAGCACGCTTCCGGCGACCGGGCTTTCGACCTCGAGCAGCGCCTTATCGGTTTCAACCTCGCACAGGGTCTCGCCTTCGGCGACGGCATCTCCGACATTTTTTTTCCAACTTACAATGAGACAACTTTCAACAGATTGGCCCTGTTTGGGCATGATGACGGCAGTGGCCATAGAGAATATTTCCTTTGCCCCTACAAAAGTACAACATCGACGTTTAAGTTTTGAACCTGCTGGACTAACTCGGCCGGGGCGGCTGTGTCAGTTAGAACCGCATCAAAATCGGTGACGGCGGCAAACGCCGCCAGACCAACCCGGCCCCACTTTGTGGCGTCGAGCAGCGCCACCTTCTGGCGGCACATCGCCACAATCTGCCGCTTAAACTCGGCCTCTTCCGCGCTGACGTCGGTCAAACCTTCAGCCACGGACAAACCGTGCGCCCCAAAAAAGCCTTTTTGAATGTTGAGATGGCGCAGCGGCTCCAGGCCGCTGACTCCGATCAGGGAAGCTGTTTCCGGCTGAAGCGTCCCCCCCGGCATCACCACTTTGAGACCAACGGCGGTACACAGATCCTGGGCCACCGGCAAACTGTTCGTGATGACCGTTAGCTGCCGGCGAGATTTGAGGTGAGGCAGCATGGCCAGCACACTACTGCTGCTGTCCAGGAAAACGGCGTCACCGTCGCTAACCCAGCCGGCGGCGGCCCGGCCGATCCGGTTTTTCTCGGCGATCTGCTGCTGCTGGCGCCGGGTTAAGGCCAGGTCAAGCCCGCTACCGGAGCCCGGAATCGCCCCGCCGTGGGTACGCACTACCAGGTTCTGATCGGCCAAAGCCTGCAGATCGGCCCGAATCGTCACCTCGGAGACGCCCAACTGGCGGCTTAACTCGGTGACGACCACTCGTCCTGCTTCATTGACCTGGCGGAGGATCGCCTGGCGACGCTCTTCAGCATAAAGTTCTTTAGAAAGTGACATCCTCACTCCACTTCGTTTACCTCGTTTTGGTTTCGTTTTCCTTCATTATACAACAAAACAAAACCGTCAGCAAATGAATGAAGGGACATGTAGGTTCACGATGCCGACAACCTTCGTGATTACCGCGGTAGAGAAAGCGATATTAGACAATGAAATTTTCGACTTTTGGGACTATCTATTTATAGAGAGAGGTTTAGTAACGGGTGAAGCGGACCCGGTCAGAATACCAATCGGGTAGAAATATAGTAATTTAGGGGCATCTCTTTGAGTGAAGAGGGGGTATCACCCCAGAGATTATCCTCATAAACCAGGCATCTAAGCAAAAGAGAGATAAATTTAAAGTAAAATGTCAAATTCACCCCTTCACAGCCTGAACCATTTATGTTATAATCTCAACATATTTACCTCAAATGTTCTGCCGCCAAGTTCTGTTTTTTCATCCAATCCTTGGCCCACACCCGTAAAAGTTTTAGGCCGTCAATCTAGTTAGCAGTTGAAAAACAAATAAAGGATCAGAGCTGATGCAACTACCAACGATCTTCCGTCCGTCGCTAGCCGCTATTCCGCCCCTGTACACGTGGCCCCACTCCTTGAAACGGGTCCTCTTAACCCTGGCCGTTTTGCTGGTAATCGGGGCTTATCTCTTGCTAGGTGGCGGTCTCATCGCCCTACTGGCTGTATTTGCCGATCGGGTCGGTTACTAAAATCATTTAGGGTAACGCTGTTTAGCGTCGGGGTCAAGTTCGGTGGCTTTTGCCTGGCTAATTGCGCCATACTTCTGAAAATTCTGCCGCGCTTGATGGAGGCTAATGCCGTTTGCCCCGGTTGGATCATCATGAATGGCCTCTTGGACCGGGTCGCTGATCCAACCGCAAACCGGGCAGGTATCCCAATCGCCGACCACGGCCAAGGTATGATAGCCACAAACCGGGCAAGGTAACCAGGTTGGAAGAGGACCTTCCACACCATCGACCTGAAGCCCCACTACCCGACGCAAGTGTTCCGCCAAATATTCATTCGTAGCGCCTCGAAAGGGCGCTTTCATTTTTTCTAAGAGGATAGGGCGATAGATAGGATTGCCGGGATTGAGATTTTCCGGGGGCGAGTGAGTTTCCCACTGCAGGATGGCGGTTAAGTTGAGCTTCTCGCGCAGACTGGGCTTAAGAGGTTCTTCAAAGAATTCTACCACCAGATCCAAGGCTTCATCTTTAGAGAGTTTTTTCAAATAGTACCAGGCGATCTTTTCCAGAGCTTCTTCACGTTGCATGGCCTTCTCCACAAGTAGAATATCTTAAACTAGAAAATTGAGTCCTATACCCTCCACTCCTCAACTTTCGTTTTTTACATTTCCCCCTTCATCGTAGCACGCAATCTGGAGCTTGACAATAGGCCTGTTCACTCAATGACAATATTTTCAAGCCCCTCAACCGGAGCTGGGTATTTGAGGTCCATCTTCTCCAGTGTCTGGACAATCGTCTCGGCGATCACCAGGTTGCGATACCATTTCTTGTTGGCCGGCACAATGTACCAGGGGGCCTCCTTAGGGCTGCACCGCTCGAATGCTTCTTCAAAAGCTGCCATATAATCGGGCCACAGTTTGCGCTCATCAAGATCACCGGGACTGAACTTCCAGCGCTTATGCGGCTGCTCGAGCCGAGCTATAAATCGTTCTCGCTGTTCATCTTTGGAAATGTGCAAATAGAACTTGAGCACAGTGGTACCATTGCCGGTTAAGAGCCGCTCAAAGGCATTGATGTGATCGTAGCGCTTCTTCCAGACCGACTTCGGAACCAGATTATGGACGCGAACGACTAATACGTCTTCGTAGTGAGATCGGTTAAAAATTCCAATCATGCCCCTGCCCGGAACGACCTGGTGGATGCGCCACAGAAAATCGTGCTCTAGCTCCTCCGCGGAGGGCTGTTTGAAACTGGTTACCCGCACCCCCTGCGGATTAACGCCGCTCATGATACTGCGAATCGTGCCATCTTTCCCGCCGGCATCCATAGCCTGAAGAACGATAAGTAGCGAGCGTTTATTTTCAGCGTAGAGAATATTTTGCAGCTCGGCCATACGCTCGATTTGAGCTTTGAGGAGTTCTTTGGCCTCCGCTTTGCCACTTATTGTTCCGGTATCATCCGGGTCGATGTCAGCTAACTTGATTTCTTGACCAGATCTGACTTTCAGTATTGGCATAACATAATCCTCCTTTGAGGCCGTGAGTTTAGCATAAGACTGACCAAGGGCCAAAGTGATAGCGACTTGATTTTCTTTTGCCCTGTTACCACTCCTGCGCTATAATTTCCATCGTTACGATGTGCCCCCTTAGCTCAGAGGATAGAGCACCGGCCTCCGGAGCCGGGTGCGCTGGTTCGAGTCCAGCAGGGGGTACTTTTCTTTTTAGTTAGAGACATCAGTCCTCTCTGCCGCGTTCGTTTCCAGATTTTTCTTGCATGACTCGCACACATCTGGCCGGTATCCTGCCACTTCGTTTTCACGCTGGCAGACGGCGCAAACCAGTTTACGGCAGTTGAAGCAATATTTATAACTGACCTCGCAAAAGTAGATCGGCTGGTTGCAGTTAGAACAGTGCATCCTCTCTCCTTTTCAAACATAGGCTTTAATTTTACGGCCAAAGCGTTTTCTAGGAAAAAATTAATCTTAGGGTGTAATCCTGCTCCCTAAACCCTGAGAGGTCTATTTCAAAATGCACATCACCCTCCTCACCATCGGCTCGCGGGGCGACATCCAGCCCTTCGTAGCCTTGGGCCGAGGCTTGCGAGCCGCCGGGCACCGGGTTCGCCTGGTTTCTCACGCCGCTTTCCAACCTTTGGCCGAGATGTACGATCTTGAGTTTGGCCTGATCTCAACTAATCCTCACCAGATCCTGACCACCGAAGCTGGTCAGGCCTGGGTTGAAACCGGAACCAATATCCTCGGCTTCGTCCGCCAGCAAATGAAGCTCACCGGCGCTTTTGCCCGTCAAATTCTGGACGAAGCCTGGGCGGCCTGTGAGCCGGCCACCGACCTGATCATTTTCTCTCTATTTGGAATTCCCGGTTACCACATTGCCGAAAGACTTAGAGTACCGCGCATGGCTGCCTGGCTTCAACCACTCAGCCGCACGGCCGCTTTTCCGAGCCTGATCGTCCCGCCGACTTGGAACTTTGGGCCTGGGTTCAACCGGCTGACCCACCGCTTGGCCGAGTATCTCACCTGGCTGCCCTTTCAACGCACCTTCAACCGCTGGCGGGTGGAAACGCTAGGGCTGCCTCCCCTATCGGCCACGGATCCTTTCAAGCAAATCTACCGGCAACAGATGCCGATCCTGTACGGCTTTAGCCCCACGGTCGTGCCGCCGCCAAGCGACTGGCCGGCCTGGATCGCCGTCACCGGTTATTGGTTTCTGGATCGACCGGCAACCTGGCAGCCGCCGGCCGCGTTGGTCGATTTCTTGGCGGCTGGGCCGCCGCCGGTCTACATCGGTTTTGGCAGTATGCCCAGCCGCAGCCCGGCTGCTTTGCTGAAGCTGGTGGTCGAGGCCCTGCGGCGCAGCGGGCAGCGGGGCGTGCTCCTCACCGGCTGGGGTGGCCTGCCTGCCGAGGCTCACGTTCATGACTCAAACCGGCTCTTTATGCTTGAGTCCGTGCCCCACGACTGGCTGTTCCCGCAGATGGCGGCTCTAGTTCATCACGGCGGCGCCGGTACGACTGCCGCCGGCCTACGAGCGGGCGTACCGGCCATCATTATCCCGTTCTTTGGCGATCAGCCTTACTGGGGCCGACGCCTGGCGGAACTAGGCGTTGGTCCCAAACCGATCATGTTTAAAGATCTGACCGTCGACCTCTTGGCCCAAGCCATTTGCACGGCCACCGGCAACCCGCATATGCAGGCCAAAGCCGCCAACTTGGGCCAACGCCTTCGCGCCGAGAACGGCGTGGCCCGAGCGGTCCACCTCATCGAGGCTTTTGCCGAGCGCCGACCGGGTGAGTAGGAGTTTTTACTCGATTGAAATTCCTAAAGTTTGTGTTATGATGGTCAAAACGTGACCGAGCGCTGCCTTAAGGCTTCTAACCTGGGCGACAACGAAGCTGCACCCCGGCGAGTCAAACAAATCTATAAACGACCGAGAAGGAATGTCACGTGCCAACAATTCTGTTAGTTGAAGACAATGAAATGAATCGTGACATGTTGGCGCGCCGCCTCCAGCGACGAGGATTTACCGTCATTGTGGCCGTCGATGGGCAGCAAGGTTGGGCCCTGGCTCAAAGCGCCCTACCAGACCTAATTCTAATGGATATGAGCCTGCCGGTGATGGACGGCTGGTCGGCTACCCGGCAGTTAAAAGCAGATTTGACGACCCGCCATATCCCCATCATCGCTCTGACCGCCCACGCGATGGCTGGTGACCGTCAGAAAGCGCTGGAGGCTGGCTGTGACGATTATGATACCAAACCCGTCAACCTCACCCGCCTGCTGGACAAGATTAATACCCTTTTGGACCAGAGTCAACTATGACCAGTGACAGACCAACTTCCATTTCGCCCGAAGATTGGGATCGTACTCCCCCAGCCGTTCGAGCCTTTATCAGCCGTAATCTCCACCGTTTAAGCCAGCTTCAAGATCAACTGCAAGCCGTTGTCCAGCCCAATGATGGTTATGCCAAGCTCTACTCGCTTGAAACCGAGCCGCTCCTTGGTTCCATCCTAATTGTGGACGACAACGATCTGAACCGCGATATGTTGGCTCGCCGGCTGCAGCGCCAGGGCCATAAAATTAAAATGGCGGTAGACGGCCGCGAGGCTTTACACAAGCTGGCCGAAGAAAACTTTGATCTGGTCTTGCTCGATATCATGATGCCGGAGATGAACGGGTATGAGGCGCTGGAACGGATCAAAAACGATCCAGCGATAAGTCATATCCCAGTCATCATGATTTCGGCTATCGACGAGATCGAGAGCATCGTCCGCTGCATCCAGTTAGGGGCAGAGGATTATCTACCCAAGCCGTTTAACGGGACGCTATTGAAGGCCCGTATCGGCGCTTCGTTGGAAAAGAAACGGCTACGCGACCGCCAGGCAGCCACCCTGCGCCAGCTCAACATAGAGAACCGGCGCAAATCCCTCGAGTTGGACCATGCCCGCCGGATCCAACGCTCAATGCTGCCCGCGGCCCCACCGTCGCTGCCCTATGTGGATATCGCCGCTTCGCAAGAAACAGCTTCGGAAGTGGGGGGGGATTACTACGATTTTCGAGTCAGTGCTGACGCCCGCTTACTGCTGGCCGTCGGTGATGCGACCGGACACGGCGTTGGTTCCGGCCTGCTCGTCTCGATGACCAAGGCTTCACTGCTAACCACCGCCGAGACCGATTTAAGCACTCTTGTTACCAAGATCAATGAAATTCTTAACGCTGTTAAACTCGGTATCCACCTGAATATGGCTCTTCTGCTCTTTGAGCTAACCCCCCGGCCCGAGGGCGGTGTTTCAGTGCGAGTATGCGGTGGCGGTATGCCGCCGGTCTATCTATTTCGGCGGCATGGGGAAATTCAGGAAATCATCATCAGCGGCATTCCCCTGGCAGTAACGCCCGAAGTAACTTACGCCGTGACCGAATTCGAGTTGGAGTCGACCGAAAAGATGCTGATCTTTTCCGATGGATTGCTGGAGATGTTCAATCGACGGCAAGAGTTTTTGGGCTTTGAGCGACTGACGGCCGCCCTAGAGCAGTTTGACGCCACCTCTCTCTCGGCTCAAGAACTGCTTGACCAGGTCCGGCGCGTTGGCTACGAGTGGGCTCAGGGGCACCCCTTGCAAGACGACGTGACCCTGGTGACTTTGAGGGTCAGATAATCACTCGCTCTCGATTTCAAGCTGGCTAATCTCTAACCACTGCTGGCTATCGCCGGCGACCAAGCCATACCCCAACTTACCCCATGGAGTAACCACCATATACTGGTTATCCAACCACAGGACAAAACCGAGCGGCCCTCGCGGCGAAGTATCGCAGTCGAGAACCGGATAATTGTCCACGGTAAAGCGCACCCGCCGCTCTTGCCAATCGATCTGATAGGTATGCCAGTGGGTCATATTGACCGGCACGAGTCTCTCACTCACGTGGATAGCGCGCTGCCCCACCGGCCAAAAGGTCCGGTACAGCCAGCCGATGTTCATCAGCGGTACGGCTACGGGCGCGGTTGGCAGTAAGGCAAAAAACGGCCAACGGATGGCATCCAGGGTAGCCGCTTTCCAGCCACAGCCCGGCGTGGTTAGATCGAGTTTCAACCACGAGGGGGGCGAGCTGTAGAAAAACCAGACGACCCGAGGGAGAGCCGGGCGGCGCAGGCCGGTCATGAGAAAAGGATCGTTCCAGAAACCGAAGCCGGCTGTGCCGCGCAGCGTGCCGGCTGGATGAGAAAAGCGGGCGCGGACCGTCATCCATAGCGGTGGGCGCCACAGGAAATCACCCCGAGACAACCTTTGATAGTCATCGATTTGAGCATTGGTGTACTGTTTGGTGGCGGTAGGGCCGTTGAGCAGGCGCAGGGTAGAACCGGCTGCTTCTAAAACGCCGCTGCCTTTGACGAAGCTGTTCCACGGAGATGGCAGAGCCTGGTCCGGCGCAAAGGGGGTCAGGCGAACCCAGCGCTTCATGGCTGGGGTGAGACCTCATTGCTGCTGAAAAATTTACTCACATACCTTTCCACTTGAGGGACCACCAGCTCAATGACAATCCCCGACCCGTCGAGCCGATTATAGGCCCGGCATGTGCCCCCTACACTCCAGATCAAGGAGGCCACGGTTGATAAGCCGAGACCCGTACCGCTAATCTGACCGGTGAAGTACTTCTCGATCTGATAGTAAGGAGTCCACATCTTGATCAGTTGATCGGGCGAGAGCGTGGCCCCGTCGTCCATAACTTGGATGCTGACCCGGTTAAAAGTATTGACAATGCGAACTTCAATTTGGGGCGATTGGCGGGGATGAAACTTTTTTGCGTTCTCCAGCAGTTCCCAACAGATCATCTCCAGAGCATGCTCGGACAGGGAGACCCAGGTGTTATCAATCGCTTTGAAGCCATCATACCGAACGGTAACCGGATCCAAGCCTAGCATAGTAGCCGTTTCCTCCACGATCACGGCGATGATTTCAATACTACAGCGATCAAGATCGGGCCGCATGGTGCTCAGCGCATCGATGTAGTGGAAGATCCGCTGAATCTCATCTTTGAGGCGCACCGCGCCTTTATAAGCAATCTCTAAAAAGGCTTGCACATCTTCCGGCTTCATCTCGCCGGACGACTCACTGAGCGACTCTAAGGACGTCATCAGCAAATTGAGGGGCGTGCGCAGCTTGTGACTGACCTGGCCATGAAAGGTCCACATCTGCTTCTGCCGGGCGACACTATCGGTCACATCGCTAACCCGGAGCAGATAGTTGCTCAAATCATCAGAACTCATTTTGGTTAGGTCAACTTGCAGCCAACAAGCGCCGGCATGCTCCGAAGCCGGGCGCACCAGATACAGCGGCGAGTCGCCGGCCGACTGCGGGGGCCAGATCGACCAGCTATCGTTAGGTTCGCACTGGTACTGCTTGTGGATCAAGTCGAGAAAAGTCTCGGTGATGGGGCTACCGCTGTCGGGCGGTAGGCCCAGGAGCAGCCGCGCCTGACGATTGGCATAGAGAATATCGTCGTCTTCGTTGATGATCAAGTAACCGTCATTGGCCTGTTCCACCACCCATTCAAATTTGGCTCGTTCGGAAATGAGCCGGCGATAGCGATTGAGGCGGGTGATCGTTTTGATGCGAGCGCGCAACCGATCTCGATTGAAGGGTTTGGAGATGAAGTCATCGGCGCCAGCCTCGATGCCTTGCAAATACGATTCATGATCATCTAGAGCGGTGACCATAATGATCGGCACTTCGGCCAGCTTAAAATCGCTGCGCAGCCGGCGGCAGACTTCAAAGCCGGTCATACCGGGCATCATAACATCGAGCAGAATTACGTCGGGAACAATCTCTGATGCTTTGATCAGGGTTTCGGGGCCGCTGCCGGCAAAAACCAGGTTGTAGCCTTGGGTAATCAGCAGTGCCTCCAACGTATCGCGCCCCACCTCCTCATCATCGACAATCAGGATCGTGCTCTTGTGTTCCACGTGTCTCAACCTCTAAAGTTCCACGCTAAAGATTGAACCTTTCGGTTGGTTGGCCTGAACGGAAATCCGGCCGCCATGCGCATCAACAACCATCTTGCAAAAGGCGAGACCGAGACCCAAGTGAGCCACAGGTTCAGGCAACGGGTCTTGCTCCAAAGTTTCAAACTTTTCAAAAATATACTTGCGTCTCTCTTCCGGGATCCCTACTCCCTCATCGGAAACGATGACAGACAGTCCATAGGGTTCGGAAGCGGGATACTCGATCGTCAGGGTTACGGTGCTATCGCGCATGGAATACTTCATGGCATTAGACAGTAAATTATCCAGAACGCGCTGAAACAAGTTGGCATCCAGCTCAACCGATTGGCTAGTAGCGGGCAGTCTGACCACAAAGTTGATCCCCTTTGACTCCGCCACCACTCGATAACCGCGCTCCAGGGAGTCGATCATCTTGTCCAGACCAACCCGGGTCCGGTTGATCAGTAGTTTACCCGATTTCATCTTGGCCATCGTCAACAAATCATTGACAAAGCCGTTCAAGCGCAAAACTTGATGATACAGCGTGTCGATGTCCGCACTGCCGGGCTTGATCAAGCCTTGCTTAAGCAACTCGCTTAGGCCCAACATCGCTGTCAACGGGCTGCGCATATCATGGACGATCATATTGGCTAAATCTTCCCGCAGTTGGAGCATGGCCTGAAGTTCATCAAACTGGTGCTTAAGCCGCAGCATCGAGCGAACCCGAGCGCGCAGTTCCAAACTACTAACCGGCTTGGAGAGAAAGTCGTCCGCCCCGGCTTCGAAGCCGCGAGCCAACTCTTCTTTGCTGTCCAGGGCTGTGACGAGAATGATCGGGATATGTCGCCACTGATCATTTTTTTTGAGCACTTCACACACGCTAAAACCATCCATGCCAGGCATCATTACGTCCAGCAGAATTAAGTCGGGGGCTGTTTCTTCAACTTTATCCAGGGCTTTGGGGCCATCCTCGGCAAAATAGAGCTGGTAATTACCGCCAAAAAGCAGCGCTTCGAGCGTATCGCGCCCAATTTGCTCATCATCAACAATTAGAATGGTATCGGTTCGGTCCATTTTTGATATCTCATCTGGTTAACAGGTTGACCTATTACCTTATCAGGCTTTGAAGCTATTGACAAGTTTACTCTACTTTTTGCCGTAACAAAACTTAGAGAACCGGCCCTTATGCCCTTATGAAGTTGAGTTGACATCTGGCTGACGTGCGGCTAATATAATCAACAATCCCGAACCGGATTAAGGAATATCTTTAGCCTACTAAAGTCCACCTTACTGCCCAGAATTAAACAGAGAGAGCCATGCCGAACGAAGATGCCAAACTGATCTTAATTGCCGATGATGAAGACCGGATGCGCCGCTTTATCCGTATGAATCTCGAGTTGGAGCACTATCGGGTCACCGAGGCCAGTACCGGGCTAGAAGCCATTGAACATGTGCGAGATGATTTACCGGATTTGGTCTTGCTCGATGTGATGATGCCGGAGTTGGACGGCTTTGAGGCGCTGCGGATCATTCGGGAAACCTCTCACGTGCCGGTGATCATGCTAACCGTGCGAGATGATGAGGATGACAAGGTCAAGGGCTTGAGTCTGGGGGCGGACGACTATGTGACCAAACCATTTAGCCCGCGTGAACTGCTAAGCCGGATTCAAGCTGTTCTCCGCCGGGTCGATATATCCACCGCAGCCCCATCGGGCCGCTCTTTTCTCCAGGTGGATGACTATCTCCAGATTGATTTCGAGCACCGCTCCGTCATTGTCGACGGGCACGAGATCAAACTGCGCCCAACCGAGTACCGGCTGCTCTACCATCTGGTCAACAACGCCGGTCGCACCCTGACCCACGAGATGATTTTGTCAAAAGTTTGGGGGTATGAGTACCGGGACGAGAGCCAGTACGTCCGGCTGTACATCACTTATCTGCGCCAAAAGATCGAACCGGACCCAGCCAATCCTCGTTACATCCTCACGGAACGGGGTGTGGGCTACAGTTTTGTCGACTTCCAGCACCAACCTCTATGAAAATCTTACTCATTATTAACCCTAACGCCGGACCGAACAGCTTCCGCAAGCAAGTGGATCGGGCCAGACAATATCTGGCCGACCAGGGCTGTCAGGTAAGATGTGCTCAGACCACGCATAGAGGCCACGCCACCGACCTGGCTCGCCGGGCAGTCGAAGACGGCTTTGACACGGTCGTGGCCGTTGGCGGTGATGGAACCATCAACGAAGTCTGCAACGGCCTTGCCGGCTCTAACACCCCCCTGGCGGGCCTCCCCGCCCGCACCGCTAACGTCTACGCC
>CALMIS010000343.1 GCA_937864185.1 uncultured Chloroflexota bacterium
TTGATTTGCCGCCGCCTGAGGCCTTTGACCATGTTGTCCTTTGCTAGCTCGATCTCGACCTTCCTGTCAAATTCAAGGGGTATACGCTATTGAATTTTCGAAATTGTATTCGCATGAATCCTCATATTTTTGTTGAATTGACTTGTTGAATTATCAATCACTACCATGACGATTACTCTCAAACGGTCCACTTCCAGAAGGAATATAACCACTGTCGGTTGTCAATACAATCCGGTCTAGTCGTAGGCCATCTTCCCGCTGCCATAGTCTAATCGTGTGAAGTCCAGGAGTAGAAATCATGTAGGGTAAGTGTCACGCGCCTTACCATATCGCTATGGCAGGTTTCGCAACACTCCCCTCCGAACCGGACGTGCAATTTTCACTGCATCCGGCTCTCCGATTTTCTCTTGGCACTTTCTTTAGACGGCAGCTTTCCAGCGTGTAGCGCACGATGACATATGCGACACATAACTATCGTCTTTCTTCGACGACCAATCATATGTTGTTCCCAGTCAGCTTTGCCCTTCAAGTCAGATAATTTCCGCACGTGATGAACTTCCATATGGCCCTCATTCGTTCCACACCATTCGCATTGGTTAGCCTTGAGTCGTTGACCTAGTTCTGTTCGTGCTCGGTACATCATTGTATTTGGTAACTGATCGATTTCCCAAGTGTGGCAAGTTTTATGGATGTGCTTGGTAGATGATATCAGTCGATACACTTTCACTTGTCCCTCTCTGTGTTCTAGGCTGAGCGTGAACTCGTTAGGTCCTCGTTTTAAGCTTTGTGCCACTTTGCGAGTTGTACTTTGGCGCTTGCGGGCCACTGTTCTTAGAAAACTCCCGGTAGATAACCATAGAATTGACGACCCAATTTCGGTGAAATTGTCGGCTAGTGAATAGTAGTTTAGAAACCCTCTGACTTCTGCATTAAAGGTCATCAAAATCTCTAGTTCACTTTGCCACAGCATTTCAGGGCGTGGTCGGGCTTTCCACTTGGAAGTAGTTCCGTACTTTTGGCAAAACTGTTGGCATTTATCTTTGGGCATAAGCAAGGCGAGTTGGTAAGTGCAAGTTCGCTTGGTGATAACTGCTTGCTTAGTATGATAACGTAGCCGCTTATGGCTGTCCCACCTTTTGATGTCGTAGCCCAAAAATCGTACCCGGTCTTTTGCATTTGTTATGAGCGTTTTTTCTGTTGATAGCTCAAGCTGTAGTTCCTTTTGCAGAAATTCAGTCAACAAAGCCTTGGTGGTCGTTGCATCCTCCTTGCTTCCGATTATTCCCACGAGAAAATCATCGGCATAGCGTACAAATACCATACGTCGGAAATTCGGGTCCTGTGGGTCGGCATAAGTTATTCTCATTAGTTGGTCTGTTTTGGCTTTGTATTCTGACCAGTCTCCTGTCTTTTGACCGTGGCGTTTCGCCTTTTGTTTCAGCTTGCGTATGTGACGGTACTCTGGAGTTTCCTTCCTCTTCTTGCCTTTGTTGAAGTCGGCTATTTTATTTTCCATCCAATTATCAAGCTCATTTAGATAGATATTCGACAGAAGCGGGCTTAGATTCCCGCCTTGCGGCGTACCCGAGTAGGTTTGATGGTATTTCCAGTCTTCTATATAGCCGGCCCGCAACAACTGGTGAATGAGGTGCAGAAATCGTCTGTCCGTTATTCGTCGGCTCAGAATGTTAATGAGTGTTTCGTGATTGAGATTATCGAAAAAGCCTCTTATGTCTCCTTCTACCCACCACCGAATCCCTGGCATTTTTTTTATCTGTTGTAGGGCTGTATGGCAGCTTCTTTTAGGTCGGAAGCCGTGTGAGTTTTCGGAGAATAGAGGTTCGTATATCGCTTCCAAGATAAGTTTTATCACCGTTTGGAGTAATTTGTCCCGGAAGGAAGGGATGCCCAGAGGGCGTAATTTCCCATTCGCTTTCTCTATATATTCTCGGCGAACCGGGGTTGGTTTGTATCGTGACGTTTTGAGGTCGGCTACCATTGTTTCAATGAGGTTCCAACCCACTCCGTCTATGGTTTCTCCATCCACTCCTGCGGTCATATTTCCTTGTTTGGGGGCGATACTTTCATAGGCCATCAACCATAGTTCTTGGTTGTATAGCTTTTGGTAGAGTTTATCAAACTGTGTTTTTGGTTTCTGAGCCATTTTGCCAAGTATCGCAAGCAACACATTTGGGTCTTGCACTATGTGCTCCTCCTGGGTTGTTCACGATTAGAAAATCTGCTGGTCTTTGCCCTGTACATAGCTTTCCTATGTTCCTTGGTGGGACGCTACTCCCACGACTACTACACCAGCTCCGTTATCTGGTCTGATATTCAGGCTCTTCAGCCATAGCAATTCCTTGCCTTCAGACTCGGATAATCCCCATTAGGTCATTAGTCCAGATGCTCTCGATTTAGGTGTCCCGTTCGAGACGTTGTTCCGTATACTCGGTCTACGTCTATCAGGCGACTATAGGAACGCACAATCAATCATTCCTATCTGATAGAGAGTGGGTATCACCACCTTCCCACCCGGTGCAGCTTAACCCGTTTGTCTCTAGGATTTAAGCAGTCTAGCCTTCACCTTGTCGAGATTGCTCTGAGAGGCGCTTCCGCTTGGTGGAACGGTTACCCTCCCTTTTATCGTCATGCTACTGTCCCCTTCAACTTTTCAGCTTAGAGGTAAGACGCTGAGCAACTTCTATTTTCGCAAGAAGTGGAAAGTCATTTTCCGCTGTTACTAACGCCTGTATGGGCGCACGATTGTGGCTACACCACCCGATGCCGTGCGGTTCCCCCAGTCCCATTGATGAGGGGCAAAGCCGGTCAGGGCTTCAGCGGTTTGATCTTCCAGAGCAAGGTAGATTGAATCGCCGGCCGCGTTGGGCGCATATCCCCGAACCCAAACATAATATGTACCGGTTGTCGTAAAGTTAACGGTATATTCGAGTTGAGGACTAGTCGTGGTAATGGCTTCTGTATGAATTTGGTCTATATCCGGCAATACACTGAGATAGCCGGATCCAACGTACCCTGCCTGTGTCGTTTGAGTAATCCAGGAGCGATTGGTGTCCCCAACTTGCCCCTAAAAAAATAAAGCCTCGGCTTGCTTGAGCCAAGGCTTTCGATGCCAGAACTAGTACCTCCTCAATTTGTTGAGGGACAACCGGGAGATCCAGGCACACAGAGTTTTTGAATTGGCTGGATGGGGGGGGGAGGACCAAAAAAACCACCAGAATAACGGTTCCGAAAATAGACTCCGCTGTCATCTGCGGCCCAGCCCTCAGTTGCATTGGGCAAATGACCGCCGATTTGTAAAAAAGCTCCCTGTTTGGACGGTAACTTAAGTTCTGCTAACAACTTATCGCTAGCAGCATCATAAATTTCTAAGCTCTCTTGTAGAATATAATGATAGTAATACTTTCTATCTGGGGAATAAACTTTTTTGGACGGTTCAGCATCCCGATCGTAAAGAGGAACAGTTATGTAAATATTGTTTTTTAAGGTTTGATCCAAATTTTCAATCCCGAGTATATGATGATATTGACCTGCATTGTCTCCGTATGCTGTTTCTATCAAAAGTGAGTCGGGTTCACTTAAAGCGTCCAATTTGTAAATAGTTTTGGCCTGCTTTAGAAAGGTCTCCGTTTCGATTTGTTCTACGTTTAATTTTTTAATCATTGATCTTTGGATACTTTCAGCATTTGTTGAAATAGCAGAAGTAGCAACAAACGGCTCATAATCATCGTCATACATCAAACCATAACAATATACACGTGCATTATCTAACCAACGAAATCTGGCACAATCAGCAATTGGAATCTCTTGACCTGTAGACAGAGTACGAACAATAGCTTGAGGTTGACTTTGGCTTGATGAGGTATTGTAAAGGATTTTGTCTCCCGCAGGAGATAAGTACCAAAAAGCCGGTTCTTGTTGAACTGGAATAACATCCTGAACATAGGGCGAAGCGATGGAAGGGTCTTCTAGTTCGCCATACTTACCCCTCATTGAGAGTAATACAAAGCCAATGATCAAAATGACAACCACCGCTACAGCCAAAATAAAAATCATTAGACAAGCTGATTTGGCAGTATGACGTAATATGGCCATTTAGAACTACCTCCACGACAATTTTCTAATAAAAACAGATAGGGCATTAGCCTCTCCTAGATGTTGATATATCTCAGCTAATTACCCCCAACACGAGGGCTTTCACTCGGACCATCTCCTTGAGGATTATAACCGGACGCAGTTGTCAGTAAAATCCGGTCTATCTTTAAGCCATCTTCTCGTTGCCACAGGAACAAAGTCTGCTCACCCGGTTGGGTCACCTCATAGGTTAGGCCGGTCTCTTGCCAGGCCCATTGGCGCGGCGGTAAACCGGTTAAAATTGCCGGTGGCTGATCATCCAGAGCCACGTAGACCGAATCCCCAGCAGCATTGGGCGCGTAACCTCTGAGCCAAATGGTGTAAGTGCCGGTTGTCGTAACGTTGATAGTATATTGTAATTCAGGGCTGGTGACTTATGTTCAGAACTGCAACAAAGCCTCGGCTCGATTGAGCCGAGGCTTTTGGTTATGAATGGCTGATAACCCAACAAACGGTTACTCTCCTGGTATTTTCAACTTCTTAATTGATATTCTTGGATCACCGAACATTCCCCCTGGATGAACGGCAAAGTAAACCCCACTGCTATCTGCTGCCCAACCCCCAACTTCGAGAAAAGGAAGCCTTTGTACGCTGACCTCAACTAATATCTCATCATCGCTGTTTCGGTGAATCTCGAGAAAGCCAGAAGGCTCGGGAGCAGGTACCTGTCGAGTTTTGATAACATAGTAATAGCTACCATCAGGTGAAGATACTGGCTCATTCTTTGTTACAGGGTCATCCACTAGCAATGGCGAGAAATCATAGTTTGGCAAAATAGTTGTAAATTTTCGCTCTTCCAAAAGATTATCAACATTCGAGGCAACGATACAGTAATTTTTGGTCTCATCCCCTCTATCAGCGTTTAGAACATAGATAACATCTTTCTCATTTTTATCCCAAAAAATTTGACCCTTATTCAATAGCTGTTGAATATCTACTGACTGTCCACTAACCTGCTGTAAAGCGATTTCAGAAAAATCATTGGTATTGAGTACGAACTGCTGGGTTTCAGTTTGACACAGTAATCGAATATTATCGATCCACTTAAATGAGCCACACCTATCAAATGTGTGTTGCTGTTTAGTCATCGGAAATAATAGAACATAGCGAGGTGCGGAGGACCGAGAATATATTATTTTGTCACCCTCTGGTGAAAGCGCCCAATCTCTCACATTTTCCTGCTTAGGTACAATCACCTCAACATTGGAGGGGACGTCGTCTTTGAATAATTGGTAACGAAACCAAAAAAAACTACCCACTGCAACTAGCACATAAATTAGTATCAGCCCAGCAATAATTATGCCGAGGTAAGTAATCGCTTTGAGAGTATTACTTAACATTACAAATCTCTTTCATTTTCTTAGGGGCCATTGCCGCTGGGTATATAACTCTCATCGGTGGTCATCAGGACCCGATCTATCTTTATTCCATCCTCGCGCTGCCAGAGATGTAACGTATAGATGCCGGCTTCCGTAATAGTGAAGGTTGTTGGGGTGCTTCCCCCTTCGCTACTAACCCAACTCCACGTTCTGGGGGCAAAACTGGTCATAATATCTGACTGACCTGCTAACCTGACGTAAACCGAGTCCCCCCCGGCATCCGAGGCATAACCTCGCAACCATAAACGATAGGTTCCAGGCGTTGTAAAATTGATCTTAAATTGCACTTCAGGGCTGATCGCTACATAGGTGTCGGTAAAGATTTGCCCTATATCTAGCCCGGTACTAATGTAGCTGGTTCCGCTATAGCCCGACAAAACTGTTTGCGTCAACCAGATTCGGTCACTATGCCCAATTTGTGCGACAAAACTTTCAGCCTCAAAAACTACCTGGCCATCATTCTCCTCAAAAGGAGCTTGTCCAACAGAGTATTGATAGGCTTGCCCGATCGTGGTTGTGCCAGTAATAATCCGCATAATGACCGATCCGGTGGTGTTTGTTCGTAGCGCGCCGACCTAAAAATCTCCTGGCAATTCGTTAATCCCCTGAACTTGATATTCGCCCTCGATCCGTGGCAAGAGTATGAGTTGTGGGATACTTCCGGCTTCGCTTACAAATGCTTCGGACACATCATTGATCACTTGCCCATCCTCTAAACTAAAACCAACTCGTCGGCCTAACGGATCTGTGACCAACTGGCGAAATATAGGATTACAAGAGAGAAATGCAATTGCGTCGTCAAGATCATAGTCGGATCTGCTCCATTCCTCCTGCCAAAAGTTCTCTGGGACATCAATGCCTGTAACATAAGAGATGACTCGTCTGACCATAATCGGTTCGTTGTTGATCGTAACATGGGGAAGCTGACTAACTGTAGCTCCTATCGTTTCATCCTGGCCTTGGATGTTGGAGTAGCTTACTACATCAGTGAGATCGCCGCTAAAGTCAGGCACTACTATATCCCCTGACACATTATTAACATAGCTCTCATTTATTTTCCCATATCTCCAAAGTTCTGGTTGATCATTAGGTGGAGAGGTTGGAGGAGGGTCTACCTCATATCTTCCCTCAGTTAGATCAGGTCTATCCAATCTATATGACGATGTGATTGGAACATTTTGCAGTTTGGTTACCTCATACTGTCCCCCAGAGCTATTCAAATCATTGAGAAAAGGATTGGGCGGAGTGCCATAGCAATAATCTGGTCCACCGGAACATCCCGTAGGAGTACGAGCCGTCAAATATGGCTGTGGGAGGCCACTGGCTTGCGGTAGAAGATCGGGCACAGATGGCACTTCGGTTCTAAAGTAAGTATAATAATCTTCCTCGGCCAAAGCCTCATCTTCTTCGAATACGGATTGTACAGCCAAACCTTTGCAAACAAGCAATACATTTAGCAGCGATCTGAATTCATTTATTGGAAGTATACCAGTTGGGTCTCCCCCATACCAACCGCGATAGGCCGCTAACGTACCTTTGTGAGGTGTGGCTAATGTAATGAGTCTGTTGACATTTTGATCGTTATTGGCGCTTGAGTCCTCAATATAGGCTCGGGAAACCAATCCGCCGGCGCTGTGAGCAATTATATCAACCTGGCTATAATCCACATAATCTCTCTGATTGGAGGAATTTTGGATGGCTTCAATATCATTTCTTAGCGCTACTCGCCCCGTATCTCCCAAAGGTTGTCGCCAGTCATAACCAAAGGGGATAAGTGTGGCCCCGGACCCCGCCAAACCCGCCTCATAGCCAGCCCTTTCTAGCCCGGCTATCAAATTATCATAAATCTGAGTAAGTGGATCGAGCTTACCCCCATGTACTGGCGGAAACGTTCCCAAATACCCGGGAACAAAGACGATTGGATGAATCTTCGCCTGTGGCACGTCCACCAGTTTGGTCGCCTGCCCTAACGGATCATCTTGACCAATAGCGGCGCTATCCGTGTAGAGTTCAGCCGCAAATTCCAGGGTGGTGGTGATAGACGGTTGAATCCAAACCTGGGCGGTCAGTACGATGGTTTGACTGATGGCCAGCGAGGCTGTATCCGTGATGACCTTGTATTGTACCCCGGAAACGCCATAAAGCCCGGCATCAAAGCCATTGGTTTCCATCACGTAGAAACGACCCTCGTATTCTCCCAACTGAGAGGGCGAGTCAATGGACAACACCAACGCCGGATTGGTTAGCGTCATCCCGGCGGTATTGGTTATCGACATTTGCACCGTCAGGGGATTAGGCGTGGGCCAACCATCGGTATTGGTGATGACCTGTGTGACGGGCGTGCCGGTGGGGTCGAGGATGTTCAAGCTAAGCCCCGCATTGTTCAAAAATCGAACGGGGTGACTTTGCGCCAAGCCTTTGCCTTTGGGGCCGATGCCTTTACCCGACCCACGGCCAACGAGTCGGCGGTCAGCTACACCAAGGTGGTCCAAGGTGGGGCAAACTTCAGCTACAGCGCCGGCCAGGGCTACGGCTACACCGACACGGCCGACCTGGATACAACGCCCAACAATCGCGGCGTCTACAGCGGCGATGACGAGCTATATGACCAGTTCATCGGCGCCCGCAACGGCGGCCAGATCGTCTTCCGGGTCGATGTGCCCAACGGTCTCTATCGCCTGGTGGCGGCCGGGGGCGATGCCCAGTACGCCGACCACGTTAGCACAATCACGGTGCAAGACGGGGCCGGGGGAGCCGGACTGGCTCTGGTTCAGGATTACGAGCAAACCGTTCCCGGCCGGTTCTGGACGGTTGGTTTTGACGACAAGGTCGCGCCCCCGGCTGACGGGACAGCCCCTGACCCAACCTTGGTCGCCCAGCCCGACAGCGGCATTTTGGCCGTGACCCAGGGCTATCTGCAGATCAGCCAGCAGGTGGGTCAGGGCAGCAGCGGCCAGACCAGCGGCGGTGATTTGAGCCTGCTCGAAATTTGGCAGCTCGACGCCCAGAGTAGCAGCGGGCCGGTGGCTAGTTTCACGGCCTTCCCGACCGGCGGACCGGTGCCCTTGCCGGTACTCTTCTTCAACAATTCGACCGGGGCGAGCAGCTATCTGTGGGACTTTGGTGACGCGATTACCTCCACCCAGTCCAGCCCGTCCCACACCTACACCGTGCCCGGCGTCTACACCGTTACCCTGACCGTCAGCGACGCCGTCCTGACCGATACCCTGACCCGGACCAGCTACATCACCGTGACTCAGTCCGCCATCGAGCGCGACTGGCGGCCGATCCCCACCACGACCACGCCGCCCGTCAGCGGCGAGCACGCGTTGGCCTTTGACGCCGCCGGCAGCCGAGTAGTGCTCTATGGCGGCAATGCCACCGGCTGGCCCTACGAGACAAGCACCTGGGATTTCGACGGCAGCGACTGGACCGAGGGGACCACCTGCCAGACACCCCAGGCTCGCTACGGAATGCGGACCGCCCACCTCCCCGGGTAGGGCGTGCTCCTCTTTGGCGGCAGCGACGAGAGCGATACGGCTCTCAATCAGACCTGGGTCTATACCAATAGCAACTGGAGCCAGGTCACCGGCTCGATGCCGCCGGCCCGCACTTATGCCGCCCTGACCTCGGCGGGCGATGCCCTCTACCTCTTTGGCGGGAATGACGGCATAACTTACTTTGACGATTTGTGGCGCTACGAAAGTGGCGTGTGGAGCGAGGTCGCGGTCAGCGGTGGGCCCTCAGCCCGCACCTTGACCGCGATGACCTACGACCCGGCGGGCGAGCGGCTGCTGCTCTTCGGCGGGCGGGTAGCGGACGGCACAGTCCTGGCCGACCTGTGGGCCTTCGATCTCGCCGCTGAGACTTGGACCGAACTCGATGACGGCGGAGGCGGCGGCCCACCCGCCCGGCTGGCTCACACCCTAACCTATGATCAAGCGACCGGGCAGGTCGTCTTGGTCGGCGGGGTGGCGAGTGACGGCGAGACCTTGCTGAGTGACACCTGGCTGTATGATGGCGCGTGGACCCAGGCGACGGCGACCTCGCTGCCTGAGCAGGCCTATCATCAAGCCGTGTATGACCCCACGACAAATACCACCATTCTGTTCTCGAACCAGGAGGTGTGGAGTTATGAATAAGAACACAACCCTCAGTCTCCTTCACTTTAAAGTCAGGAAATCCATTATGGCGTCACTGAAAACGGTGTTTAACTTGATCATTATGCTTACATTAGGCAGCCATTCACTCCTGTTGATAAACCCGGTTTTGGCCTCAACTCACTCAGGCAATTTAGCCGATCACGTTGACGTAAGCAGCCCAGATCCCTCCCTTGCCCAATTAAGCGCTTCCATTTTGGCCGATAAGGAAGACTCGCTCTCTGTCCCTTCGGTTATTCCGATGGCACAAGGCCAAACCATCACCCGTACCTATACATTTGAAAGCGGTCTGGAAGGGTGGGCAATTCTCAATCCAAATGACTCTGAATGGCAAACTCAAGTCAACTGCTGGTGGGATTGGTATCAAGGCCAACAATGTGCTAATCCTCCTTACCTGGGGGCTATTCGAAATATTGCGAATAACGCGGGAGCCACTGTCCCTTCATTCGACGTTTACTTACCTCAATTTGTCTCGATTGATACGTTGAACTTCACCTGGCGTAGACCAACAGTGAATTATTGGACGCCTTGGGCCACCGTGTACTATCGCAGAGCTGCAAGTGATCCTTGGACAACCCTTTGGCATGATGATTGGATCATGGGTCCAACCTTGAATTTCTCAACGATCACCGGAACGTATCAAATTAGAATTAAGGGCGGACAGCACAATAATACCGGCTCTTTTCTCGATGAGGTCAAGTTAATCAATTGCCTTGGATGTGATCCAGATGTGACTCCCATCCCCATCGACTCCACCCTCGACAAAACCGCTTGCCCCCTGGCCTCCTGCGGCGAAAAACAGAACTACATCGGCGATCCGATCAACACCTATCACGGCAACTACGGCTACAGTATGACCGACCTGTCGGTCAGTACGGTAGGGCAAACCCTCAACTTCAAGCGCAGCTATCACAGCCTGGCCACCGTGACCGATACCGTG
>CALMIS010000344.1 GCA_937864185.1 uncultured Chloroflexota bacterium
TTAAGAGGAAAAATGGTCACGATCCGAGCCCCGATCGTGGCCTTAAGAGGAAAAATGGTCACGATCTGAGCCCCGATCGTGGCTTTAGGAGGAAAAAAGGTCACGATCGGCGCGTTGGCTACGATCTATGGAGACAATTGAGCAGAGGTTAGTACTTTTTGGTTAATTACAATTTTATCAATCTTGATTATACTGGCCCTAATTAATAGCCAACGCAATATCACTCTTCACTATCAATCATCTACAGGAAAGGATTACAACGCTATGTATCAGTTTCGCCTTGACTCAAGAAGCCCTTATGCCCTGCGTATCCCCTCGCCAGCCAGACCAACCGCCCTCATCCGACTGGCCCAAAGCTTTGTCGCCTACGAACAAAGCCTCCCCGAAGATCAACGAAGCCCTTATGGCCCCTTAATCGCGGACATTCTCGACCAGATCGAGCCGCAAACCGGTAATCGCCTCAGCGGTGAATCGCAGCGGGTGATGGCCTCCGAAACGGTCAAGCAGCTAGACTTCAAAGCGATCAAACTGATACGCCATATCTGGCAGACAATGAATCTAAATTTCATTGAAAGACCGGCCGGCGCCGCGGAGTGGGGCTTTACGGTCAAGCAGAGTACCGGCCGAATTTTGATGCCCTCTAACCGAGATGAACGGCTGGCCGTGCTGAACGTTTATATTGCTAAAGAGCTGAGCCGGCCCGAGCACGAACGCTTTCAAGCCCCTGATCTGGGTGAAGTGATGGAAGTGTGCGAGGGGTTGAAGGCCAATTTATCGGCTCGTCAGACCGGACGGACGCAACGGATGATCAGTACCGCGGCTAACCGGACTCTGGTGGCCCAACTGATCAACCATCTTAATGCCGCGGCCGTCTACTTGCTGGCGCACCGGTTCGATTATACGGTCAACCTGGAACTCCAAAACTGGGGCTATAAGATTGTGACCCGTAACGGCCACAACGGTCACAGCCGTGAAGTCCGCCATGAAAACGGGAGCAACGACCACGGCAGCGAGCTTAACGGCGCCGCTGCTTAAGACCGTTTAACCATTCAAGCCGATCTTATCCAGGCTTGCAGCGAAATGTCTCGGCGCTGCAAGCCTTTTTCGTTCAGCTACAGCAAAACTAACATACAAAAACATCTAATCGGCCTACAAGACTGCTGCAACCACCTGAACCAGAAACCAGGACTAAGCCGACAGGCCAAGCAATTGAAACCCAAGTCCGCTATGTCTTGGGTAACCGCCTCTACGATAACAAGGCCAATCAGATCCCATACCGCTTTCAAGCAAACGGTTATACCGGGTTCAATTCGTCGTTTTAGGAACAGTCGGTGTGGAAACTTGTCAACAGAAACATAAACAAACAATTGCAATTATTGGCATTTTGTAGTACTTTTGTTCTACGGAATTGAGCGATTATGC
>CALMIS010000345.1 GCA_937864185.1 uncultured Chloroflexota bacterium
TTGTTAATTACTCATTGTTAATTACTCATTGTTAACTGCTCATTGTTAATCGCTCATTGTCAGAGGTTTTTTCATTTTTCATTTTCAATTTTTCATTTCTAATCCCCCTGAGCCTTGACTTGGTTAAGGAGTTGACCTAAGATGAGAGAAAAGGTTAAGGATTCTTATAATGGCAAAGATCCGCGTGCTGGTAGCTGAAGATCAAACAATCTGGCGGGATATTTACACCCGGGTCCTGGAGGAGTCGCCGCAGACAAAGCTGATCGAAGCGGTGGCCAACGGGCAAGCGGCGGTCGAAGCGGCCAAGACACACCAGCCGGACGTGGTGCTGCTCGACATTCAAATGCCGGGCTTGAACGGCATCGAAGCAGCTAAACAGATCCGGAGTGCGTTGCCGGAGGTCGGCGTAATTTTGATGTCACACCATGCCCAACGGCAGTATGCCCAGGCTTTCCTGCGCGACGGCACGGCCGGCAAGGCCTATCTGCTCAAAAACATGTTCAGCGAACCGATCGAGCTGATCCGGGCGATCGAGGTGGTCCACGAAGGAGGGGCCATTTTGGCGCCGGAGATTCAGGATGAACTGCTGCGCTTGGCTTCGACCACGCCCTCGGCCCAACTTAACGAGTTGACCAAACGCGAGAAAGAGGTGCTCAAGCTGATGGCCGAGGGCTACACCAACATCACCATCGCCGGCAAGCTCTCGGTCAGTGAGCGGACGGTAGAGAGCCATGTTAACAACATCTTCTCCAAACTCGGCCTTAGCTCCGAGGCGGCCCACAACCCCCGGGTGATGGCCGTGCTGCTATTCTTGCAGGCAGGGCAGTAGGTTCACTTGGGACCATTAAGTTTGTATGCTATAATTTGACATAGAATTACTCCAACTGGCCCGGATGCGTGCAAGGTGCTCCCCAAAAACGACGAATTTTCCGCTCGCTTTCCCGATGAAATCCGTACCCTCTTAGCTACCCTTCGAATGGGTAGTTTGGGAGGACTGGCCGTGGCCGAGTGCGATGATTTGAGTCTCCGGGCTCGCTTATTCGATTACTTCCGGCGCCGGCTTGAGAGCGATAGTGTCTACCTCTTTAACTACGAAGTCAGCGGCAAAGAAACCAATCTCGTCCGTAGCCTAACCGAGCTAACCGACCAACCCCGCTTCAAAAATCTCGAACTCACCGGCAAATATCGAGCGATTGCGATCTTCGTATACGGTTTGGAAAAGTTCAACGTTGATGAACGGGAGCAGTTTGTCAAGCTGCTCAACTTTCTACGGGATCGCCTGTCAACTATTGCTTACCCGATTGTCATCTGGGGGACGTCGGCGCAGGTCAGCCAACTGGCCCGCAACGCCCCTGACTTTTGGAGCTGGAAAGGTAACTTCTTCAGCTTCCATGCCAGCGAACCCCTGAGCTCTCTCGTGGACCCGGGGCCGGTACCGAGCTTGAGCCAAAGCGAGGTCTCAGCCCTGATCCGGTACTTACACCACGTTAGGGAAGACCCCGATTTCCAAATTTGGAAAGAACTCTACCTACCGCTCAAAGCCACCCGAGCCGACGATACGGTCACGCCTTTTCCCACTCGCCACACCCTGACCTTTGACGAGCTGCGCCAGATTGCGCCCCTTTTCCCCAACGCCGATGCCCTGGAGGCCAACCAAATCATCTTTCAACGGGGCGAGCCGGGCGATAAGTGCTACATCATCGCCAGCGGCGCGGTCGAAATTTTGATCTCCGATGCCCTGGGGAACGAGATTGTCATTTCCAAGCTGAGGCGGGGAGACTTTTTCGGCGAGGTTGCGCTCATCAAGCGGGTGTCGCGTACGGCTACGGCCCGGACCACTCGACCGACCAAGCTAATTACGCTGACCCATCGCTCGCTTAGCCTGCTCAACCACCGGGCGCCCAACGTACTCAACATCCTGACCGAAGTGGCCGAGCGCCGCCTGGAGAGCCGGGCCAAAGACCCGGATGTCTCGCCCCTGCGCCGCTTTGCCCTGGAAGGCTCGAGCCTTATCCGCCAAACGCCCATTGATGTGCGCGAACTGGTAGCCAACGACAGCCGCACCGTCATCTTGGGCGAGGCCGGGGCCGGTAAGACGACCGTGCTACGCCGCCTGATGTTCGATACGGCCGCCGCCGCGATTCACCAACTGACCGAGCAGGGGGGCATTGTTCTGCCCATCTTCATCAAACTCAGTAACTTGACCGCTAACCGGAGCATCGAGCAGCTCATTTTGGAGCAGTTCCAACGCTACCAAATCGATGGCTTGACCAGCGTGGAAGCGGTGACCGAGCTTCTCGACAACGGTGGGTCGGGTGACCCGCCGGTCCACGCTATCCTCTTTTTGTTGGATGGCCTCAACGAGATGCCGAGCCCAGAGCGGAGCGGCAAGAAGCTTAACTACTTTATGCAGAGATACCCGCAGCATCGCTTTATCCTTACCTGCCGGGCCCAGGACTACTCAGCCCTAAAAAGCTTCCGGACCGCTCTGCTGCAGCGGCTAGCCGGGGAGGATATCGAAGCCTTCTTGGTCAATTATCTGCAGGCGGAACAGGGACGCCTGGTTGCCCGTGAAATTTACAATGATCCTCAGCTCGAGGATCTGGCCCAAACGCCGCTGGCCCTCTATATGCTGGCCCAGATCGCTAAGCGTAGTGATGAGCACCTGCCCAAAAATCGGGGGGTTCTATTTTCCGTCTTCACCGATAATCTGTTGGAGCGGCGCGATACCGACTGGCTCCGACTCTTTGGTCAGGGGCGCAGTAGTTCCCCCCTGGCGATGCGCAAGAAGGTCTTGGCCCAACTGGGGCTGGCTATGCAGGAGGAAGAAGCCTGGACTTTCTCACTGGACCGCTGGCTGAAAATTATCGAATCGCAAATGACAATCTACCGCCGCGAGTCGGCCAAGCCAGCGGAAAAGCAGGATCTGGAGGCGCTTTCGCCTGAGGACGTTCACGACGAAATTAAAGACAGCGGTCTGGTCCGCTACTCCGAGAGCCGCGAGTGGGTTGAGTTTGCGCACCATACTTATCAGGAGTTCTTTGCCGCCCTGGCTCAGAATGAGCGTGATTATAATTTGGAACCGCGCCTTGATACAGAGGAAGCTCGCCGGCGCTGGCAGGGGACGATTGTGCTCCTGTATGGCATCGCCAGGGATAAGCCCAGCCTCTACTCCAAAATTCTGGGCCACGACAACGACTATGCCCGGATTTGGCTGGCGGCTCAGTGTCTGGCCAACGCCGGCGAAGACGTGGCCGCGACCCTCCAGCGTCTGGAGCGCACCTTGCCTTTGAACCAGCACTTTGCCTTGTTATTCAGCGCCGGGCTGGCCAGCCGGCAGCTTGGGCGCTACCCCGAGGCGCTCAGCTACTTAACGATGGCCAGTGAAGAGAATATCGGCTCGGCCGAAGTCCAGTACGAAGTCGGCTCGCTTTATCACAAGCTGGAGCAGTACGAACAGGCGATCAAACATCTGGAAGAGGCCATCCACCTGCGGGCGGATTTTGTCGATGCCTATAACCAGCTCGGCATTACTTATCACGATCAGGGCAAATACCTAGAAGCTCTAACGGTCTTTCGCGCCACCACGCAACTCGAGCCGGCCAACCCCTATCACTACTACAATCTCGGCACGGCCCAGAAAATCGTGCGGGATTACGCCGGGGCGCGCGAGTCCTTTCGGCAGGCGCTCCACCTCAAGCCGGATTACGTTGAAGCCAAGAAACAGTTAACTCTGCTGGACAAAGCCCTGTCTACCGGCGTTGTCCGGGTGCTGGAGACGATCCCAATCCTCAGCAAAATAACCCTGGAGCAAAGCATCGTCCTGGCTAACCGGATTAAGGTGGAAGATTACCGGCCGGGCCAGATCATTTTCCATATGGGCGAAAAAGGGCAGACCTTTTATGTGATCGAAACCGGTGAGGTTGAGGTCCTGGCCCCCGACATCAGTGGCCAGCCAAGCGGCGTTATCAACCGGCTTGGTCCCGGCGAGTTCTTTGGCGAGATTGCCCTGCTGCGGGCGATCCCGCGCACGGCGACCATCCGCGCCACCAAACAGACTCGCTTGCTGGCCATTAGCCGCGAAGACTTTGTCGGCGTAGTGCAGAAGTATCCTTCCATCGCCCACACCCTGGCCGAAACCTCCAGCCTCCGCCTGCTGCGTGACCGCCAAATCGGTCGCCGGGCCGACCTGGATCGCTACTACGATCCCGGCTACATTGCCGAGTTGACTCACCAAACCGAGGTTACCGTTGTGATGGGCGATATCCACGGTTCAACGTTTCTGACCAACGCCATTGGGCCGGAGTTGATGGTTGCCTTCCTGGATGAGTACCTGCTCCGGATGTCGACTATCATCGTGCAAGCTGGCGGGGCTATGGACAAGAGCTTGGGTGACAGCGTGATGGGGGTGTTTGGCAACTTCCCGGGCCGCCACGCGGATAGCAAAGTTACCTCGGCCAACTCGGCTCTGCTGGCGGCGATTAAAATGAAGGAAGCCTACGTCCGGCTGCGTGACGAGTGGAAGCGGGAAAGTCCGGAGTTTGGCCAGACCGGGATGGGGATCGGCATTAGCACCGGCAAAGTGAAGACGGGCACGGTTGGCCCGGAAGCGACGATGGTGGGGCCGGCCGTCAATCTCTCCAGCAAGCTCAGCAAGCTGGCGATCAACGGCCGCACGGAAAGCGAAGTCTACATCGATGTTCGCACCCGCGAACTTATCGGCGACGCCTTCCAAACCGAGTCCTTGGACTCGGCTTACACCCGCAAAAAGGTAGGGGTTGATCTGGAAGCGTATCGGCTTGTCCGGAGAAAATAGAAGAACTAAAAAAGGTGGGCCGGTAATTACCAGCCCACCTTTTTTCTTTTTAGGGGGGAAGTTACGCTAACGTAACATTCTGGGCCGCAGGACCTTTTTGGCCTTCGACCACCGTGAACTCTACGCGCTGCCCTTCTTCGAGCGAGCGATAGCCGGTACCGGTAATGGCGCTGTAGTGGACGAAAACGTCTTTGCCGTTATCACGCTCAATGAAACCAAAGCCCTTGGTGGCATTGAACCACTTGACAGTGCCGGTGACACGATCTGTCATTGCTCAAAAACCTCCTTTCTTAAGTTTTACTATGTTAGAGGTTCAAGCAATTTCAGATTATGGTCCTACTTTATACTGAACAACTGCTAACAACAGCTACAATTTAGCATTTTCGCGAATTATTGTCAAAACCTCGGGCTAGTCATGACAATTACGCCATCAGGCCCAAACCTTTACGTATCTTTTATAGATTTTAACAACGTTTTGATGTATCATAGGATTATCTAATCGGATTTGGAACATACAAAACTCCTCCTCTATGAAATAGCCGGGCATAATTACGCCCGGCTATTTCATTTTTAAAATTGGCCGGGTCAACCATTGTCTATTATTATTTCAAGTTGAAGAAGCGAGCTGTTTATGCTCACTCTGCCGAGGTTTACAATGTGCTCTTCCTAACCTTGACCCAACCTGTCCATCGTCTTGACCGGCAGTTAAGCAAGCTCATTCACGGCCAAGCAGTAGAAGCTGATGATGGTAACGATGCCAACGAGCCTAAAGGGTCTAGCCTACCTTGAGTAGCCTACACATCGGCCTTGATTACACGGCCGCGCTCAAACAGGGCGGTGGGATTGGCCGTTACACGCGCGGCTTAGTGACCGCGCTGGCGCGGATCGACCGGCAAAACCATTATACCTTGCTTCATCCGCCAGAAGCCCCTCCCACCGGCCTGAACGACTTCAAGGCCTACCCAAACTTTAGCTGGCGCCGCTACCCCCTATCCGAGCGGGTGATGACCATCGGCTGGCACCGTTTGGATTTGCCCGTTCCAGTCGAGTGGTTTAGCGGCCCCCTCGATCTGTTTCACTCGCCTAACTTTATCTTGCCACCCACTCGCCGGGCTCGGACTTTGCTGACCGTCCACGACCTGTCCTTCATTCGCCACCCCCACGGGGCGGTCGAGTCACTCAGGCGCTGGCTAATGCGGGTCGTCCCTCGCAGTCTGGCTCGAGCCGACCACGTCCTGGCCGACTCCTACAACACCAAGCAAGATCTGCTCGATCTTTACAATGTAGAACCGGCCCGGATTAGCGTCGTCGGGGCGGGCGTCGAGCCACGCTTCCGGCCCAGCGACGATCCGGCTCACCTTCAAGAAGTTCGGCACAAGTATCACTTGCCGGAAAAATTTATTCTTAGCCTGGGGACGCTGGAACCGCGCAAAAACTTTGAGGGTCTGATCCGGGCCTACTCGAACTCGCCGGTGCGCGAGACTCACCATCTGGTCATTGCCGGGGGTCGGGGCTGGCTGTATGAACCGATTTTCGCCGCGGCCAAGGCGTCCGTCGCCGCCGGCCGTATCCACTTCATCGGCTTTGTGGCCGACGACGATCTGCCCGCTCTCTACAATCTGGCCGATATCTTTGCCTACCCGTCCTACTACGAGGGCTTCGGCATCCCCGTGATCGAAGCCATGGCCTGCGGCACCCCGGTCGTCTGCGCCGACAATTCCAGCCTGCCGGAAGTGGCCGGAGCAGCGGCCTTGCTCGTGCCCGCGACCGATCTGCCGGCTCTGGCAGAAGCCCTCCAGCGGCTGGCGGATGATCAAGCCCTCCGCCAGCGTTGTGTGGAAACCGGACTTCGCCAAGCCCGGCAATTCGATTGGTCTACCGCAGCCCAGCGGCTTTTAGAAGTTTACCGTCAACTAGGTTGAGAAAATAAAAATCTACAATGAGCAATTAACAATGAGCAATTAACAATTAACAAACCTACCCCTCCAATCTCCAGCCCTTTGACTTTCCAATCCTCCAGCCCTCCAGCCTTCCA
>CALMIS010000346.1 GCA_937864185.1 uncultured Chloroflexota bacterium
CCACCGCTATGAAACCAACACACCCTACTGACGTTGCTCGCTCCAAAATAGTTCCCGGGCCGGGGCCGCGCCGCCCTTAGCGATGACTCGCCTGTAGTGATCCGAACAGCACGGGGAGTAACCGTTCTTAGGAGCAGGCCTGGTCATTCCCCTGGCTTGATTTGACGGACGCCTGGCTCAACGACATACTTCATGCGCCATTTAAGCCGGGGTCCCGCTGGCCCTGGCGCGGGGACTCAAGCAGCCGGGGAGGCGTTCAGAATCATTGTGACAAAACTCAAACCGCAACCAGGCAGTCCCGGTAAAAAGCCAAGAGCTAACCTGCAAAGCCAGGTCGTCCTCCAGACCTCAGCCCGGCTCCGCTTATCGACGCACTGCCTCCTGCTGGGGTGGCAGGTGGCCCTCCTTTGAGACGGATGAATCAATATGGGAATTGTTGAATAGAAAAATTAGCACTTGACAACCTTTGAGGACTATGATATAGTCTGCGCAACCGCTTGCATAAGTCAATAAACTTCCTCGAAAAATCGACACCCGCTGAATCTCACTAAAGTCATCCCTAACTAACGCTTCTTGTAAAAACCTATTCTTTTGCTTTGAATTTGACAAAGCGGAGTTTTAGTTTGGAGTTTCCAGGTCAATTCCGTGTCGGTTACCATCTATGACATTGCCAAGAAAGCGAATGTTTCCCCGTCTACTGTCTCACGAGCGCTTCGAGACCACCCTAGGATTGGAACTAAAACAAAACAGTATATCCAAGAATTAGCTAAACAGATGGGCTATATCCCTAGCGATGTAGCTCGCAGCCTGACCGCCAGCCGGACATGGACCATTGGTATGGTGCTGGCGACCACGGCCGATCCTTTTATGGGCCGGGTGGTTGAAGGGGTCGAGCAGGTAGCAGTCAATGCCGGTTTCAACGTTTTCATCAGTACATCTCAAAATGATCGAGAGCGGGAATTGGCGGCGATTGAAACCTTACACCGGCGTCGGGTTGAAGGCATTATTATCATCGCCTCTCATGTGATCAAACGGTACTGGCGGCACTTGGACGATGTTCGAGTTCCGGTCGTCATTATTGACGAACAGGATGTCAGTGACCGAATCCATTTCGTCACTGTCGACGATAAGCAGGGAGCATCCCTGGCGGTGGAACATCTGCTTGGGTTGGGACATCGCCGCATTGGGTATGTGGGCGTTACCAACCGGCCTAAATCAAACCAATATCGGCTGCGGGGATATCAAGCTGCCCTTGATGCGGCCGGCATTAAGCCAGATCCTGAGCTTATTTACGATTCCCCTGAGATAGAAGACCACGCGGGACGCGGTAAAGCCAGTTTAGCCCCCCTCTGGGCGGCCGGAGCAACAGCCGTGTTTTGTTACAATGATACCGTAGCCGTGGGCTTATTGGCTGCCTGTTACCAGCGAGGGGTAGTTGTCCCTGATCATCTAAGCGTTATTGGATTTGATGATATTGATATGGCTGTCTACGCTGTACCGCCGTTAACCACCATTCGTCAGCCCCGGTTCGAACTGGGGCAACGGGCAATGGAAATGATGCTCGATTTACTGGAAGGACAGACTCCGGAGAATTATCTTGTTCCTGGCGAGTTGGTCATCCGCCAGACGACAGCCGGTCTACTGCCGCACAAGAATCCGGTTTTTTAAATTTTTTTGCGGAGTTGCGCAACCGGTTGCACAACTCCGCAAAAATAACCGCAGGGGGTGACCAAAGTTGCGCAACTTGTTGTGCAAATCGGACGACCAAGCCCACGAGGAGAATGAGTTTAACTAGCCAGCAAACTAATCTTATATTCCTCGAAAAAATTAAGTTTTTTACTATTGACAAGCAAGCTAATTTATGATATTATTCTACCCGTGTAGACAACACGGGTAGACAACACGGGTAGATAGTCTTTAGAGGAGAGCTGTCGTTGATGACAGGAGTGTTCAATGCTGAATTTAGCCTTACCGGTCTATCGGGACACGGTAACGCTAAGAAATTAGCCCTTCGAGTTTCACCACCCTCGGTGGTAGCAAACTCAAGACTGGCCTTCGTCACTTTGCCCCTCAAACTTTTCTCTCAGTTACGTTGCTGTCGTAAGCCTCTTCAATCTGGACAAATTTTCTCTTCCCACACTCCACGCTTCACAACTTATTGCCAAAACTTTAAGTCAGGGAAAGATAATAGGGTTAAATTCCCCAGTCTGGCCACGCTCAGATCTATTGAAAATCCGGGAGTATCCTTATGACCGAACGCAAACGTGTCACTCGGAAGGAGGTCGCCGAGCAGGCCGGGGTCTCGGTGGCGGTCGTGTCGTACGTGGTCAACAATGGCCCGCGTCCGGTATCACCGGAAACTCAGGCTAAAGTCCAAAAAGCCATCGACGAACTGGGCTACTACCCCAACGAGCTGGCGCGCAGTTTGAGCCGGCAGCAGACCGCCGTCATCGGGCTGATTATTCCCAGCCTGCTCAACCCGGTCTATGCCGAAATCGCCCAAAGTCTGGAAACAGTTTGCGTGGCCGAAGGCTATCTGGTCATGATCGGGGGCACCGGTCGCGATCTGGACAAGGAAGCCGAGTTTGCCAGGCTGCTGCGGGCTAAACAGGTTGATGGGGTGGTCGCGCTGCCGAGTTCGTCCCCTGAGAACATTCTCAAAACGCTGCAGCAAGCTCAGATTCCAACTGTTGTTCTGGAGCATGATTTGCCCATGACAGCTTGCCTGGCCATTGACGATCTGCAAGGCGGCCGGCTGGCTACGCAACATCTGCTGGCCCTGGGGCATCGCCGCATCGGGATGATCAAGCGCGAGCCTACCAGCGCCCTGAGCAATCTGCGGGTGGTGGGCTACCATGACACCCTAATCGAAGCTGGCCTTACTTTTGATCCGGCCCTGGTGGTCGAGAGCAAGGCCGGTCAAGCCGGCGGCTATCGGGCGATGCAGCAACTGCTGGCGCTGCCCCAGTCCCCCACCGCTGTCTTTACCCACAATGATGTCCTGGCGATGGGCGCCATGCACGCCATCCACGAAGCCGGTTTGAGCGTACCGGGCGATATTTCCGTCGTTGGGTACGATAATCTAAGTAGTTCCGCTTATCTCAATCCCCCCCTCACCACGGTCAAGTTTCCCGTTGCCGAAATGGGACGCCTGGCCGGCCAAATTATTATTGAACTAGTGCGCAATGAAAGAGAGTATCCGGCCCAAACCATCACGCTGCCGGTTGAATTAATCGTTCGGGCTTCCACCGCACCACCGCCCGACTAATCTTAAGCAACCTTATTTAATCAAAAAAGGAGTTTAACAGTGAAGTTAGCATTTCATGGCGCAACAACAATGACGTCTGATTTAGAAACGGATGTGGCCGCTACCGCTCACGCCGGGTACAAGGCGCTCGAACTTTGGGCAGCCAAGGTGGATAAATATTTGGAAGAGCATTCCGTTGAGGAGCTCAAAGCCCTGCTGGACGATAACAACGTCGCCCCGATGACGTTTAACTCGATTGAGTTCATCGCCTTTCGGGGGGCTGAATTTGATCAGATCAAGGCGCGTTGTCGCCAGTTGAGCCAGATTGCCCAGGTGATTGGCTGTCCTTCGGTGGCGGTCATCCCCAGCCCTACACCCGCCTGGGATACACCCTGGGACACTGTCGTCGCCGAACACGTAGCGGCGCTGCAAGACCTCAGCGATATAGCGAGTAAGTATGGCATTAAGCTGGCTTTTGAATTTATTGGCTTTGGCGGCTTTTCGGTCCGGACACCGCGGGGGGCATGGGAAATTATTCAGAAAACCGGTCGAGACAATATCGGCATGGTGGTCGATGCGGCGCACCTCTACGTCGGCGGTGGTCTGTTCAGCGAGATTGACCACCTCGATCCCAAATATATCTATGCCTTTCACCTGGACGATACCGAGGAAATGGCTAAAGAGGCTTATACCGATGCCGTCCGACTCTTGCCAGGGTTGGGGGTCATTCCCTTGGATGACATCTGCGCCCGGCTTAAAAAGATCGGTTACGATGGCGCCTGCTCGATCGAACTGTTCCGCCCTGAATATTGGGAATGGGACCCCAAAGAACTGGCCGTCCGAGCCCGGGAGTTAGCTCTCAAGGTTCTGTCCCCCTACTTCGCGGTGGAGTGAGGGGGTCGACGTTGTATCTTACTTTTTGCAGAAAGGAGAAGGAGAAGAAGATATCGAGAGAGAGAAGTAAAAAATAGAGACGGGTGAGGATAGATACTCGGAGCCTACTCGAAAAATCTGAAGTTAGACGGTGGTCGTTGGCGGTCAAGTGAAGCGCTCCTTTTTGGCGATCGGCACGTTTCACTGCCCAAAACGACGAGACTCTTCGAATAGGCTCGCAATATCCATCCCCACTATGTGATTTTTCATACAAAATCACGACCCATTGTAGCAGAAAACAATCGACTTTAAAACAACAACTCTTCGATATATCAAGGAGGAAGATTATGTTTGGATTCAAGAAATTCTGGTCAGTACTGGTAGTAATCCTACTGCTGGGGCTTGCCGTCGCGCTTAGCGGCTGTGGCGAGCAAGCGCCCGCTGCGCCGGCAGCAGCCCCGGCCGAAAGTGAAGCGCCGGCGGAGGCAGCAGCCCCGGCCGAAAGTGAAGCGCCGGCCGAAGCCAGCAGCGAAGAGCCGATCACGATCGGGGTCAGTGTGCTGTTTGATGACCTGTGGCTGACGACCCTGCGGGATGCGATGAGCGCTTACGCTGAAACCCAACCGGGGGTGGAGTTGGTGATGGTCGACTCCAAAGAGGATGTGGCTGTGCAACTCGGTCAGGTGGAAAACTTCATCGCGCAGGGGATGGACGCCATCGTTATCGTCCCGGCCAACACTGATGCGGTCGAGCCGATGACTCAAGCCGCTCTGGAGTCGGGGACTCCTCTGGTCTATGTAAACCGCCGCCCGGTTGACCTGCCCGAAGGCACCGCCTATGTTGGCTCTGACTCACTGGATGCCGGCATCTTTCAGGCAGAGTGGATGGCCGAAGCCTTGGGAGGTAAGGGCAACGTGGTCATTATGCAGGGCAACCTGGCTCAGGAAGCCGCCCAGCAGCGGACCGCCGGGGTCAAGCAGGTTCTTGAAAATTACCCCGATATCCAGATCATCAAAGAAGACACGGGCAACTGGAGCCGTGACCAGGGCCTGGCCCTGATGGAAAACTGGCTGTCCACTGGCGACCAGATCGATGCCGTCTTGTCCAACAACGACGAGATGGCCATCGGCGCTCTCAGTGCGATTGAAGCCGCCGGCAAACTGGGTGATATCCTCGTTGCCGGGGTGGATGCTTCACCGGATGCTCTGGACGCGATGGACAAAGGCCGCCTGAATATGACGGTCTTCCAGAACGCGGCCGGACAGGGTGAAGGGGGTATCAAGGCGGCCATCGCTTTGGCTCGGGGCGAAGAGATTGACCAAATCACCT
>CALMIS010000347.1 GCA_937864185.1 uncultured Chloroflexota bacterium
GGGTCACAAAACCCACACGGGGCCCGCGACGGATGTGGCCGTGGGCGGGGGGGGTCGGCGCGGCCCCCCCCGGACCGGGGGTGGCCCCACCGAAACCCCCCCCGCCGATGATGATGGTCGACCCGCCTGATGAGCCGGAGTCACCTCGGCCAAACAAGGAAAAGACTAAAATCCCAATGATGGCCACAATGACAACCCCGGCCAGGGCATAACCCCACCAGGGTATGGCTTGCCCCCCGGGTTTGTCTGTTGCAGGTGTAGTGGGCGGCACCTCTGCCGATATGGCTGCGGTGAGGGCTTGGCAAAACTGACCGACCGATTGGTAGCGTTGGGCCGGGTCTTCAGCCATCGCCGTGAGGATGACCTGCTCAACTTCAAGCGTCAGATCGGGGCGTTGCAAGTGAGGGCTGAGGCTGGCCCCTTTGGGCGGCGGCTGTCCGATGAGCATCTCGTAGAGCAGAACCCCCAGCGCATAAACATCGGTTCTGGCATCGATGGGGCCGCCTTGGGCCTGCTCCGGGCTTTGATAGGGGCTGCCTAAGCCGTGGACGCCTATTTTCTGAAACGCGCCAAAATCGGTTAAGAGGGGCTGCCCCGCTTCATCGAGCAGAATATTAGAGGGTTTGAGGTTACCGTGAATGATGCCCTGATCATGCACATGAACCAGGGCCTGGGCCAGGGATTGGCTGAGCTGAGAGGCCCGTGCCAAAGAACCGAATTCGCCAATTCGCTCTTGGAGGGTAGCGCCCGCGATGTAAGGCGTGACCAGATAGAGTCGATCCTCCTCTAGACCATAATCATAGACCGACAAAATATTACGGTGATTTAGCCCGGCGATCAGTTGCATCTCTTGGCGAAATTGCAGCACGGCCGTTTGATCGCCGCTCAGGGCCGGGGAAAGGTACTTGATCGCCACCAGGCGACTTCGGGCCGGCTCATAGGCTTTGTAAACCAAATTTCGCTCACTCTGGCTAATTAGTTCTTGGAGTTGGTATTTGCTGTTAAGTAGATTAGCCATTATTACCTCAATTAGAGTTTTGAGATACTCCAGGTTTTAATTCGTTTGATTCTATTACAAAAGGAGCCCAGACACATCGACTACTTGGTCAGTTTGCCCCTTGGACAAATGACCCAACCAGGAACGGGTCAATTGTCCCATCTCAAAACTCACCGAATAGCCGATGCCTCGCTGCTTGTTTTCGCTTAGAATTGAACAAGGATGGGATTTACGCAGTTTCATTTAATAGGTCGAAGCGTGCCATTCGATACGCATGCAACTCAAAGCGGTTGTCTCCCTATTCAAAGAAAGCATCACCGCCTGGTTTTGGAGTGATGCAGCCCTGCATGCGGCGGCGCTGTCTTACTACACGATTTTTTCCCTGGCTCCACTGTTGATCCTCTCCATCGTCATTGCCACGCGGGTGTTTAGCCAGGCAGCGGTCGAAGGGAGAATCGTCACCGCCGTTGACAACTCAATCGGCACGGCGGGCGCAATCGTCATCCAGGACATTATCAAGAACAGCCAGGACTTGGTTTCAAGCAGTATAGCCACGGGTATCAGCCTGTTTTTTCTGTTGTATGGGGCCTCGGCGGTGTTTAGAGAATTGCGCCGGTCGCTCAACACCATGTGGGGGGTCGCGCCAAGGGATGAGACGTTACACCAAAGTCTCATAACGCTGGCCAAAACTTATCTGCTGTCGGCAGCGGCGGTTCTGGCTGTGGGATTTTTTGTTCTGGGTGGGCTGCTGCTCAATGCTCTTTGGGCTGCCTTGCCTCAACCGTATTACGAAGCCCTGATGCGGTATGTGGCAGATTTCATACCAATGGCTCAAATAGCAGCCTCGCCGCTCATGTATGTGATTATTTTTGCCCTAATTTTCAAAACACTCCCCAAAGCCTCGATCCGCTGGCGGGATGTCTGGTTTGGGGCCGCAGTTACCGCAATCTTGTTCTGGCTGGGCGGGTATACGGTCGGGATCTATCTGAGCTACACCGCCTGGACCTCCGTTTATGGGGCTGCTGGTTCACTGATTGCGTTTCTGGTGTGGGTCTATTACTGCACCTGGCTTTTTCTCTTTGGGGCGAAATTCACCCAGTTGTATGCCGCTAAATTTGGGACGTCGATTGTGCCGGATGCGGATGCTACATTTATCGCCCCCAATCCTGCTTTACAGGAAAAAAACTTGTGAAAAAACTCGACTTAGATCACCTTCAGGAGTTGGTGCTGGACACTTGGTGGCTGGTGTTGTTACTCGGAGGCGGAGCCATTGTTCTGGGTACCATCCTCTTGGTTTATCCAGCGGAAACGATCCTCTGGTTAGTCAGGCTTTTGGGAGGCTACTGGTTTGTGGCCGGGCTAGTCATGGTGATTTTGGCTCTGACGAAGCAGGCGGGTACGGCCACCTTAATCCGGGGAGTCTTAGGCATTCTGGTTGGTCTCTTCGTTCTTGGGCATCCTTTGCTAGATATTTCTTCCGCCCCTATGTTTCTAGCTTATCTCTTAGCGGTCACTGGTTTGATCTTCGGGGTTGTTGATATCGTGTCAGCTCTTCAGCAGCCTCGGAGCACAACGGCTTCTGCCTGGTCAATCGCGGCCGAGGGGGTTTTCTCGATCCTAATAAGCATCCTTTTGTTGGCTGCCCCTCTTTTGTCAGTACGCGTTATTGTGCCACTCGTGGCAATTTCGGGGATCATTGCCGGTCTCAGTCTAGTCATTATCTCCTTGAGCTTTCGTGACCCTGAGAGAAGCGGGTAGCCATAGACAGAGACGAATGTTCCAACTCGACTTGGGTCATTCGTCCTAAGGGCAAACTCATCAGATAGCCGATGTGCTTGGTTTGATTCTGACATAATATAAAAGATAAGGTTATTGGTTTTTTAGCCAAGGAGATGAACTATGTCCAATTTGATTGTGATCACCTTTGACAATTCAGATGAAGCGAGCCAGGTCCGGGAAGCGATCCGGCAGGCAGAGGGGCGAGGTCAGATCAGTCTGGATGACTCGGCCGTTGTGGTCAAGGATGAAGCCGGGAAAATTCACATTAAAAATCAGTTGGACCGCGGGGTCAAGGTCGGCGCTGTGGCCGGCGGCGTGATTGGACTACTCTTGGGCGGTCTCTTCTTTCCCCTGGCCGGCCTATTGACCGGGGTAGCCGGCGGGGCAGCCGTCGGAGCTTTGACCGATCTGGGCATTCAAAAAAGCTTTGTCAAAGAGGTAGCCGAGTCGTTAGAACCTGGCAACTCGGCCCTGTTTATTATTGTCCGCCAGGCCGACCCGGAGGCCGCGATTGCCACGCTCCGACCCTACAAGGGCGAAATCTACCACACCTCCCTGTCACCCGATCTGGAAGAACGGTTGCGGCAAGTGTTGAAAGAACGCAAGTAGGCCTGGTCGTCACAAGGCAGCCTGAGGAACCGTAGGCGCCAAAAGGCAGGTTTTGGGTAAGGTATAGATAGGTGATTTCTACAAGAAGCAGGCCCGTGAGTGAGTCGTGATGATGAGTGAACCCGCCTCTATTCGCATCATAATCGTTGACGACCATCCCGTTATTCGGAATGGTCTGAGGTATTCGCTGCTGGCCTTTGATGACATTGCCGTGGTCGGCGAAGCAGGCAGCGGGGAGGAAGCCTTGTCCGTATGCGGCCGGACGCAGCCTGACGTCGTCTTGATGGATTTATTGATGCCGGGCATGAATGGGGAAGTGACCACCCAGGCTATTAAAGCCCGGCACCCCGAAATCCAGGTCATTGCCTTAACCAGTTTCCAACATAAAGGCATGATGCAAAAAGTGATGCAGGCCGGGGCGATTGGCTTTTTACTGAAGAATGTTTCCATCGATGAGTTAGCCGAGGCCATCCGGACCGCCTACGCCGGGCGGCTGACTCTGGCGTCCGAGGCAGCTCAGATGCTGCTTGAGCCAACGGAGGAGTTGGGGACTACTCTGACCGAGCGCCAGCGAGAGGTCTTGGACCTGGTGGTCGAAGGTCTGAGCAATAATGAGATTGCCGAGCGGCTGGTGGTCAGTCTCTCCACGGCCCGCCATCACGTCAGCGAAATCCTGACTAAATTGGGAGCCGCCAATCGGGCCGAAGCCGCCGCCATCGCCGTGCGGCAGAACTTGGTTTAAGAAAAAGGTGAACAAATGACGACAGTTATTGCGGCCCTGTTTGCGGCCTTGTTTGGTGCAGCCTTTTGTTTCTACGGGTACCGGGTATTTATGGTAATGCTGCCGATTTGGGGCTTCTTTGGCGGCTTTTGGCTGGGCGCGGCGGGCACGGCCCTGATCCTCGGTACCGGCTTTCTGGCCACGGTCACCGGCTGGGTGGTTGGCTTTGGCTTGGGTCTGGTCGGCGCGGTATTTTCATACCTCTTCTACCTGGGCGGAGTGGCCTGGGTGGCCGGGAGCTTTGGGGCGGCGCTGGGGGCCGGCCTTATGGCCCTGCTCGGCTTTGAGTCGGGCTTTCTGCCATTTGTGGTAGCCGCCAGCAGCGGACTGATGGTAGCGCTCCTGACCCTGATTCTAAATATCCAGCGGTACGTAGTTATAGCCATCAGTGCGCTTGGCGGGGCGAAGGCTATCCTGTTGGCGGTTCTGCTCTTTTTAGGGCGCGTCTCGCTGGCCGATTTGCAGGCCACCGGCAACGCCATCCAACCGGTCCTCCAAGACTCCCTCTTCTGGTCGCTGGCCTGGATCATCATCGCCTTGGTCGGCCTGACGGTCCAACTCCGCACCAATCGAAACTACACCTTCAACAAGGAGCAGTTCCAAGAAGCCTGGGGCTAATCCCCCTACTGAGGAGAGTTCTCGGCAAGCGTCGAAACTTAGACAAGCCCTTCACGTTCCACGTCCTACGTTCTACGCGCCTGGGACGTGGAACGTGGGACGTGAGCCTGTAGCGGCTGCTGACAAAGACTTTCCGAGAACACTCTATTATTCTGTAAGGAGGAATTGTGGTGCCTCTCTTTATTGATCCCGTTTACTTCTGGTATGTTTTTGTTCCGACCCTGCTGATCTCCGGCGGGGTTCAGCTTTATTTGAAATCCAGCTTCAGCACGTGGAGCCAAAAACGGAATAGCGCCGGGCAGACTGGTCTGCAGGTCGGCCAGCAGTTATTCAGCCGAACCGATCTCAAGGCTATTCCTTTGGAACGAACGCCCGGTGTTCTGAGCGATCATTTTGACCCTCGGGCCAACGTCGTGCGCCTCTCCGACCCTATCGCTAACCAGCCCTCGGTGGCCGCCATGGCCGTCACGGCTCACGAATTGGGCCATGTGCAACAGTACCAAACCGGCTCGGGCCTTATCGCTGCCCGGAATTTTCTGCTGCCGGCCCTCCAATTTAGCCCCACCCTCTCCTACATTTCCATCCTCATGGGGCTGGTTTTTAATATGACTAACTTGCTCTGGATCGGTATCTTTTTCTTCGGCTTGATGGTTCTCTTTTCAATCCTGACCTTGCCCGTTGAATTCGATGCCAGCCGCCGGGGCCTGAAACTCCTTCGGGAGGCCAATCTCCTGCAAACCGATGAGGACAAACGAGGGGCGCAGCAGGTGTTGACTGCCGCGGCCTTGACCTATTTGGCGGCAGCCATCACCTCGATCCTGCAACTTTTGTACTACATCAGCATTGCCCAGCGCCGCCAGCGGGCGTAGGAGGAACTTATGTCGCTTGAAACCACCAACCCACCAACCGCAGCCGCCGCCCCGGCTGCGCACGATGCCGCCGCGAGCCGGGGCCAACAGGCCTGGCACCGCCTGGGACAGCGCCTACGCAGCATCACCCCGGCCGGCATCGTGCGCTTCTTGCTGATAACGGGAGCGCTGTTGACTATCGGCTGGTTGATCTGGTATACCTGGCTTGCGCTGATCCCCTTTGTGGTGGGCGGGGTCATTGCCTACATGGTGCTGCCGCTGGTCAACCGGCTTGATCGTGTTATGCCCCGCTTCCTGGCCATTGTCCTGGCGCTGTCTCTGGTGATTGCGGTGGTCCTGCTTTTTATCATTCTCCTTATTCCCATCCTGGCCGAACAGATTTACAACATCTATCTGATCATGCCCGGGGCGGAAGAAATCCGGACCTATCGACAACAGCTCAATGACTACCTGGCCACCCTCCCGGAGCCAACCCGAGTGGTTATTAACAAAGCTTATCTCCGGGCTACGGAACAAATTCAAGCTAATCTGAGCCTCTATCTGGCCAATCTGGTTGATCTGGTGCTGGCCATCCTGCTCAGTCTGGTCAACACCGTCAGCTTTATCCTCGGTTTTCTGGTTGTGCCCGCCTGGCTGTTGTCGATCCTTCATGACCAGCGCCAAGCCTCACCAACCCTTGATCGCCTGCTACCCGCTTGGCTACGGGCCGATTTCTGGGCCGTTATGCGGATCATTGATCGAGCCTTTGGCGCCTTCATTCGCGGGCAATTGCTAACGGCTGTGATCGTGGGCTTGCTGACCTATGGTGGGCTGGAGGTGCTGGTCCGGCTGTTTGGTCTGGCGGGTAATGTCCGTTACCAACTGCTGCTGGCCATGATTGCCGGGTTGATGCAACTCATCCCTTCAATCGGGCCGTTTCTGGGGGCTATCCCAGCCATTTTGATTGGCTGGACAATCTCACCGGCAGTGGCGGTAGCCATCCTGGGACTTTATTTCCTTGTCCAGCAGTTTATTTTCAATATCGTGACCCCGCGCGTTGAACAGAATATCGTTGATGTTCATCCCAGCATTTTCATTTTAATTCTGGTGTCGCTCAGCCAATTTGGCTTTTGGTGGATTTTGTTGGCCGCTCCGGTGACGGCCATTATCCGTGACACGTTTCGTTATGTTTACGGCCGTTTTAGCGAACCGTCTCGCCCGCCAGGGCTGCTGCCCGGTGAACCGCTGCCGGTCATAGTCTCAAGGCAGACTGCTCCCGTTAATCAAAGACGACGCTTGGGGCGAAACATTAACGCAACTCGTAACCTCTAGCTGTGTGGAGATAGGGTCCAATGGCGAATGAACAATACTTAGAATCGATAGAACTGCCCCAAGCGCAACTGACTCAACTACACGTGCCGCTTAATGAGGCAATGACCGCTTTCACCACCCGCGACGCGAGTGGCATCATCCCTATTGTGGTTGTGCCCGAACGGCAGCTTGGTGTGCGCGTGGAGCTACTCGGCCTGGGGGTGATCGTGCTGGTGGGCGGCATCTACGTCGGCAATCTGTTGAATAACTCTCTGCTGCTGATCCTGGCTGTCTTAGCTGGTCTTTTGATAACCCTGCTGGGCCTCTATCGGGCGCTGCATGTGCGCATTCCTGAGGGCGTCAATGCCCTCGTCGCCCGAGGCGGACGCTACACCGGGACGCTAACCCCAGGTCCTCATCTGATCCTACCCTGGACGGCCATCACCCATCTCGTCACCCGGCGTGAAATCCCCTTCAGCGTGCCGGTGACCGACGCCCCCACCCAAGACAATGTGCGGGCGACAGTTGGCACCCTGATCACCTTCTCCATCACGGATCCCTACCGCTTTGTTTTCAACATCTCCGCCGATGATTTCGATCAAGTCTTTCAGGCGACCTGCCAGGACAGTCTACGAGCGATGGTCCGCCAGATCAATTCGGATCAAGTTAATGATCTGGTGCGCCAAGATCTGGCCGAACTACGCCAGACCCTCAGCACCGATGTCGAGCCGTATGGCGTAACCATTATGAAGATCAATATCATCCAGGCCCACCCCCCGGCCGATTTTGTAGCCTCCCAAGAGGCCTGCCAACTGGCAATCCTTCAGCAGGCCGAGCAGGCGAAAAAGCAAGCTTTGACCCTGCGCCGCCAGATGGATCAAGAGATTCTGGCCCGGCAACAGGTCATCGCCAGGGTAGAGCGTGAGCGGGAAGAGCTACAACTAGAGATCCAGCGGGCCGAGGCTCGGCGGCGGGTCTTTGCGCTGGAGGCGGAAGCTGAGGAACTGCGCCTGGCCAAGTTGGAAGAGCGGCTGCAAAGATTTCCCCAGGCCGTCAAGTGGGAGTGGCAGGATAACCAGCTCAACGTGGCCCGCTCTCTGGCCGGCAACACCCGGGCGGTCGTTCAACTCGGTAATACCGATGCTCTGGTCCGCTCGATCCTGCTTCGAGACTTTAGTGGTCTCCAAGCTGCGACGCTGGAAGAAGGCGATGACGGCAATGCTGATGGGATAACCTAAAAGAGGCTTATGGGTTTCTGCCCTACATCTCATCGCCTCGGTATCTTCTTCATATCCATTACCCTTTAGTAGCTGGTCTGACCCTCTTCGTTAACCGGCACTTTTGCTCCGGCTGCCCAGCGCCACGCCAGCACCAGCAAACAATATTGGGCCAGGCCAAACCAAACCGCAACAAAGCTCAAGACGATGGAACTTACCTTGACCAGAAACGGAATTCGGGCCTCAGTTCGGGCTAAATCCGCCTGGGCTTGCTTCACCGTAGCGACAAGCTGCTCGATGTTCACCTCAATCTTGCCTAAGCGCCTGTCAATTCGGGCCAGGGCTTGCCGCCCGGCCTGGGCCAATCTCGGCGACTCTTGCTCCAGGTCGGTCAAGGTTTGGCTGAGATTATCCAGCGTTTGGGCCATTCCCGCCAGGGTCTCGGTTTGGGGCAGTTGACTCACACTCCCGGCCAAAAAAGGGAACGAATTGACCAGCCCCACCAACTCTTGACCAACGTCGATGGCGCTCTTGATGGTATCGATTGTGGTTCGAATCTGCCCCAGGCTCGCATGGTATTTGTCTATCATCGGCTGCAAATCGCCTTCATTGACCTGCAGCCCCACCCGTAGATCACCGGCAATCATATCAGCGGCCGTCAACACCCGATCAGCCACGATCAAGCCCTCGTTCATTGTCCGGGCTGTGTCTTGCAGCCCTTGAGTGATGGTTGGATTAACCAGCCAGATGCCAATAAGTAGGGCCACCGCCAGGATCACCCCGACGACTCCCAAGATGACCCCGAGAACGCCAAGAATACGTTTTATCACTTTCATCCTCGTTACCAAGACAATTAATGATGCCCCGGGACGAAAAGCCGGAATTGGGTCGGAACGTCCATGCGACCGCGCTCCCCGGTTGGGACGGGTGGGACCAAGCTGTGGCGGACGGCCAGCGCGGCTGCTTCGGCCCGGTTGGCCGCGTTCAGCTTGGACAGCACCTCGCTGACGTGATGCCGAATCGTGGAGGGGCTGAGGACCAACTGCTCCGCAATCTCATTGTTGCTCAGCCCGCCAACCAGCAAAGCCAACACTTCTTGCTGCCGCTCGGTCAGGTCTCCGCCCACCGGTCCGGGACCGTTGGCCGCCTGGATCAAGGCCTGGGCTGCTTCCGGGCAGAGAGCCGGCCGCCCTTGGGCCGCTATTCGAATGGCCTGGCCAATCTCATCGATGGGAATACCCTTGAGCAGATACCCGATGGCCCCGGCTCGGGTCGCTTGCTGGACCAAGGCCTTATCCTGAAAGCTGGTCAGCACTACCACCTGCACCTGGGGATACCGCTCCCGAATAGCCCGGGTGGTGGCCACCCCATCCATCCCCGGCATCAGCATATCCATCAAGATGACATCCGGCTCTGCCTCCCCGCACCGCCGCAGCGCCTCTTCCCCACTGTAGGCTTCGGCCACCAACTCAATATCCTCAAAGGCCATCAGCATAAATTTGATGCCCATCTGCAATATCTGATGGTCATCGACCACCATCACCCGAATAGGTTGTTGAGTTTGCATGTCTCCTCCCTAAAAAGATGTCTCTTCCCTGATAATAGGAGTGCAGAGCTTGCTCTGCTAACAAACAAAGGTTTGCCCTCCATCTTCATTCCCGGGGTCGATCCCCCGGTTAGGTCGCACTCCCAGATTGATTAGGCCAGGTCACCGTGACAGCAGTGCCCTGCCCCGGCTGACTCTCTAGGCGAAAATTAGCCCCCACGCTACTGGCCCGCTCGGCCATAATGCTCAAGCCCAACTGGTGGGGCAGGATTGTGCCGGGATCGAAGCCATAACCGTTATCGCTGATCCGCAAGCTCACCTGCTCCGGCTGAGAGACCAGCTTGATCTCGACCTGACTGGCGTGGGCGTGTTTAGCAATGTTGTGCAGCGCTTCTTGGGCAATCCGGTACAGCGCCAGTTTCACCTCCGCCGGAAAGGGGCGATACCCCTCGACGGTCAGTTCGACCGGAGCCTGGATCCGCCCGGCCATAGCATCGCCCAACTGACGCAGTAACTCGGCCAGCCGGGTTTCGGCCAGCGCGGCGGGCCGCAGCTCCAGCAGCAGCGTCCGCATCTCGGCCAGGGCGGTCCGGCTCAACAGATGAAGCTGTTTCAACCCCTGCTCCCCCTCCGCCGGGTGACGGGTCCAGACCCGAGGCAGGGCTTCGGCGATGGCGCTGACCGCAAACAGGGTCTGCGAGACCGCATCGTGCAGCTCCTGAGCCAGCCGGTTTCGCTCGGCACTGACCGCCGCCTGCTCCACCTTGAGGCGCAACCGGCCATTCTCGATGGCTAACGCCACCTGGCCCCTGAATATCGTGCCCAGTTCACCCTCCCCCCGCGAAAAGCGACGCGGCCGGCGATAGGACAGCACCAGCCCGCCATAGACCTCCCCCTTAATCAACAACGGCACGGCTAACAGCGCTTGATAACGGGCCCGGGCTTGTCCGGTCAGCCGCGGGGCCAGGTCCGTGATCGTCACCGGTTCCTGCGTGGCCACGCTCTCGGCCAGGGCGTCTTGGGCCACGACCAACTCCTGCGCGGTCAGCTCATCGGCCGGATAGCCCTGGGCCGCGACCGGCTGGAAGGGACCATCCGGCCCGGTCAGGCGATAGATGGCGTTGGCGTCGGTGCCCAATAGCTGATTGGTCCGGGTGGAAATAAAGCTGAGGATCTCCTCCAAACTCTTGTTGGAGTTCAAGACGGCCAACATCTCCCCCAGGCTCTCGGCAATCTGGCGCCGCTGCTCCGCCTCTAGCCGCCGCTCTTGCTCGACCCGGTAATGGCGGCCTGTCTCCACAGCGATGGCTAAGCGGCTTAAAAAAGGTTGGACCTGGCCGATGTGGTCTACCGTGAAGTAGCCCGCCTCCCGTTTGGCTAACCCCAGCCAGCCAATCACCCGCCCCTTGAGCTTGACCGGCAGTCCCAACCAGGCCCGCTGGCCCAAGACCGACAGCGGTTCAAGCTGCACCTGGGGCTGCTGCCGGACATCAGGCACGATGACCGGCGCGGCCCGCTTGAGCAAGGCCCGGTAAGTCTCGTGCCGGGCCAGGTCCACGCTCAAACCCAGCAGCGCGGCCGGGTTGGACCAGCCGGCGCTGCCGACCAACACCAAGCGGCCGTTGTGGCGGGTCAAGACGGAGGCTCCATCAAAAGGCACCACCTGCCGCAGTTCGGTCAAGATCAGCTCATAGATCTGTTCCGGGGCCATTCCTTGGCCATCCTCTCGGTTTGTTCGCCGCTCACCACAAGCCGATGTGGGTCACGGCCTCTACCAGCCGTTCGGCCGGCTCGCTCTGCAAGACAACCGCATTCACGCTCGGAGTCAGCCACATTTCCTGCCGACGAGGCCTGTCGGTCAACTCCAAGCCGCAAATTTGCGACTGCCCCTGCTTGATTTCCCGCATATCCAAATCGCAGCCAACGGAGTTTTTTTGTTTGCCTTCAGGCGGCTGAACGAGACTCCGGCGGCTATCCTCCCAACGGAATAGCAATCAACACCATGATCAGGCCGACAGTTGCCAGCAACATACCCGTTTTCCACGGGTTAGTGCCGGTGTGCTTTCCCCAACGGTAACCGGCCCCGAACAGGACCGAAAACGACACGACATTTGATACCCGAATGGCCAGCTCATAATCCCCGCGTAACAGCACAAGCGGAACCAGCGAGGGTAGCACGGCGACGACTGCCACCAGCACAGAGCCAGCCGCGCCAGCAAAGTCCTCGCGCTGCAAGCCTACCGGCTGGGGCTGTCCATGGCGCAGGTGTTCAAGAATATCCAGGTAAAGACTTTGCCGTTGGTTGTCGCCGGTTATTGGCTCCAGGATGTGGTCTAACTCTGCGGCCAGCGCGTTCACGGCCTCTTGTTCTGTGTCAGCGACCTGAATGTGCTGGAGCAAACGATGCCTTTCACCTCGCTCAAACACCGCCATCAGCGCATACATTAAGCCGTCAATCATCCCCCAGGCCAGGGTGGCCCCCACGGCGGCAATGAGCAACTCGTTCACGTATTCGGCCGTAACCGGTTGGCCGGGATCTGGGCCCAGCTTAAATATCCTGAAGGCCAGTGTAAACGTTAGCAGGATAAGAATGCTGTAGATGGTTTCGGACAGCCGGTCAATAGGGTCGAGCAGGCTTCCCAGGAAAGTTTCTTTGGGCGTGGCCACGGGCTTGAGCCGGAGAGCTGATCGTTTGCCAGACACACCTTACCCAAGTCCCAAAAGTTGCTTCTTCTTGGTTTCGAAATCTGCGGCCGTGATAATGCCCCTATCGCGCAGATCAGCCAGCCTCTCAAGTTCGGTGATATAGTCTGGTTGGGCTAGGGAGACGGCAGCAGGTGTTGGGGGCGAGGCAACCTGGGCTGGTGGGGTGGCCGGTTCAGCATCGGCTGCTTCAATGGCGGCCACTTCGGTATCGGACAACTCTTGGGTCTCAATATTTAACTCGGCAATTGCCTGGTCCAACTGCTCTTCACTTAGATCTTCAGGCTGCCGGCCGGTGTGTCTTTCAATCCGCTCGGCATCTGCTTGTCTCAGCTTAATTGCCGTGGCGGTTCCGGATACGGCAATCGCCACCATCCCACCCGTCAGTAGAACGCGTCTGCGCCGCATGCGGATGCGCCGCCGCCTGGCCCGCCGGACGGTCCGGCGAATTGCGCGGCTACCGCCAAAACCACTTGCACGTCGTCTCATAAATGTCTCCTTATTCGGAACCATCATTAGAGGGATATTTCCCAATCCCTACTTAAGCCAATTTGGCTGACCTTGTGAATTCCTCCGGTAGCTTTTCTAGCGTATCAACCGGAGGAGTGATGGGCACTTCACCGGGCACATAATTCGGCAGTCCAAGCGCCGGGAACAGGGCCAACAGCGAAATAACAGCCAAAATTAAGAAAGAAGCCCTTAGGGCGCGGAGTCGCGCCTCTTCATTAATACTAACCGCCACAGCCACTTGCTCCGGCGTGGCTGAGGTGGCCCCCAACACGGTCTCCAACTGGTCGTTGGTGATGAAGTTGACGTTGTCTAAATTGACCTGCACCTTGAGCGATTCCGGGATGGTCGACTGCACGAGGCTGCTGGTGACAAACATGCTCAATAACCCAACGGCCGCCACAGTGGCAAAGGCTGTGCCCAAGGCCGTGGACATATTGTTGGCTACCCCGCGCAATGCGCCCACATCACCCGCCAATTCCTTGGACGAGGCGGACACCAACACGTTGAATAACAGGGTTACCAACGAGCCTTCACCCAGACCGACCAGGAGCAGGCTAGCGATCACGAAAGGCGTACCCCAGTCATTGTGGATGACAAATGACATTGTCGCCAGTCCGACAGCCACGACCACGAAGGAAAACATACCGATCTGGCGGGGAGTCAGCCGGTCATACAGGCGGACGGTGAGAATCGCGGCCGCGGCTATCGCCAGCGTGTAGGGCACCACGACCACGGCCGTGAAGAGGGAAGTCTGGTTCTGCACAATCTGAATGTAGAGCGGAATTAGGAAATTGACAGCGGGACCGAGGGCCCCAATGATCAGCAAGGTAAAGATAGCCGCCCGCTCCTGGGGCGAATCGAGTACCTCTAGGGCAAGGAGCGGCGTCTTTTTCATAGCGACCCGCCGATGTGACCAAGTGAAGAAACCCTGGCCAAGCACAATCCCAAGCACGAGCATAAACGGCGCCGGGGACAGCCCAAGCAGGGCAAAAGGCGCAGCCGGTTTGGCGAGAATCACGCCCCACGCATTAAGGTTATTGAAACCAAAGCTGATCAGAACAACGGCCATAGCCGCCAACAACGCGCCGACGAGGTCAATCTTGATACCGGATTGGCGCGGGACCGGCTTCAACCGGAAGCTGAGAAAAAAGACAGCGACCGACAGAATAGCGAGAATACCGAAAGAATAACGCCAACTCAACATGGTCCCCAGGAAACCGGCAATAAAGAAGGCAAGCGCGCCGGATATAGCGGGCGCGCCCGCCAACACGCCCAAAGCCTGCGCCTGCTGCTTGTCATAATAGTTAGCGGCGATCAGCACCACCAAGGTCGGGACCAAGGCAGCCGCCGCTAAGCCGGCGATAGCCTGAGCATAATTCATAGCACTTGCACTTGGACTCAGCGCCATAATGCCCATGGCCAGACCATGAGCCAAAGCGGTGATCTGAAAAATGAGGCGCTCGCCGAAAATCTTACCGAGTTTCGCCCCTAACATCACAAAGGCAGCGACGGAGAGCGAGTAGATAACCAGCGCCGTCCCCACGCTCGTCGCCGGGGTATTGAGATCTTCGACGATTGGACCGATAGAAACCGGCAGGGCGTTAACATTAAAGGCCATCTGAACCTGGGCCATCACGATGACGACCAAGGGCAGCCAGGATGCGTGTTGTGCCGGTGCGGCGTTAAAGGTGGTGTCATTTTTTTGAGTCATAAGGGTTTAGCTCCGTTGATTACGAATACATTTCCAGGCAGAGGTGTGTCGTAGCCCCTAAATTCTGAGTTGATCGTTTCTCCGTTTTCCATTACTCCAATATTGGCCGAATGGACGCTTACGGAACACTCACAGGATACCCAGGCCCCAGCGGAATCCCCAGCACGAACCACAAAATGAATAGCAGGGTCCACCCGATTGCAATCACCAGCGTATAGGGCAGCATCAGCGCGACCACTGTCCCAATGCCGGCCTCTTTTTGATACCGCTGGACTACGGTAAGGACAAAGGGCAGGTAGACCATCAGCGGGGTGATAACGTTTGTAGGCGAGTCACCCAGGCGGTAAGCGGACAGTACAGTTTGCGGCGCCACACCCAACCGCATAAAGACCGGAATAAAGATCGGGGCGAAGATCGCCCACTTCGGCACAACGTTTGGAATGATGAAGTTGAGAATCATAATAACCAGAATAAACCCGATTAACAGAGGCAGCGCGCCGATATTGGCTCGCTCCAGGGTATCGGCCATCCAGACGGCTGTGACCTGGGGCATACGGCTGAAGTTAAAAAAGGCGATGAACTGGCTGATCATCAGCAGCATGAAGATTAGCCCGGCTAGACTGGCAAAGGTTTTCGTCACCCCTTTGATGACATCCCCGCTGCCTTTGATTGTGCCAGCACCGAGGCCGTACCCCAGCCCGGCGATCAGGAAGAAAAGGGTGATGATGAAGATCAGGCTGTCCATAAAGGGGGTATTGCCGATGATCGCGCCGGTTTCCGGATCGCGTAGGGGTGCACCCGCGGGCAGCGTCAAGAGCAGGATGAGAGCGACCATGCCGAGAAAACCGTACAACGCATACTGCAAGCCTCGCCCTTCGGCGGCTAAGGTTGCGTCGTCTTGGGCTTCCTCTGCCGACGCGGTCTCATCCGCCTGGTACGGACCGAGCCGTGGCTCGATGATCCGGTCCGTGATCACGGTGGCAATGATGCTCAGGATCACCGTGGAGGCGACCGCGAAGTAATAGTTGGCCACAATCGTAATGGGAGTACCCCCGGCCAGGTTGATGGCTTCGTTTGTGATCTCCGTCAACATTCCATCCACCGGGGCAATGAGAATGTTGACCGCGAAAACGGCGCTAACCCCACCGAAAGCGGCCGCCACCCCGGCCAGCGGATGCCGACCCAGGCTGAGAAAAGCTACCGCGCCCAGGGGGATCAAGATCAGGTAGCCGGCATCTGTGGCCACGCTCGATAACACACCAACGAAGATGAGGATAAAGGTGATAAACCGGCGTGGGGTCACCTTAACAGTTTTACGAATCAATGTCCCCATCAGCCCGGCTTCTTCCGCCACCCCCACGCCGACCATCGCCACTAGAATGACGGCGACGACGCTGAACCCGGCGAAGTTGTTGACGAATGAGGTAAAGATAAAGCGCAGGCCCTCAGTCGATAACAGGCTCCGGATGGTGGTCGTCTGTTCCTTGATCTCGTAATCGGCTTTATAAGTCTCCGGCGGATAGGCTTGCCAGGGTTCACTGGAGTCCAGGTAGTACACCCCTTCGGCTTCGACCGGTACCGGTACGGCGATCACTTCGGTGACGCTAACTCCCAGCAGATAGAGAAAGTGGGAAAGCACGACGACAATGATGATCAGATATAAAAACATCAGCACCGGATGGGGCACTTTATTGCCCACCTTTTCGATGCCATCCAACATTTTTTGGGCAAACGATTTTTGCACGTCTGCGGCCATTGGGATATTGCTTACAGTCATTTTGTCTCCCTCACCATTCTGGTTATTAACGGGTCAGTTGGGCCAATTCATCCAGATAAACGATGGCCGTTTCAATACCTCGGTGGAACATTTCGAGGCTGAAACGCTCGTTGGGCGAATGCAAGCCGTCGTCATCCAGGCCGTACCCCATCATCACCACCGGAATACCCATCAGGTCGGCAATCTCAGCCACGACAGGAATGCTGCCGCCACCACGGGTAAAGAGCGGCTTGGCTCCCCATGCCCGCTCATAAGCACGCGACGCCGCCTGCATTTCAGGGATGTCAAAAGCAAACAGCGCCGGCTTGCCGGTGGTCACCAGCCGGACGTCAACGGTCACAGTCGGCGGGGCAATGGATTCAATGTAGGTTTTGATCTGTTGGTAAATTTTGTGCGGGTCCTGGTTGCCAACCAGACGCGAACTGAGTTTGACCCCTGCTTTGGCGGGAATGATAGTTTTGGGGCCGGGACCGCTCCAACCGCTCCACAACCCGTTGATGTCCAGGGTTGGACGGGCCGAGATGCGCTCGCGGATGCTGTAGGCGGCGTCGCCCCATAGCGCCGGCACGCCGGTCGATTGTTTGAACTGCGCCGCGGTGAGATCGGTTTTGGCAATCATCGCCCGTTCTTCCGCGGTCAGCGGGACAACATCATCATAGAAGCCCGGCACGGCAATCGTGTGGTCCGGGTTGTACAACTTGGCCAGAATTTCGACCAGGGCAAGCGCCGGATTGTGCACCGCGCCGCCCCATAGCCCGCTGTGCAGATCGTCGGCTGGCCCCTGAACTTCAACTTCGATGTAGGTCATCCCGCGCAGGCTGTGCAGGATGGCCGGCTCGTCGATGGTGCGCATCGAGGTGTCGCTAATGACACACACATCGGCCCTGAGCAGATCCAGGTTGGCTTTGATAAAAGGCGTCAGGTTGGGTGATGATATTTCTTCTTCACCCTCAAGGAAGATTTTCACATTGACCGGCGCGCGGCCGGAGCTCTGTAGATAAGACTCCAAAGCCTTGACATGGATGAACAATTGGCCTTTGTCGTCGGTGGCGCCGCGGGCGTAAATTTTGCCATCCTGTTCAACCGGCTCAAAGGGCGGCGTAGTCCAACCGTCTTCCAGCGCGGCGGGCACCACGTCGTAGTGGCCATAAATCAGCACAGTCGGTTTATCGGCCCCCGCCCCCAACCATTCACCGTAGACGACCGGATAACCCTCGGTGGGCATGACCCGGGCGTTCTCGATACCCATATGGCGCATGTGAGTAGCTAGCCATTCCGCAGCCCGGTGGATATCAACAGCGTGGGCCGGATCGGTGCTAACGCTGGGAATGCGAAGCAAATCGTGAAGCTCAAGCCGGAATCTCTCGGCCTGGCTTCGGGCATAGCCACAGGCAGTATCACTCAATTGTCTTATCATAGTACTCTCCTCTCTAATTATGAGCTTAAACAAAGTCTAAGTACTTATTTTCGTCAACCCGTTGATGTCTCCGGGCAGTTTGCCCAACCCTGGCGTAGGTTAAGATCGCGTCTGGGGACAGGGATCTCGATGCTATGCCTGGCGAGCTCCGCAAATAACAAGTAGTAAAGCTCACTTCGAATAAGTCCCCTGAGCTTGGGCTGATCGGTCCACGCAAAAAGATCAAGGTCAAGGCTAGAGTCAGTGCCAATGCCTCTAAAGAATAACAGGGGCGCCGGATTAGCCACCACCTGCGGATGCCGGGCCGCAGCCTGCTCGACGACCTGTCTGACCTTCTCCGGGTCGGTGTTATAAGCCACGCGCAAGGGTAACACAACCCGAACGATATTAATGTTTTTTGTCAGGGTCGTCAGCGACTCAACAGTGAAGGTAGAATTGGGCACAATTATTTTGGTGTTATCAAAGGTTGTCACCGTGGTCGTGCGTAAACTGACCCGCTCGACTTCCGTGACCTGACCGTTAAGCTCAATGAGATCACCCGGTCGCAGCGATTGCTCGAACAACAACGTTAACCCACTAATGAAGTTGCCCACAATTTCCTGCATACCGATGCCGATGCCAACCGACAATCCCCCGGCCACCAGGCCCAGCGAAGTGGCGTCCAGGCCCAAGGCCACCAGCGAGACCACAATCCCCAACGCGGAAATGGCATATCGGCTTAAGGTGGCCAGGGAACGGATCTTGCCTTGCTCGGCTTCAAAACGATTCTGTAGGGAGTGATTTAAGGCCCGCTCGACGACCCAGGCCCCAATAAGAAAGATGTACAGCAGCACGAAAGCACTTATTAGGTTGCCCAGGGTAATTGAAAAACTGCCGAATACAATGATAGGCACGGTGATTATTCGGGCGATCCCTATCTGTGTACCCAGGAACAGCCACAGAAGCACCAGTAGAAAAATTGGGATGAAAACAAAGCGATGATAAGGTTTTACAGATTTGCCAAACCGGGCATAAAGCACCATCAGCAAAAACCGATAGGCCAACCAGAGCCAAAAAAAGGTTCGCGAACTTTCAATCAGGCCATTGGGGTAGCCTTGCCTTTTAAATAACCAGATGACAACATTGGCCAGGACAAGACCGATTAATGGTGTATACAGCACATAGAAGCGGGTGGTCCACTGCTGCCAACGCGGTATATGCGTTTTTAACGCATCAGCAGACTTTCGCCGCTGCCACTCCCAACGAACACCCTCGGGGACGATCAAAGCGATTAGAATAATAACGGTAATCGCCAGAATTTGTTGCTGTATCACCGGTCTGGCTACAAACGCCAATAACATATTTAGTTGATTCAGAAGAATATCGGCTATGGATTCACTGGGTACAATGATTTCTTCATCCATATTCATTTAATACTGGCTAATTTCTGCCTGAGCTACCAACCTTCGTCATAACAGAGCTGCTGATTTCAATATCATCAATTTGAAACCGGCTCACTTACAATGAAGCCACATCCGGCCGGAAGAATGGTCTTCAGTTCGGAATGGTTTTGAAGGGCAGCCACTTCCTGTCCAAAACGACAAACCGCCTCTTCGGGCGTTTGCAGCCCGCTCAGAGCACTGACATAGGCCCGGTCTCCGGCGGCGTAGAACCGATCCTTGTCCAACTCATTGGGCAAGATAATGGCCGTGGTGGCCTGCCGGGCAAAGCCCGCGACCGTGGGGTAAATTCTGGGGTCGACGTTAACTTGCCGGTTGGCCGGCACCCGGTCTATCTCCCGCATAAAACGGATACTTTGTTGCTGATTGGTCAGAAATCGGGCCAAGGCCAGCGCAATCCGGGCCTGCCCTTCGGACGAGAAGGTGTAAAACAGGGCGGTTTCAGCGGGCAAGAGCGGTCCGGCCGCCCTGGCCGGACCGCCCGGTAAGCGGGTTACGCCAAACGCATCTTCGCCCATCGTCTGCTTCAGGAACGTCTGTTGTTCCGGACCGGCCACATAGTAAGCAATTCTCCCTTCGGCAAATAACTGGCGCAGGGCCTCATCGTCAACATTGAGAATAACCCCCGGCTTGTTCTGGGCCTCTTTTAGCCAGGCCAACCAATCAACAAAGCCGCTGTCGGCCAGGTTTAGGACTCCATCAGGGTCGAACAAACCCTGGCCAAAGGCCTGGATTCCCCAGTAGGAAGCCTCAAAACGGGGGACAAAAGCCACCTCTTGACCTGAGGCGGCATGCTCTAGCAATTCGTTCAGGGTGGCGATCGGCCTGTCTACCAGGGTCTGATTGAAATATAGTGCCTTTGGACTAACTGACAGCGGCACACCGTAAACACGGTTCTGATACGCCACCAAGCGGGTGTTTCTGGTGTCCAGCCTGAGATCGCTGACCTCGCCAGCCTCAAGGGGACGGATCAAATTGGCATCAGCCAGGTCACGAATCCAGTTCGAGGGGGCCAACAACAAATCAGGCCCCGCACCGTCTTGAGCTGATCGCCTGAATCGGTCCAACAACTCATCAAAGGGCAACGCCAGCGTCACAATGGTCACATAGGGATTAGCCTCGCGGAATTCGGCGAGAGACTGCTCCAGAACAAGGGCCTCGTCGGCTGTCCAGCTATGCCACAAAATAACATGACCACTCAAGGCCTCCGGGTTTTCCGAGGCTGATCGGCAGCCGCTCGTTCCTAACAAGAGCGAAACCAGCCCTACGAACCCGATAACCATCAGAAAACTACGCCTCGCGGTCCAATAACTGTCGGGTATCGGCCTTGACTTGCACCAGTTCTGTTGCATTGGCATACCTCATAAGCATGGTTTATCGCTGCCGAAACGTCAGCGCCCCACCCGCGTGGGCGATGGTCAAGGTGTTGCCGGCGATGCTGTACGATTGAGCCGCCCCGAGCGCCGCCAGATACGCTTGCTCCTGCTCCATGATCGCTTCGTCGCAGGCCATTTGGGAGGCAACTAACCCGCCCACCGAGATATTGTTGCTGGAACCGCCGGCTCTAGTACTGGTGTAAGGGCCACTGTACGTGTTGCAGCCGCTGGATCCGCTGATCGTGCCACCGCGAAATTCGGCAGTGATTCCGGTGTCGGGCAGGGTTCCCTGCAATTCCCAGCTGGTGCCTTCCAGCGACGATGCCGGTACGTCCGTTGGAGTTGGAGGTACTTTTGTTGGGGTTGGGGGTATGTCCGTTGGAGTTGGGGGTACGTCCGTTGGAGTTGGGGGTACTTTTGTCGGGGTTGGCGGTACGTCTGTCGGGGTTGGGGGTATGTCCGTTGGAGTTGGGGGTACGTCCGTTGGAGTTGGGGCCACTTCTGTCGGGGTTGGCGGTACGTCCGGCGCGGTGACTGCCACTTGCAAGCTACTGCTGTTACTGAGGCCGTTCTGGTCGGTGACGGTCAGCCCAACTTCGTATTGGCCGGGCTGGTCAAAACGGGTGGTAAAGCGAACGTCGACGCCGGAGGAAAAGGGCTGCGCCCCGTTGACGCTCCAGCCGTAGACCACAATGGGTGTACTCCCCGGAATGGAGTTCCCGCCCCGGAAAGTCACATCCTGCCCCACCGTAACATTGGTTGGCCCTTCGATGACAGCAATTGGCGGCGTTTGTGGTTCATGTCTGGGGGCAACATCGACTCTCAGGCTGGCGCTATCACTTAGGCCGTTCTGGTCGGTCACGGTCAGGGTTACTTCATACCGACCAGGCTGGTCGGCGCTGCTAGTAAAGCGCGGCTCGCTGCCGCTGGCAAGCTGAAAGCCCTTTACGCTCCAGGCGTAGGTGGCAATGGAGCTGCTGCCGGCCACGGAGTTGTCGCCCCGGAAGGTCACATCCTGGCCGACCACGGCATTGGTTGGCCCTTCGATCACGGCGGTGGGGCCTTGGGACGGTGCCGCGTTGATGGTGACCAGCATGGTGACAGAACTGCTGACGCCTCGCTCGTCAAACACGGTTAAACGCACGATGTAGGTGCCCGGATTACGATAAATGTGATTCACCACCTCACCCGAGGCGACTACGCCGTCGCCAAAGTCCCAACCATATTGGACAATGCTAAGTTCTGATTGAGAGCGACTGCCGTTGAACGTGACCGTATCGCCCACCCGCGCACTGGTCGGCCCGCTAATGATGGCTGTCGGGGCCGGAATTTCGGAGGGCGGTTGGGAGGCCACAAAGCTGAGGACCTGTTCGCCGCCATCGTATACCACCTGTAACGTGCTGCCGATAATGGTGTAGCTTTCGGCGCTGGCCAAACCCTGCAGATAGGCCCGCTCGACATCGCCCACGGCGCCCTCGCAGAAGGCGAACGTATTGATGGGGGGATTAAGTTTGATTTGAGACAGGCTGGCGGCAAAGGTGGCGCTGTATCTATTGCAACCGGTGCTGCCGGCCACCATCCCTGTTGGCGCCGCCGACTGTCTTTCAAAGACGGCGGTAACGGCCGCCCCTTCAACCGGGAGTTGAGGCGTTTCAATCGGCCCATAAGCGGTCAGTTGCCAGTAAGTTTCCTGCAACGGGGTGCGATCGGCTCGGAAGGTCATCACCTGTTGGCCCTCCTCAAAAAAGAGGCGGAGTTGGTCGCCCAGCACCTGGTAACGCTCCACCGACTCTAGAGCGGCCAAAAAGGTTTGTTCAGTCTCCATTCCGGTTTCGCAGGCCATCAAGCTGGTGATGGGTGGCCCGAGAGTCAATTGCTGCCCCTCCTGCTCATAGCCGGCGCTGTACCTGTTGCAGCCGGCCGAGCCGCTGACCGTACCGCCGGCAGCCTCGGCCTCATCGGTGGCCACAAAGAGAGCCGTAATCTCTGCTTCGGCAGAAACGGGCTGCGGCGCGGCCGGGTCGCCGAAGGACTCCAGGCTCCAGAGCACCTGCTCCAGCGGCAGGTTAACCGAGGTGTAGGTCAACCCCCCGTTGGGCCCGGTAAGCTGCAACTGTTTTCCGGCAATCTGGAACGTTTCGGCTTCTTGCAGTAAGGCCAGGTAGGTTGCCTCTTGCTCTGACCCCACTTCACAGGCTAGCAGAGTTGCCATGGGAGGGTCGATGGTTATTTGATCGTCCTCGATGGCAAAAGAGGTTGAGTAGGTGTTGCAGCCGCCAAACCCAACCAGCGCACCCTCAGCCGAGTCTGCTGGACCGGTGAAGACAGCGGTGATGGTGGTGGCCGGCTCAACAGGCTGTGGATTTTGCGGGTCGCCATAACTTTGTAGCACCCAGTGCGTGTTCTTCAAGTCAGCCTGGCCGGCTACAAAGAAGAGGGACTCCGAGGAGAGCCGCCCGGTGCTGTATTCGATCTCCAGGAAGCCGGCCGGCGTAATCTGGTAAGCCGTGGCCTGCTCCAGCGCGGCCAGATAAAACTGTTCCTGCTCCATACCGGCGGGGCAGGCCAGCTTGGTACTGGCCGCGGGTTGGATGGTGATGGCATTATTCCGGCCAAATTCAAAGGCGGTGGTGTAGGTATTGCAGCCGCCGGAACCGGTTAACCGGCCATCGTCGGCAAATTGGGCCGTAACCACCACGCCTGGTTCAACCAAGGTCGGCTCATCCGGGGTGCCATAGCCAACCAGGACCCACAGGGTGTTTTCTAGTGGGGGCGGCAGGTTAAAACCGGCCTGGCGAGCCAGAGCTAGAATGGCCGGGTCGGCCGTAGCCAGGAGTTCAGGCACATCCTCCGGGCTGGGAATGCAGATAATCCAGCCTTCTTCAATCACGCTGGGGTCGTCAATATTGGTGTAATCATCCTCGAGCCCGGCATTGGCCAGTACCAGCAAAACCGGGAAGGCCAGCGGATCGCCCAACGTCTTCTCGGCAATAGCGGCCAGGGTATCGCCCACCTGTACCTGGTATTCTTCAGCACACTGTAGCGATGAGACCGGCGTAGCCGGCGTTGGGGGCACTGGCGTGTCAGTAGGTTGTGGCGGCGGGTCCTGAGCGCGGCGGCTGGACGAAGCACAACCCATCAACAACAGGACTGCCAAAATTGCTATGACTAGCTTTCGCATTTAAAAACCCCTTTTTTGGGTAACCACGCAGCCATATCCCGGCAGGGATCTTGCCCTGGGTAATTGGTGATTTGGTCCAATCTCTAATCTCCAATTATCCTCATCATTGCTAACGATCTTCTGTCAGAAAAAGTGAGGTGGTCACCCCATTGACTTCAACGCCGTAACTGCCGGCGGCTAAACCGTTCAGTCTTAGCGGGATTGTTTCCTCAAAGGGTACCGAACCAACCTGCGAACATGTCCCCGTGGCCGGCTGCGTAGGGAGCGTGATTCTGATGGACTGGGCCACCACGCGCTGACTAGCCCGCCCTAGTTGAGTACATCGGTCGGGGAGAAGGCCGGTTGCTACCACAGCGTAGCCGGGTAGATTACCCCGAGAGGTGACCACTTCCACCCGATCAACCTTGGCCAGGCTCCCCCTCGCTGGCCCACTGTTCGAAATATTACAGGCGGTTAACAACAGACTAAGGGCCAGGATGAATAAACCAGTCTTCCACTGCATGCGTCTCTCCACGGGCCGTTCTATATTTTTCGCTTGGTCCAGCCTTTTCACAAGGCTGCTGCCCGGATACTGCCTTGTCCGGGCCGTCGTTGACCACGTCCAGGTCGGCGCGCTGCACAATGGCACCCTTCCACGAGTTACCTCTACTCGGGCCGGAAGATGGCATTCCAGTCCTGCTTCATGTCCACAACGAGCCAGCCGCGCTTGGGGGCCTCCTTGAGGGCTTCGACAAGCTTGCCGGTGCTCTTCGTCTCGGCGTCATAGGCATATTCGCGTTCACTGTCGGTATGGTGGACGATGAGGCCGAAACTAGGACGCGGGTTGTTGATCGTGGTGTACTGCAACATCGCGTGGTCGCCGTCGCTGTTCCCACAACATATCGCAGGTCGCCGGCCGATAAACTGATGAATGCCGACTGGCTTGCCCTCCTTGTCGTTGACGAATAAATAGTCGAGAGTCTTTGTCAGCACCGGTCCGCTGTCGTGTAGCTCGAATGTCGTCCGCGCTGTCGACCCGACAACCTGCTCCGGTGGTATGCCGTAAACGCGCTCCACCCAGACGCGCATGAAGTCCGCACCGCCACCGGAAACGATGAAGTTCTTGAAGCCAATCGCCCGCAGAAGGCGCAGAAGTTCCTGCATGGGTTGGTAGGTGAGTTCGTCATAGGGCCGGCCATATCGCGGATGTTTGGCCGATGTGAGCCATGCCTCCACGACGTCACGAAACTCGTCGGTCGTCATCCCAGCATGGGTGAGCGCCAAGACCTGCATCAGGCCATCGAAGTGTTCGCCTCCCAGGAGTTCTGCAAATTCGCCGGCCAGGGCGGCTTGCACCATTGGCTCCGAAGCAAGCTTGGGCTCGGTGAGGATGCGTCGGTTCAGTTCGTCGATGGCAAAGGCCGCCTGAAACGGCATCGGATTCTCCGGCCAGAGACAGCCGTCGTTATCGAACACGGCGATGCGTTCTGCCGGTGGCAAGAAGTCGGGTGATCCTTCCTTTGTCACCTTGGCGATGAACGCGAGGATCCCCTGTTTGGCGGGGCCATCGTTCCAGGAGGGCAGCGGATCAACAGCAATGGAGAGGTCATAGAGCTTTCTTTGGGCGACACCGTAATCCCCCACCTGGTAGAGGCTAACGGATACTGCCCGGACGGTGAAGGCTTCGAATGGCTCCGCTTTCAGAGCGTCCACAAAGTCTCGGGTACCGATACCGACGGTCAGATGAGGGTGGTAGTTCATGCCGGTGCGGGATCCGACGAAGTTGTTCACGTAGTCCACTGTCGGCTGGCTGATCGCCCCACCGTCGGGGCGGGGCGCAAAGGCCTCGCCTGTCCCCTTCTCCACAGCGAACGGGGCGATGGCGTCGATGACTTTTTGCTGAAGGCGACGCAGTTCCTCGGTCGGTTCGATGACGATGCCCACCAACCGGAGATCCTTGTCGGCCAGGGCATAGTAGCCGATCGCATGGCATTCCCAATTCATCGACTGTTCTGCACGCAGCACTGCGGCCACAGCATTCGCGACCTCGTCGAGGTCCGCCGTTCGCACAAACTGCTGGAGCAAGGTGATGTGCGGCGCATGGTTGGCATCCAGGGCGAAACCGTCCGGATAGTCCTCTCGCAGCCGAGTGTTTGTCACCTGTGCCTTCTCAACCGTGGCCGCATCTGGATCCAACAGTACGTTAATCGCGATCAAGGTCATGTAGCTTCTCCTTTCGTGGTTGTTCATGATGGGGCATCATTTTGTCTCCTTATCAGCCCTTGGCAGAGGGTGAAGATCTATCCCCTTGGACAAAACAGAGTATGCGCCGCAGGCGCAACCGGCCACGACCGGCTGCGCCTGGCGCTCCTCCTAAGGACTAGTAATCGAAGCTCTGTTCCATCTTCTTCATGATGTCGTCCACGGTAAAGCTCGCCGGCTTCATGCGCGGCGGGAATTCTTTGAATGTCTTCAGGAACTCCCGAACGATGAACTGCGCCGCGTAGGTCAGATAGACCCGGTCAATCAGCCAATCATAGTAGGTGTTGGAGGTGATATCCGCCCGCTCGAAGGGGTCGGTGCGCAGGTTGAAGATCTTGGGCACGCGCAGGAAGACGAACGGCTCCACCCAGATCTGCACCGTACCCTGGACGCGCTGCTCGGCGAAGACGAACTTCCAGTTATCGTAGCGCAGTCCGACCAGGTCGCCGTCATCGGAGAAGTAGATGAGACCCGGGCGTGGTCCCTTGTCCGTCTGGCCCGTGAAGTAGGGCAGGAAGTTGTAGCCGTCGATGTGCACCTTAAAGGTCTTATCTCCAGCTTTGTATCCCACCTTCAGCTTCTCAGAGATTTCAGCATCCCCGGCCGCCGCCAGCAGGGTGGGCAGCCAGTCGGTATGGCTGATGATCTCATTGGAGACCACCCCCGCCGGAATCTTGCCCGGCCAGCGCACCAGCTCCGGAACGCGGAAGGCGCCTTCCCAATTCGAGTTCTTTTCGTTTCGGAAGGGGGTCATAGCGCCGTCGGGCCAGGTGTTCATGTGCGGGCCGTTATCGGTGGAATACATTACAATCGTATCTTCAGCGATGCCCAGCTCGTCCAGCAGATCAAGCATCTGGCCCACCTGCTTATCATGCTCCACCATTACGTCGTGGTAGAAGGACTGCCAGCGCCCGGCCTGGCCCTGCACATGCTCCGGCGGATGGACGCGGAAGTGCATCCATGTGGTGTTGAGCCAGACAAAGAATGGCTGGTCGTTATTGTGGGCGCGCTTGATGAAATCCTGGGCGGCGGCCAGGAACTCGGCGTCACAGGTCTCCATGCGTTTCCTGGTCAGGGGGCCGGTGTCCTCAATGCGCTGCTTGCCCACGCGGCCCCAGCGCGGGTGCTCGCTAGGATCATCTTCTGCGGTGGCCCAGGAGTGGATCACCCCGCGCGGCCCAAACATCTTTTTAAAGTTGGGGAAATTCGCTTCGGGCGGATAGTCTACATGCTCCGGCTCTTCATCGGCATTGAGGTGATAGAGGTTGCCGAAGAATTCGTCGAAGCCGTGGACGGTGGGCAGGTATTTGTTCCTGTCACCAAAGTGGTTTTTGCCGAACTGACCGGTGGTGTAACCCAGCGGTTTCAGCAGTTCGGCGATGGTGGCGTCTTCGGCCTGCAAGCCGATGTCCGCGCCAGGCATACCCACCTTGGTCAGGCCCGTACGATAGGGGTTCTGCCCGGTAATAAAGGCCGATCGTCCGGCGGTGCAGCTCTGCTGGCCATAGGAATCGGTGAAACGCATACCCTCGTTGGCAATGCGGTCAATGTTGGGGGTGCGATAACCCATCAACCCGTCGCTGTAGCAGCTCAGGTTGGTAATGCCGATGTCATCACCCCAGATAACCAGGATGTTTGGCTTTTTGTGATTGCTCATTGCTTATTCTCCGTAATTTTAAGCTACTTAAAGGTTGCCGGTTTTGAACCACTGTGGCCTGGTTTTAGACCTGCCTCAGGGTTGGTTCGCCCCCTTGCCAGACATAACCGGACACGCGGTCCCGGTCTAGTCGTGAGCCATCATATCAACCACCACGGTCACGGCCAGAATGACGATATCGTTTTGGTCGGGCGCAATTTCAACTCCATAGGTGTCGCGCAAGCGAAACCATTTTTTAGAGACTTCGGCCACTTTGCGGCCATCGGCTTCAATCTCGTACTCGTGGTTCAGAATGTTGCCCTGGATCCTCAAATCCGGTCCATCGCCAATTTTGGCCACCCAACGATCCCGCAGCGGGGTAATCAGAGCCTTTTTGACCATAGCCAGGCGTTCGCCATTGGGGCCTTCTATTTCCATGCTTTCTTTCACCCGCAGCAGCCGTTCCTGAATTCGACACAGGGTGTTACCTTGCGTGTCTTCAAAAATCAGGGTTTTGCGGATGCGCAGCGCTTTGCCATCGACCTTAAAAACCCGCTGCCCCGCCTCGTTCTCAATCCAGAAATCGTCACCAATCGAAACCAGTTTCTCACGCATCCGGTAGCGGGTGGCATTTCCCCGCCGGCCAAAGGTTTGCCGTTCTTCGCGGCGTTCCTGTCGCCTATTCTTGCCTAACATAATTTCCCCCTTGAACCAATTGTTTACCAGAGTTTAGCCACTGCCGGGCCACCGCTATAGCCGAATTCATGGCTTCGCCCAACTGGGGCTGTTGCAGAAAAATGTGGTCCTCGCCAATTTGTTGACCAACGCCGGTGCGAAGCAACTGTTTTCTAACGTGCGGTGCTACCCCGGCCAGAAACAACGCTCCGCCGTTCGCCTGCAAGGCCTGGTTGTAGCGCTGTAAAACGCCGATAAAAGTGCTGCCTATCTCATCCCGTCCGCGCAATAGCAGAACCACCACCGGCCTTGAGGCATCCTTGACCTGCGGTAATTGCGCTTCAAAAGCAGCGGCAGCGGCAAAGAAGATATTTCCATACACGTACAAAACGATCAGTTGCTGCGGCTTGAGTTGCGTTGGCGGCTTGTGTTCAATAGGGAAACCCTGCTCGACCAGTTCAAACTCAACGACCGACACCTTGTTGGACGATTTAAACACGTGTAACAGAACCGAGACCGCCATCCCGACAAAGACGGCGTACTGCAACGGGATGACCAGCGTTGAAACAAAGGTCAAAACCATCGCGCTGCGCGGTGCTGGCCCGGTTTGCCACACGGTCAAAACATCCTGTGGCTTGAAGCTTTGAAAGCCAACCACAATCAACAAGCCCGCCAACGCCGGCAGCGGTACCCGCATGACAAAATCGCCCAGCAGCAACACCAGCGGTATTACAAAAAGCCCGGCAAAGATGTTGGCCCAGCGGGTTTTTGCCCCGGCATTGACCGTAACCGCC
>CALMIS010000348.1 GCA_937864185.1 uncultured Chloroflexota bacterium
ATCTTGCGCCTGGCCGAGTTTCTGGAGCGGGGCCGCAACGGCACGGTCGATGACGTGACCGCCCTTTGGAATGAATCGGAACTACACCTGACTCTCATCGCCGATGAGTATCCCGCCGTCGAACTGTGGCAGGCCGAGCGCAACGCCGTCTCGTTGGTGGAGGCGGCTTACAACCGCAAAGTCTACCTGACCAGCACCGCCGCTCCGGCAGAATGGCCGGCCGATTAAGCGCCTTCCGCCAGCCGGTCTACCCGCTTGAACCTCCTCAGCCTCACCCCCTCTCATCATGAAACAGCTTTCTGCTTGATCCTTCATCATCTTCCGGCCTTGCCTCGATCCGGACCGGCCGGACCTGAGCCTCGCTCATGAGAATCGCGCTCGTTGTGCCCGGCTTTAGCGCTCACCCGGCTGACTGGGCGATTCCGGCCTTGCAACACCTGGCCCGCACTCTGGCCGCCGATCATGACCTGCACGTCTTCAGCCAACGCTATCCGGCCACCGGCACTTACCGCTTCGATAACTTCACTCACTTTGCTTTGGGTGGAGGCCAACGTTTTGGCCTGGCCTCGGCCAAAATCTGGTGGCAGACCAGCCGGGCGATCATTGCCCAACACCGGCGCACCCCCTTCGATCTTATCCACGCCTTCTGGGCCGATGAAGCCGGTTTTTCGGCCGTTATCGCCGGGCTCAAGCTGGGCCGTCCGGTTATCGTCAGCCTCGGCGGGGGCGAACTGATCCGGCTGACTTCCATTCCCTACGGCGCGCAGCGCTTTCTAGCGCGCCGCTTGACCACCGGCTACGCCCTCAGCCGGGCGACGCTGGTCACCGCCGGCTCGGATTACCAGTTCGATCTAGGCCGCGCCCACGGCGTCCCGGAAGCCAAGCTGCGGTTGGCCCCCCTCGGCCTAGACACCGACCACTTTACTCCGCCCCTAGCGCCGCCCCCTCTCGATCCGCCCACGCTGATTCAAGTTGCTTCCCTCGTGCCGGTGAAAAATCAGGCGTTGCTGCTCAAAACCCTGAGCCAGGTCAAGGCTAAGCTGCCGACCGTGCGCCTGATCGTCGCCGGCGACGGCCCGCTGCAAGGCCAACTGCGAGAATTGGCGGTTCAACTTAAATTGAGTCACAATATCGACTGGCTCGGCCAGGTTTCTCATCCGGAGACGCGGCGCTTCTACCAACAAGCCCATCTTTACCTGCAAACCTCCTGGCACGAGTCGCAAGGGATGGCGGTTCTTGAGGCTATGGCCTGCGGCCTGCCGGTGCTGGGGACGCCGGTCGGCCTGGTCCGCGAGCTGGCAGCCCTGCCGCCGACGGTCACAAGCCAGGATCTAGCCGCCCAAATCGTTCAGCTTCTGAACGATCCGACACGTTACCGGCTGCTGCGCCGCCACGCTCGACACGTGGCCGAGTCGGAGTTTAGCCTGCCGGTCACCGCCGGAAATTTCTGCCGGTTGTATGAAGTCGTCACGAGTCGCTTCATAGAGAGACAATGATTAGCGAAAGCTTTTTTCAACCGATGGGCTTTAGCCTGCGACTGCTCAGCAACAGCCCGGCCATCGTTAACGCGGCCACAGCCTCGTTTGGCCGCTTTGGCCCGGCTACCCCAACCGATGCGCCGGACCTGACCTTTCACCTCTTCGCCCACGCTCTCGAGGAACCGCCGCCCGGTTCGCCCACCTACCGCACCGCTGGCGACCTGGTCTACCAGACCACCGGCGTCTCGACCCTGCTCGCCGACCGGGGACGAGGCCTGGCCTACGGCTACTTCTCGCCCCAAGTGCTGGCCAACCCGGCCTATTTTCGCTGGCATTTTTTGGAGCTGGCTTTTTTTGTGATGCTGGCCCGCCGGGGCTTGATGGGCGTCCACGGCGCCGCGATTGCCCGGAACGACCAGGCGATCCTCTTGCGCGCGCCCAGCGGGGGAGGCAAAACGACGCTGGCCTACGCCGCGGCCCGGCACCGTTTTCAAGCCCTGGCCGAGGACGTGGTTTGGCTGGATTTTGCCGAGGAGCGCTGGTGGGGCACGCCCTGGCACTTTCATCTGCTGCCGGACGCCAAAAAACTTTTCCCGGAACTGGCCGGGCACGAACCGGTCCTGCAAATCAATCAAGAATGCAAGTTAGAGGTCGACCTGGAGCAACTCCGCGCCGGCAGCACCACGGTCTCCGCCCGACCCGGCCCGATTGTGTTGGTGCAGCGTACGCCCGGCCAACCGAGCCGCTTGGAACCGCTGCCGCTGCCGTCAGCCCGCTCGCTCTGGCTGGCCGCTCAAACCGGGGCGGAACTCGCCTACCCCGATTATCACCGTCACCTCGACGCGCTGCTGGATGACAATGCCTATCGTTTGACCTCGGGCGACGATTTTGAGTCAAGTCTGGATTTGCTGGAAACGTTGATCGCATGAAGCTCCCCAAACCGCTCAAAAACGGACTGCTCGCCCTGGCCCTCTTTCTGATCATTGGCCGCTTTATCACCCAAACCTACGCCCGTATGCTGACCAATTCCAACGCCGCCGAGGGAGACCAACTCGCCTTTCTGCAGTTAGGCCTCGATTTGCGCGAGCACGGCACTTTAACCGACGGCACCCGCAATCCGCTCTACGCCGCTTTTCTGGCCCTGATTGCCCAGCGCGAGTGGAGCTACTTCACCTCGGCCAAGCTGTTGAGCCTGACCTTCGGCCTGGCGGCCATTTTGGCCGTCTTTTGGCTGGCCCGCCGCCGCTTCGATCCCTTCACCGGCCTGCTCGCCGCTTACTTGCTCAGTATCAATGTAGAGTTCATCGTCCACAGCGCCCAAGCCCTGACCGAGTCGCTGCTGGTACTGATCTTTGTCCTGGCCTGGTTCGCTATGCTCGAGGCGCTCGACCGGCCCGACCAGCCTCGCTCCTGGGCGCTGGCCGGTGCGCTGGCCGGCCTGGCTTACCTGGCCAAAGGCAGCGCTCAGTTATTGGTGATTTCGTTTTTAGTGCTGGGACTCGGAGGGGCTATCTCCACTTCGAGGCTGAGCCGCTTCCTGCGCGATCCCGGCTTGTGGGTCTTTCTCGCGGCCTACGCCCTGGTCGTGTCGCCCCTGTGGCTTTATAACAGCGTTCGCTTCGGCAGCCCGACCTTCAACTACGCCATCACCCACCAGATGTGGATGGATAGCTGGCGCGATTGGCATCCCGACGACCTCGACGACCTGCCGACGGCCCTCAGCTATCTCCGGACTCATACCCCCGCCGAGATATTTCAGCGCCAGGGGGAAGGGATGAAGGCGATGCGCAATATCCTGGTCAAGACCCTCTGGCCGACCCGGACTCTGGCGATTGACCGCTTCCTGCTCTCGCCGGCTAGCGGTTGGGTGCTCGGCGGATTGGTGCTCCTGCCGTTTTTGCTTTGGCCGCTCACCCGCCGCTATCTCCGGCAGCAAGGGCACGCCGTGATTTTGACCCTGCTGGTCTCGAGCCTGTTCTTTTTCCTCTTCGCCTGGTACGTGCCGATTGTGGCCCTGGGCCAACGCTTTCTCCTACCGATTATTCCTCTTATCTTTATCCTGCTCGCCCATCTCACCGGGCAGTTTGTGCGTTGGGCTCTGACCCGCGAATTTTGGGTTAGACAACTGGCCTTGCTGTGGATCAGCATCGTCATCGGCCTGCAACTGCGCTGGGCCATCCAAACCAATCTCGAACCGGCCCAAGCCTTGTTCACCCAAAACGTCTTCGCTCAGGATCGCCAGTTCAACAGCGACTCGGCCACCCCGTTGGCCTGGCTGAGCCAGCAATCGCCCGGCCTCGAAACCGTCGCCTGGGGACCCTCCGGCAAATCGCTGCCGATTTGGGCCTACTCGGACCGGCTCGAGGTCAGGCTCTATCCGCCCGACGCCGAAAACCTGGCCGACCTGACGGCTAACCTGGTCAGCCGCGACATCGACTACCTCATCCTCGACGCCGATATGGTTGGCCGTTATCGCGATTTGCTTCAAGCTAATTTCGCTTCGGACGGTAGCCGCCTTGATTTTGCTCAAATCCCGCCGGATTGGGCCTTGACTTACGCCTATCGGGGCATGCCTTGCGAGTGGTGCATCTTTCGCCTGTTGCCCGGCGCCCCGCCCCAGCAGCCGGTCGATTATCGGCTGGGTGCGGATGGCGCCGCCGCGCCGATTGCCCTGCTCGGTTATGACCTGGCCGAACCCGAAGCTCAACCGGGCGCCTCGCTGCACTTGACCTTGCACTGGGCGGCGCTCGCCCCCGTGGCGCAGAGTTACACCGTCTTCACCCAACTGCTCGGCCCTGATCTTCAACTCTACGGCCAACTCGATCACCCGCCGTTGGATAATCTGTGGCCCACCAGCCGCTGGCAGCCCGGCGATCGCCTGGCCGACCGTTACGACCTTCCCATCAATCCCGCTGCCCCGCCCGGCGATTATCAACTTCTTGTCGGTATGTATGATCCACAAACAGGCCAGCGCTTAACGATTACTCAAAATGACCAACCCATTCCGGACAACGCCATCCGGCTGGTCACGGTCAGGATAGGTCCTCCCAGTTGATTTCGCTCGTCCAACTCTGCAACACAATAGCGACCTGGCTAACCGAGCCCCCTGGCTCTGATCCCGGCTGGTCGCCGGACACCGGGCCGGCGTTCAAACTGGCCAGCCGCGTGCATGGCGTAGCGCCACTGCTTTATGAACAGCTTCATTCCGTCGCCTGGCTGGACGCCGCTCTCAAGAGCTGGCTCGCCCGCCAGGCCGATCTCAACCGGCAACGGGTGGCCAGGATGCAGGCCGAACTGCACGATATTTTGGTTTCATTCGCTCATCACGAAGTGGCGGTGATGCCGCTTAAAGGCTCAATCTTGAGCGCCGGCGTCTATGATCACCCCGGCCAACGCCCGCTAGCCGACCTCGATCTGCTGGTTCGCCCGGCTGACTTCGAGCGAGCGGGTCACCTGCTCCAGCAGTTGGGCTACGAGCCGACGGTCGCGCATTGGAAGCACACCGAGTTCATCAAGCCGGACAACCGGACGGTGGCCTCAACCGAGTTTGAGCACCCCGATAATCCGCGCAAAGTGGAACTCCACCGCTACTGCCGGGAAAGCTTTGGCGGCCCGGGCATCGATTTAACCGACGGGCTGTGGCAGCAGGCTCGCCCCGGCGAACTCCTTGGCCAACCGGCCTTCATCCCTGAGCCTGAAGCGCTCTGGCTGCACTTGCTGGTACACCACACCTACCACGCCTGGCAAGGCAAAGCCCGGCTGATTCAACTGGTTGATCTGGCCCGACTCACGCCGCGTCTGGCTCAACCCGCCAGCTTGGTGGACCGCATCGATGCGCGCTATACGTATCCCAGCTTGGCCCTCCTGCAGCGCTACTTTCCCACCGCCATAGACAACAGCCTGGTGGCTGCGCAACAAGCGAGGGTCTCAACCCGCTTCCAAACATGGGTTGGCTCGCTGGACTTGATCAACACCTCCCATCTCGCCGCCGGCTCGCCCGGTCTATATCTCAGCAAGGCCCTCCGCTTCAGTGAAGGCCGTCCGAATGAAGTGGTCCAGGCACTGCGCTTTGCCCTGCTGCCTCGCTTGGAGGAAATCGGCCTCGATCATCCCCAGTTGGCCCAATCAAAAGTCCCGTGGCTGGCTTATTGTTTATTGCCCCTGGACTGGGCGAAACGGCTGCGTAAAAAGCCCCCGGTTAACCAAAAGCAGGAGATTTTCTAGGCAACTGATCGTTTCTTATGGCACAATATCAAACGCGGAAGAAACCAAGAGAAGGAAAGGGGATTTGCCGTGAGTGGTAACCAACCTGTCATCATCTACATCTCGGCTGCGTCGGACTTACTCGCCGAGCGGGAAGCGCTGGCCCGGATGATCGCCGAGCTGCCGGTGACTCTCGCCTGGCGCATTTTGCAGAGCCCAACGGAAGCCGAACCGGTCGATGCCGAGGCCCTGGTTAAGGCCAATCTCTATATTTTAGTGATGGGCAGCGATATTCGGGCGCCAGTGGGGCTAGAGCTTCACACGGCTCGCCGGGCAAACAAAACACCGCTTGCCTTTGCCAAACGAGGGGTTAGCTACACTCCGGCGAGAGACGTTTTCATCAAGGAAAACCGGCGCCACCTGAACTGGCGTCCGTTCACCAACACGGCCAATCTTAACCACCAGGTGCAGCGCCTGGTGGTCCGACACCTGCTCGATCAGGCCATCGTCTATGCCTTAACGCCGCCGGAAATAGCCGCTTTAGAGCAACTGCTCAGGCGCGGCTCTGGCGAGAATCGACCGCTCGAGGCTGAAGGCGCCGGTCACAGCGCCGTCATTCTTTCACGGGAGCGCTAT
>CALMIS010000349.1 GCA_937864185.1 uncultured Chloroflexota bacterium
TTGAGGTGCCGGTGGCCCAGATTACCGCCTTGATCGGCCCTAGTGGTAGCGGCAAGTCGACGCTGCTGCGCTGCCTCAACCGGCTGTTGGAGCCACCGGCCGGCACCGTTTTTTTGGATGGGACAGATATCACCACGTTGGACGTCATTGCCTTGCGGCGCCGGGTGGGAATGCTGTTTCAGAGCGCCGCTCTGTTCGCCGGCTCGGTGGGCGAGAACGTGGCTTACGGACCCAAGCTGCGCGGGCAGACTCTCTCACCGGCCCGTCTGGCCGAACTGCTGGCGATGGCCGGGCTGCCGCCGGAGATTGCTTCAAAGCCAGCCAGCGAGCTATCGGGGGGACAGGCTCAGCGGGTGGCTCTGGCCCGGGCCCTGGCCAATGAGCCGGATGTGCTGCTCCTCGATGAGCCGACCAGCGCCCTCGATCCTAAAGCTACCCGCCAGGTAGAAGAAACTATTCTCGAACTGCGCGAGAGGCTAGGCTTAACTGTGGTTTGGGTCTCGCATTCGGTTGAGCAGGTGAGCCGCATCGCCGATCAGTTAGTGCTGCTGGTGGCCGGGCGGGTTGTTGAAGTGGGTGAGCCGGAGCATCTCCTCCGCGGCGAGCACCATCACCTGACGGAGGATTTTGCGGCCGGCACGTTGGAAACGGGTAACTACGAACTACCAGCTTTAAGGAGAGACTGATGCTTGAAACGCTCGATTGGCTGCCGCGCATTGCCGGGGCGTTGGTCCTGGTGGGGGTGGCGCTCGCCATCTCGCGTTGGCAGCAGGTAAGGTTGGAACAAGAGATGCTGATGGCGGTCATTCGGGCTTTTGTCCAACTCATCGCGATTGGCTTTGCTCTGGAATTTATCTTCGGCCAAAGCAGGGTCTGGTGGATCTTGCTGGTGGTGACGGTGATGGTTTTGGTGGCGGGCTTAACAGCCGGACGGCGAGGGCAAGCTGTACCGCGTAGCCGCTGGGTGGCTACGATCGCTATCAGTGTTGGCGCCATACTGACGCTCGGCTCGTTGATTCTGCTGCAGGTCTTTCCCTTTGAACCGCGCTTCGTCATTCCCATCGCCGGCATGATTGTCGGGAATTCGATGACGGTCACCGGGCTGGTCATGAGCCGCCTGCGGGATGATCTGAGTTTGCAGCGGTTGCAGGTGGAAGCGGCCCTGGCCTTGGGGGCGACACCGCGCCAGGCTGTCAGCGGCCAATTGCGCCGGGCTTTGGCCACCGGGATGACGCCCATTGTCGATAACACCAAAACCGTCGGGTTGATCTCGCTGCCAGGGGCGATGACCGGCATGATCCTGGCCGGTGCTTCACCGCTGGAGGCGGTCCAACTTCAGATTATTGTCATGTACATGCTTATCGGCGCGGCGGCCTTTAGCGGCTTAACCGCCACCTTTTTGACCTACCGCCAATTCTTTACCGCGGCTCACCAGTTGATCGCCACCAGCCTGCGGGAGGCCAAAGAGCGAGCATAGCCATATCCCTCCTAAAAGCTGCGGACTGTACAATTGGAGTAAACCAGTTACAATGCATAAGCCCATTAGCCTGATTACGAGCCAGTGCGAGTCAAAACGATGAGCGAAACCAATCTAGATCTCAGCCCCCTTGTTCTCGAAATCGAAGCAGTGATGTCTACCTACATTCCGGACTTTGGTCGCAAGTTCTCGCTAGATTTTACGGCCGCCGCCATCGACGAGGTCCGCGAGGAAAAAGTATTTGCCATCCGGACGGCCCGGGCCTTGGTTTTCGGGGAGACCGGCGTAGGCAAGACGACGACCATCAACTTTCTCCTCAACAACCCTATCTTCCCCACCAGCGGCGAGTTGAGCTGCACCAAATCGCTGGCCTGCGGCGAGCACTCGGGCGGCTTGATCTTCTATGACTCGCCCGGCTTGGGCGACGAGGAGGGCCTGGAAAATGTGACCCGGGCCACCTTGGGCATCGAGCTGCTGGCCGATGAACCGATCGAGGGCGTGACCTTGCTCGATCTAACGGCCAACAACGCGGAAGGTCCACTCGATTTTGTCACGCTGCCGTATGACGCTTTCGCCGATGAGATCTCGGTCGCCTTCTATCAGGCTCACCGAACCCAGATCGTGGCCAAACGCTTTGATCTGGCGGACTTCGAGCAGTGGGCCGCCGCTAACTTTGATTTCTTTGTCTTCGTCACCAGTTCCAATCGCGGCCTGCCGGCGCCTATCGCCAAGACTCTGCAAGCCTTTGACCGCCGTGGCAAAATTCTGTTCAAGGTCTTCAACGTCTTCGGCGGCAACTACCGGCCAGATCCGGCCAATCTGGAAGCGACGATTCGCACCAAGTACGAACAAGCCCTGGAGCGATCGGCCAAGTACCAGTTGTCCCAGGCCGGGCAGTGGCTCCTGATCGATAGCCGAACCGGTGAGGGCGTGGCGGCCCTGATCAAGGCCTTTGCTGAGGCCCTGCCGGTCGATGTTCTGCGCAGCCTGAACCGGGTGGTCAAAGAGCAATACATCCACCTCATCGTCGACAAGATCGACTCCTTTTTCTTTGACTACACGGGTCACATCGCGGCTCTGCTGGCCGTCTTTCCGGTCGATCACGCCGAACAGGGCCGGCGCTTTCTCAAGTTCGCGCTCGATAGCCTGGTGACGATGGCGCGCTTTATGTTTGCCGGCCGTGACGATCTTTTCGGTGGCCAGTTGGTCGATGAGATGATCGACGAATTGGAGTTTAGCAAGAAGCGGACCAAAATTACCCACGAAGTGGCGCGGACAAAGAAAGATAGTTTTTTGTTGAAGATCGTGGATCGGATGGGCAAACGGGTCAGCGCCGATTTTGACGCCTTTAAGACGTTCGATGCCTATGAGACGGTGGCACAGCCGGTCGTGGGCGAAACCTACTTTGCCATCGGCGGGGTTGATGCCGTGCAGCAGATCCTCGGTTTAGGGCTAACCCTGCACGGCCTCTATCGGCAGCCGGTCCAGCTTGATCTTTCGACCAACGAGCTGCTCAGCCTGTTTGAAGCCAACCGCCGCCACATCGAAGCAGAGATGGGTTACCGGCTGCGGGCCAAACTTATCGAGGTCACTCGCCTGGCCGCCCAGCGCTCAGCGCCGGCCGAGAAACGAGAGATGGCCGAAACTTTGTTTCCGCACATCAGGGTGTTACTCACCCCTGAAACATCTTCTTGATTCTCGAAGAAAAATGAGTCTGAAGGTTAAACTAAGCTCACGCCGAAGTCTTGATGAAGACCGTTGGTTGAGCTTGTCGAAGGCCGTTGGTTGAGCTTGTCGAACCCAACGAGAACCTCATTCAAGCCCCGCCTTCAGCTTCGCCGCGACCAACTGAACATACGGCTCCTCAAACATCGTCACGTGGCTGCCGCCGATGATGCACTTATCGATAGCCTCCGTCGATAACCGGGACCAGGGCGGAGCCGTCAAGCTGCTGGTTTCAATCAGGGTCAAGCGGCCGGGGTAAATCTCGGGCTGGTAGGCAGCCTTAAGCATCACGTCGCTAACCCAGGCCGTGGCCTCGACGGGTGGCGCTGACGAACTGAGGTTCGTGCGCTCTCGTAATTTGCGGCTCAGTTTTCCTTTAACCCGGTGCCAGTAAGGCTTGAAGAAGCCAAAGTTACCGTTTTGGAGATGATAGGCCGATCGCTGCAGATAATGCCGGCGCGAGCGTTTGGCGCCCGGCGGATAACCGGCCCCGATCAGGGCCAATAAGTTAGTCTGCTGCCCCTGGGCCCGGAACTGCTGAGCCATTTCAAAGGCGATGGTGCCACCGATGCAGAAGCCGCCTAAATAATAAGGTCCCTCCGGCTGGAAAGTCCGCACCTCGGCCAGGTAATGGGTCGCCATCTCCGCTACCGAGTTTTGGCGGTCAAACTGGCCGCTTAATTCTCGCCGCTGCAGGCCGAACAGCGGTTGATCCGACCCTAAGTATTGGATTAGTTTTTGCAGAAAGAAGACCTCACCGCTACCGCCGTGAACGATGAAGAGCGGCGGCTTTGAGCCGTTGGGTTGAATCGGCACCAGCGATGACCAGCGAGTTGGCGCGGCATTTTCCCGCAGCACCGCCGCCAGGCGAGCGATGGTCGGCGCTTGAAACAACGTAGCCAGCGGGAGCTTCCGGCCAAAGGCCTCTTCTAGGTGAGCGACCAGTTGGATGGCGAGCAAGGAGTGACCGCCCAGGTCGAAGAAGTCATCATGCCGGCCAATAGGCGTTACCGGCAGCATCGCCTGCCAGATTGTGGCTAGTTTGCTTTCCCACTCGTCCTGAGGCTCGAGGACCGCAGCCTCGCCGTGGGCCGGAGCCATCGGTAGCGCGGTCAAGGCCCGCCGGTCGACCTTGCCGTTGGGCGTGTGCGGCAGCGCATCCAGGATGACAAAGGTAGCAGGAACCATATAGTCCGGTAAAGTCTGTTTAAGAAAAGTCCGCAGCTCGTCGGCCGCCGGCGGTGGCTGCTGGCGAGCAGTCAAGTAGGCAACCAACTGTTTTTCGGCACTAAGGAATGTGGCCGCAGGCGGAGGCGCTGTCCCAAGCTGTTGCAAGCGAAGACTGAGGAGTTGGCGTTGTAGCTCCGATAAGTTTTCAAGACGTTGTCTTTGATCTGACATCGGTAGACCTCTCAATTTTCCCTTTCAATAACGTTTCTGGAAGTAGAATGGAATTTACATTCCAGAATTACGTCTCGGTAACCGCTATCTTACTTGGCAACCGTTCTTCAATTAGACGGACGGCTTTCTCCGCTTGATGGTACCGCTGATAGATTTGTCGCATGTGCCCTACCTTGGTCTTGAACGATGGGTCCAATAAGATACGCTCGATTTTTTGAGCGATCTGGGCCGGGCTGTCGCGCCGGATATCGCCGGTTAAGCCCAGGCCGTGATAGGCCACTCTAGCGGCATTGCCGTTCTGGTCCATGTGGCCAAATGAGTAAACCAGGAGGGGCACCCCCAACAAAAGAGCTTCGTTGACGGTGCCGATACCGCCGTGGGCTAGCATAAGATCGGCCTGCTCGAGCACCTTAAGCTGCGGCACGCGGCTGAATAAGTGAACGTTGGGCGGCGCCGGTTGGAACTGCTCCAACGGAAGCTTCGAGCCCACAGCCAGGATCAAGTTCCACTCCGGGCGGCCGGTCACCGCGGCGATAACCCGCTGAAAGTAGCCAGCGTCAGAGTGAAGCGAGCCCATCGAGCAATAAATCAGGGCTCGCCCGGCCCGCCGCTGCTCGCTCAAGGCAGCCATCACCTCCCAAAACCGGGGGTCGACGTCCACCTCGTGCCGCTCGAGTTGGACCATAGGCCCCACGTAACTGGTCTTGTTTTCGACCTCGTGCGGAAAATCAAATTCCCAGGCCGAGAGCATCAGCGTTGGAATGTGGCGGTAGGTTAGATATTGATATTGGAACAGAAATTCCACTTCCTGCTCAAATGGGAAATTCTCCTGCCGGGCTAAGTCGATCAAGGTCGAGAACCAGTCGGCCCGCTTGTAGTAAACCCGCTCAAGGGTGTAACGCAGCCTGCGTTTCAGACGGACAGACTGCCAGCTTAGGGCCGCCCGCAGCTTGCTCCCCGGGGTGCCAGTGGGCAGGAAGCGGGCATACAAGGGCGGGACATCCGGCGCTTGGCGCACCGAGCAGTAATACTCCAACAAATAGGTTGGCAACCCAAACTTGGCCGTCCCGATGATGTGATGGTGAAGTTCGTAATCGATCAGGAGCAGGTCCGGCTGCCACTGCTCGATGATCTTGGCTATGGGGCTGTTGCTAAGAATATAATCACGCCGGGGCTGCATCGCGGCGATTTGGACCGACCGGTCTAAATAGGGCCAAAGTCGGTCCACGAAAGGTAGTTTCCGCACAGGCTGGGGCAGCCGGGCGGCCGAGCGGGGGCGCCGGTAGGCCTGGGTCAGCGCCTCGGCTTCTGCCTGGAGGAAGATAAACGGCCAGCCTTGAGCCTCCACCTGGGAGCCGGCTGCCCGGCTGGCGCTGGCAAAAATTGGCTCGTGGCCGCGGCGCTGCAACTGCCGGGCCAACTGAAAGCCGGCATTCAGATAACTGGTCACACCAACAGTCAGAAAAAGGAGGCGGGCCATAGTCACTCCAAATAAGGGTTGTGGGCCAGGATAGCATCCACGTCATCATCCCCCAACTGTTCGATCTCGCGCAGCATCTGCTCGGCCAGGCGAGGCTCAAGCTCGGCCAACTGTTGAGCGAGAGCTTCCGGGCTGGGGGCCGGTTTGAGTCCACCAGATAAGGTTGGGCGCTGCTGCCTCAGCACGACGGCTGCATCGGCGACAGCGGGATGCTGCCGGAGCGCCGCTTCGATTTCATCCAACTCTACCCGGTACCCCCGGATTTTGACCTGGTGATCAACCCGGCCCAAGAACTCAATCGTGCCGTCCGGGCGATAGCGGGCTAAATCGCCGGTCCGGTACAGCCGGGGCCGGAGGCCGTTTGAGTGAAGCCCGGGGGGCCCGTCCAGGCTAAACGGCAGCGTTTTCGCCTCGATAAATTTCTCTTGGGTCAACTCGGGCCGGTTAAGATAGCCTTGGGCCAGCCCTGCTCCGCCGATGTAAAGTTCGCCCGGCACGCCGATGGGGACCAGCTGCCGAGACGCGTCCAGAAGGTAAAGCCGGGTGTTGGCGATGGGCCGGCCAATCGGGACGGATGGCTCGGTCAAATCGGCCGGAACGCGATAGGCCGTGGCCCAGACCGTGGCTTCAGTGGGGCCGTATTCGTTGTAGAGCGCGGTCTGGGGCAGCAGCCGATGGTGGCGGTTGGCCAGTTCGACCGGGCAGGCTTCGCCGGCCACGATGACGGCTTTGAGCGAGTCGAGCTGGCCCGGTTTGGCATAGCTCAAGACGAGGCTATACAAGGAGGGTAGACACAGGGTGTGGGAAACTTGATAAAGAGCGGTGAGCATCGCGATTTGGTGGACATCCTTTTCGCCGCCGGGTGGGGGCAGAAGTAGGGTGCCACCCTGAGCCAGGGTCCCAAAGAGACCGGCCAGCGAGCTGTCAAAAGCCACCGAGGAGAGCAGCAGAAAAGTGGTAATCGGTTCCGGGTAATAGGCCAATCTAGCCGAGGTGGAGTGGACGATGTTGCGGTGCGTGATGGGCACGCCTTTCGGTTGGCCACTGGAGCCGGAGGTATAGATCACATAGGCCAGGTCAGCGGCCGTGACCGGGCTGTTGGGCCGGTCGCCGCTGTGTTGGCTAATGCTCGGCCACTGCTCGGCCAAACAGACGGTTTCTACATGGTTAAGCGCCGGACCGGTGCTCCAACCGGCCGGCACAAATAGCAGCGGCATCCCGGTGTCGATGACAATATAGGCCAGCCGCTCGGCGGGGTAGGCCGGATCCAGCGGGACGTAAGCGCCGCCGGCCTTCAGCACGCCCAAAATGGCTACCACCAGCTCGAGCGAGCGCTCCAGGCAAATGCCGACGAGCGTGCCCGGTTTGACGCCCCGAGTCGCGAGATAATGGGCCACTTGATTGGCTCGCCGCTCGAGCTCGCCATAGGTCAGCCGATCCTGTAAAAATTGGACCGCGCTGGCGTGGGGCTGCCGGTCGGCGATGGCTTCAATCAACTGGTGGAGGCAGGCCTGCTCGGGGAAAGCCAGATCCGTCTGGTTCCACTCGATGAGGATCTGGTGCTGCTCGGCCTCGCTTAGCAACGGCAGGTGAGCCACCCGCTGGGCCGGCTCGGTCGCCAGGCCGGTGAGCAGCGTCTGCCAGTGGTCCAGCATCCGCTCGATGGTCTCCGCCTCGAACAGGGCTGTGTTGTACTCAAAAGCAGTGGCCAGCCCCTGCTCCGTCTCATTGACAAAGAGGGTCAGGTCGAACTTGGCCACGCCCGCATCGAGGAAACGGCGGGTCACCTTTACCTCGGGCAGGCTCAAGGCTTCGACTGCATCTTGCTGGTAGACAAACATCGTTTGAAAAATAGGATTGTAGCTCGGATCACGCCGGGGTTGGAGATCGCTGACCAACTGCTCAAAGGGGAAGTCCTGATTGGCATAGGCATCGAGCGCGGTCTGGCGGATCTGTTTCAGAAGCTCGAGAAAGGGAGGGTTGTTCGCCACATCGGCGCGGATGACCAGGGTGTTCAAAAACAGCCCAATCAGGTCCTTGACCTCGGGCCGGCGACGGTTGGCTACCGGGGTGCCGATCAGGAGATCAGTCTGGCCGGAGTACCGGGCCAGCAGGACCGTAAACGCGGCCAGAAGGGTCATAAACATGGTCGTCTCTGCCTGCTGGCTGAGCCGGCGCAAGGCCTCGCTCAGGCTTGGGGGTAGTTGCCGAGAAGCCAGGGCGCCGTGGTAGGTCTGGACCGCCGGCCGGGGATGGTCGAGCGGCAGGGGCAGGAGCGGCAGGGAGCCGGCCAGTTGCTGGCGCCAATAGTCGCGCTGCGAGTCCAGCCGACCGCCGGTCAGTTGCTCTTTTTGCCAGGCCGCGAAGTCGGCGTACTGGACCGGCAGTTCCGGCAGAGGGGGCGGTTGGTCCGCGGTCAGGGTCCGGTACACGCTCGACAGCTCGCGCCAGAAGATCTCGTTGGACCACTCGTCGAAGATGATGTGGTGAACGACCAGGAGCAGGCGGTGATCCGCGGGGGTGGTGGACAGGAGGGTCAGCCGGAGCAGAGGGCCGGTGGCCAGGTTGAACGGGCGCTGCGCCAGGGCGATGATCCGCGTTTCGAGTTCGCTCGGCGGCCAGGCACCGGCCTCGATTAGCTCCAAGTTTAGCGTCAAGTTGGGGACGACCTGCTGAACGGGCTGTCGATTTTCGACCGCAAAGCTGGTGCGCAGCATTTCGTGGCGGCGCACTACCTCGTTGAGACTGGCCTCCAGCCGGGCCGGATCCAGCGGACCTTGCAGCCGGATGAGGTTGATCATGTTGTAGGCCGGGCTGTGCGGCTCGAGCTGGTGCAGAAACCAGAGCCGCTGCTGGGCAAAGGAGAGACCGGCTGCTTCGCCGGCCGGCTGCGGCAAGATCGTCTCCTCGGGCGCCGTGGCCTTAAGCTCACCGCGCAGGCGCCGGGCCAGCAAGGCCTGTTTGGCCGCGGAAAGGTTGGCTTTTCGTTCAGATAGGTCGGTCTGTGGAGTCATAAATCGGTTTGTCCTTTGCCTTAGATGCGGCTCAGCCTAACTTGGCCAACCACTGTTCGGCTTCTTCGTCACTTAGTGACTCGATTTCGGCCAGAAGCGCCGCTTCGATCCGCTCGCTGAGCGTCGCCACTGTCGGGGCTTCAAAGAGGCTGCGCAGGGGCAGCTCCACTTGAAACGTCTGGGCGACTTGAGCCAGGACCTGGACGGCTGGGATCGAAGCCCCGCCCAGATCAAAAAAGTTATCGTGGCTACCCACCTGCTTCAGGCCGAGGGTCTGAGCCCAAATTTCGGCCAGCCGGGTCTCGAGCGGGCCGGTGGGAGCGACAAAATCGGACCCCAGGGCCGGCCGGTCTTTATCGGGACCGGGCAGGGCGCGGCGATCCACTTTGCCGTTGGGAGTAAGGGGGATCTGCTCGAGGTGGACAAAATAGGTCGGCAGCATATAGTCGGGCAGCCGGTTGGCCAGGCTGCTGCGCAGGGTCGAGACCGTCAGCGGCCTGGGCGAGACGTAATAGGCGGCCAGCCGGTTCTCGGTGGTCGCGACCTTGGCAGGGGACTCGTAGCCGACCTCGGCCAGTATCCGCTTGATATTGGTCAAATTCAGTTCATCATCGAGCTCAGCCAGCGCCTCTGCTCGAGTCTTGTGTCCCAGGCGGACATCCCAACTGTAAGGCAGGGCGTAGTTGTGGTAACCGCGCTCCTGGCGATGTACATAGATGCCGGCTTCGTTGATCAGGCAGTTGGTCGAGCGCCCCGTGTCTTTTGGCCTGACCCAGCCCAACCGCCGGTGGAGGTAATCGATCATCTTTTCCAAGGTGACCTGAGTGTAGCGATAAAAATCGACGAAGCGGATCTCGTCAAAGATGGTGTCATTCTTGAAAATTTCGACATCCAGCAATTGCGAGACGGCGTCATCGAGGCGGTGGTAAAGCTTGCGCGCTTCCAAGATGGCGCTATCCATATCCTCGACGGCAAAGAGGTGCTGGTTGAAGAGATGGCCCAGGCGCGTTTCAAAAAGCTGTCCCCGCGATAAGCCGGTAAAGATGTATTCTAGGCCGTGCCGCCGGGCTTCCTTCAGACTCAGGGTATAAATCGTTTTGAAGCAACCGTTGCAGACATTGCTGTGCCGTTTGAGGCTATCGGCGAAAATGGCCTTGATATGCGGCGTCTCGCCCCAGACCAGATCGACGCCCAGTCGCTCGGTGACGCGCCGGATGTTGGCCTTGGCGCTGTCGGAGAGGTAGCCGTTGTCAAAGCTGAAGACCAGCGGGGTGAGACCCATATCCACGAGCTGGCCCAAGACATAGGTGCTGTCCTTGCCCCCGCTGAGGAGCAGCATACAGTCGTACCGGCCCGTTCGCGAGGCTTTAATCTGCTCAATGATCTTTTCCAGGTCGGCCGGGGTTTTGAAATACTGCTCGATTTTAGCCCGATGGCGATCATAGAAGCGGCACAACTCGCACACGCCCTCGGCATCGAAGCTGCCCCCGGGATAGTTGGACGGCAAACCGCACGCCAGACAGAACCGCAGCTCAATAGTTTCGCTCGGCTCCTGCCGGACGACCTCGACCACGCAGGCGCTGATCTCAGGCTGCTCGAGCAGCGCGGCTTCGACTTCGCCCAGCTCGATGCGCGCGCCCCGAATTTTGACCTGCTCATCGGCCCGGCCTAGAAACTCTAGCTGCCCGTGAGCGTTCCAGCGGGCCAGGTCGCCGGTGCGGTAGAGGTGGGGGGAGAGAGGATTGGAAGGGTGGAGGGTTGGAGGGTTGGAAGATTGGAAGATTGGAGGAGTGGAGGGGTGGAGGAGTGGAGGGTTGGAGGGTTGGAGGAGTGGAGGGCGGGAGGGGGGTATATGGTTATTGTTAATTGTTAATTGCTCATTGCTCATTGCTAATTGTTTGAGTGAGTCGGTGGTTGCTTTGAAGCGTTGCTGCGTTAACTCCGGGCGATTGAGGTAGCCGCGGGCGACGCCGGCGCCGCCGATGTAGATTTCGCCGGTGACGCCGGAAGGAGTGGGGGTGAGATGTTGGTCTAGAACAAAAATCTGGGTATTGGCGGCAGGCCGGCCGATTGGCACGGCGGCGTCGATATCGCGCTGGGGGTCGAAGCGGTGGATCATACAGCCGACGGTCGCCTCGGTTGGTCCGTACTCATTGAAAATCTCAATTTTACCCCCAAAGGCTTCGTGGATGGTGCGGGCCAGGTTGGTTTGAAAAATTTCACCGCCGACGATCAGGCGCTTGAGGCGGGAGGTGTGGAGCGTCGCCGTCTTGAGCAGGGACAGGTGGGACGGAGTGAGCTTGATCACGTCGACCGCGTTATCTTCCAAAATGCGCAGAATTTCCATGCCCCGGATATTGTCGCTTTCGCCGTAGATCACCACCCTCCCGCCGGAAATCAGGGGCGTAAAGATGGAGGTCACCGTTAAATCGAACGAGAGCGACGAGAAGAGGGGGAAGGCTAACGCCTCGCCGCGGACGTATTGATCGTTCGCCCAGCAGAGGTAGTTAGCCAACTGGCGGTGCTCGATCATAACGCCTTTAGGCTGCCCAGTCGAGCCGGAGGTGTAGAGCACGTAGGCCAGACTCTCTGACGCTGCGGCCGGGGGCGGATTAGCATCGGGGTAGGCGGCGATGGCCGGCCAGGCGGTGTCGAGGCAGAGGGCTTTGTAGGTTGGAAGGTTGGAAGGTTGGAAGGTTGGAAGATTGGAGGGTTGGAAGGTTGGAGGATTGGAGGGGTGGAGGGGTGGAGGGGTGGAGGGGTGGAGGGATGGATTTGTTAATTGCTCATTGTTAATTGTTAATTGCTCATTGCTCATTGCTAATTGCTCATTGATGCGGGCTTGAGTCAAAATCAGGGTGATGTTGGCGTCTGATATCATGAAGGCCAGGCGTTGAGGGGGGTAGGCCGGGTCGATGGGGACGTAGGCGCCGCCGGCTTTGAGCACGCCCAGGATGCCAATCACCGCTTCAGGGCTGCGCTCCAGGCAGAGTCCGACCAGGGTTTCGGGGCCGACGCCGTGGGCTTGCAAGGTGTGAGCCAGTTGGTTGGCCCGGCGATTTAGCTCGGCGTAAGTGAGGCGTTGGTCATTGTGCTGCAGGGCCACGGCGGCCGGCGTCCGCTCGACTTGGGCTTCAAAAAGCTGCACGACCGTCTGGTGGTCGGGGTAGGGCACGGCGGTGGCGTTGAAGTCGATCAGGAGTTCTTGGGTTTGCGCGTCCGAGAGCAGGCTGAGCCGGTTCAGCGGCTGGTCGCCATCGACCAAAACCTGATCGAGCAGGCGCAGAAAGTGTTCGATCAGCCACTGCCGGCGCTGGGCATCGAAGACGGCAGTGTTCAGATCGAAATAAAGCACAAATCGGCCGGTCTGCTCAAAATCGTGGATTTGCAGGCGCAGGGCGTGGTGGCTGTCGCCGTAGCCGGGGTGGAGCCAGCGGTTCTCGGTGGGCAGGCCGGCCAGGTCGCCGAAGGTAGCGGTCAGGTAGTTAAGGACGACATCGTAGACTTTAGCCGCGCCGTCCGGTCCATGTTGGACGTAGCGCAGGGCCGTCAGATTTTCCTTCATGATGCGCTGGACGAGGTCTCGAAAGGTCTGATCGGGCTGGAGCTCGATGAGCAAAGGATAGAGGTTGATGAACAAGCCGATAGTGTCTTTAAATTGCGGCGTTGCTCGATTGTGGAAGGGCACGCCCAAGGCCAATCGCTCCCGGCCACTGATCTTGTGGAGCGTGGCGGCCAGAACCGCGGTAAAGATATGGAACAGGGATAGCTCCGGGGTGAGGCTGCGCAGGCCTTTTGCCTGAGCCATCTCGCGCAGCCGGGCCGAGCGAGCGGGACCCAGGTCGCACGGGACGCGCTCGGTGCGGGGTGGGGCCTCGGCGGGTAGGGTCTGGCCGTAGAACTCAGTGGGGCCCGGCGGCTCGGCCAGCTTCTCGCGCCAGAAATGGCCGGCTTTTACCGCTTGCGACGAGGCATGAGAGGCCGCTTCGTAATCCAGGTAAGCTCGATAAGGCGGCAGCGCGGGCGCATCGGCCAGGCGGCCGACCACCGCCAGAGCGTAGAACTCGCTCATGCGGCGGAAAATGAGGGCAAAGGCCAGGACATCGGCGATCAGGTGGTGGATGTTCAAGTACCAAACAAAGCGGTCAGGTGCCAGCTTAAGCAAAGCGGTGTCGAATAGATTTTGACCCAAGTCAAAGGAATAAACCTGGCGTTGCGCAAGCCAGGCCTCAAATCCGGCTTGCGAATTAGGCTGGGTCGAAAAATCG
>CALMIS010000350.1 GCA_937864185.1 uncultured Chloroflexota bacterium
CGGCATAATTCACCGACCATCCCTCAAGGACACGGCTTTTGCTTAACCCCCTCGACTGAGTCTTTCATCCGATCCGAGTAGTTCCAATGAAAAAGCTTGACCGGCTCAATGACAAGAGCTACCTCCCGGTCAGCCCGGGCCAGGAGTTGGCGGGCGAGCGGCTTATCGATACTGCCCAGGTAGCGAATCACTAGTCGCTCCAAAATTTGGCTCCCGAGTGCCTGATCGAGAGTAACAATTCCCTGCCCTCGAACCCCGCAGTAGGGTGGCTCGTCCGCAGCGATTTCGAAGGCGCAGCGCCGGTCGGTTTGCAGGTAACTGACCACTTTGGCCGTTTGCCGGGTAGCGCAGTAGAATCGGCCGCCGTCATACACGTACCACAGCGAGAGAACCATAGGCCAGCCGGACCCGGTTTTGCAGGCCAAGCGCAGCGGGATGAGCGCTTGCTGGAAGTACTGTTCCATCTCCGACGTGATCACGGCTACACCCCGATGTCCTCATTCCACAATTCCGGCTTGGCGGCGATAAACGCTTCCATCAGGCCAATGCATTCTTCGTGGTTCAGGATAACCAACTCGACGCCCCGGGAGCGAACGTAATCTTCCGGCCCTTGAAAAGTTGTGTTTTCGCCGATGACGACCTTGGGGATTTTGTAGAGCAGGACCGTGCCGCTGCACATATCGCAGGGCGACAGGGTCGAGTAAAGCACCGCCCGTTGGTAATCGCTGGCCTTGAGCCGGCCGGCGTTCTCCAGGCAGTCCATTTCCGCGTGCAAAATGGCGCTACCCTGCTGCACCCGCCGGTTGTGACCTCGGCCCACAATCTCGCCGTCGATGACCAGCACCGAGCCGATCGGGATCCCGCCTTCGGCCAGGCCTTGCTTTGCTTCTTCTAGCGCGGCTTGCATGAATTTGTCCACGGTTTCACCTCCAATTATATAAGCTCAATAGGAATCCAAAGGGGTGATATCCTAAAACGTAAAACGTAAATTCTCATAGCTGCTCGGTCCTGGAGAGCCCTCACTTACTCCCGCCGGTAAGCCTTCAAATACGCCCCCGGATAAGCCACGTTGCGCCCGGCGATCGCCAGGGCCAGAATGGTCACCAGGTAGGGCAAGGCCAGAAATATCTCAAAGGGAATATCGATGTCGTTGATCAACTGCAAGCGCAACTGCAAGGCAAAGACGCCGCCAAAGAGCAGCGCGCCCCACATGGCTCTGACCGGATCCCACTTGGCAAAGATCACTAGAGCGATGCAGACCCAACCCCGCCCGGCGATGATGCCCGGCGAAAATGCGCCCAACTGGGCCAGCGAGAGAAACGCGCCGCCCATGGCCATCAGCGCGCTGCCCAAGACAATGGCTATCGTCCGGATTCTGAAGACATTGACCCCGGCCGCATCGGCGGCTTCCGGATTCTCACCCACCGAGCGCAGCTCCAGCCCAAAACTCGTCCGGTAGAGCAGCCACCAGGCCAGCGGCAGCAAAACCAAAAAGGCCAGGTAGGTCAGCAAATACTGCTCGAAGATCGGTCCCAAAACCGGCAGGTTGCCGAAGATGGAGAACTGGCCAAACGGCTCAATCGAGGGCAAGACCGAACTCTGGCCGAAAATTAGCCGGAAGCCAAAGAGCGACAGGCCAATGCTCAGCAGGGTGATGCCCAAGCCGGAGACGTGTTGGTTCACCCCCAGCGATACACTGAAAAAGGCCATCAGCAGCCCCATCAGCATGCCGGCGACCACGGCTCCCAGCAGGCCCAGCCACAGATAGCCGGGCAATCCAGCCTCGCTGCTTTTGGCCGCAATGGCAAAGCCGGTAAAGGCCCCCAGGAACATCGTGCCCTCGATGCCCAGATTCAGGACACCGGCGCGCTCGGTGTAGAGTTCGCCGATGGTGGCATAGATCAGCGGCGTGGCCACCCGCAGCGTCGCGCCCAGCAGACCGACCACAAAGGTCAAGACCAAAACCCAATCCATCGTTTAACGCCTCTCCCACTTGAGCCGGTAGCTTTGCAGCAGCAGCATGCCCAGGGTCACCAGCAGCAGCGCGGCTTGGATCACCTCGCCCAAATAGCTGGGCACGCCCAAAGCCCGGCTGACCGTCTGGGCCCCGGTATCGATCAGGCCGATGAACAAGGCCGCCAGGGCCACCCCCCAGGCATTGAGCGTGCCCAGCGTGGCAATGATGATCCCGGTGTAGCCGTACCCCGGCGAAATGGCATCGATCAGGTGATAGTGGATGCCGGCGATCTCGCTGACCCCGGCCAGCCCGGCGATGCCGCCGCTGACCAAAGCGGCGATGAGCGTGGTCCGCTCAACGTGGATGCCGGCGAAACGGGCCGCGGCCGGGCTCAAGCCGACCGCGCGCATCCGCAGCCCCAGGGCCGTCTTGGTCAGCACAAACCAGAGAATGATAATCACCACCACAGCCAAAATGAAGCCTAAGTGCAGCCGCGAGCGGGGGATCAGTTTGGGAAAAATCGCGGCCGGGCCAATATCGGGCGATTGGGGCCACTGGGAGATCGGGTTGCGCCACGGCCCGTTGAGCAGCGCGCTGACCGCAAACAGGGCCACCGAGTTAAGCAGCAGCGTCGTCACTACCTCGTCGATGGCAAATTTGACCTTCATCAAGGCCGGTACCAGGGCCCAGAGCATCCCGGCCGCAAAACCGCCGGCAATCATGGCCGGCAGTGCCAGCCAGGCCGAGGTCTCGCCCAGCCAGATGCCAATTCCGGTGGCGGCGGTGGCCCCGGCGTAAAGCTGTCCCTCCGCCCCAATATTCCAGTAGCCGCCGACAAAGGCAAAGGTCACGGCCGCGCCCGTCAGCAGCAGCGGCGTCGCCTTGACCAAGACCTCGATCGCGCTGACCCGGCTAGAGAGCGGATCGATCAGGAAGTAGTAGTAGGCTTCCAGCGGGTTAGCCTCGACCAGTAGGACCAGGCTGGCCGTTAGAATAAAGGTGACCACGATGGCGGCGATCGGAATCAAGGGCCGGATCCAGACGGGAGCCGGGGCCCGCTCGACTTTAAGCCCCATCAGCCACCGTCCTTGCCGGGCGCACCCCGGACATCAGCAAGCCGAGCTGCTCCGGCTCGGCCTGTTCAGCCGGGAGGACGGCCATCAGTTCGCCTTCGTAAATGACGGCAATCGTGTCGGCCAGCTCCAGAATCTCATCCAGGTCCTCGGAAATGAGCAGGATAGCGGCTCCCCGCTGCCGCTGCTCCAGCAGCTTGCCGCGCACATACTCTGTCGCCCCAACATCCAGGCCGCGGGTCGGCTGGGCCACGATAATGACCTTGGGATGGCGCTCCAGGACCCGGGCCAGGATAACCTTCTGCATATTGCCGCCCGATAGGGTCCGGATCTTGTCCTGGGGCGAGGCTTTGATCTGGTACTCTCGAATAAGTTTTTCAGCGTGCTGGCGCAGAGCAACTTTGTTCAGCACCCCCCGGCCGGTGAAGTTGTCCAGATGCTCCAGGGCCATATTCTGAGCCACACTCAGTTCGGCCACCACGCTTTCATGGCGATCTTCGGGGATCCGGCCGACGCCGGCTGCCATGATCCTGGCCGGCCCGGCGTTGGTGATCTCCTGCCCGTCAACCGTAATCCGGCCGCTGCTGGCGGGGCGGGTCCCGTCCAGCACCTGGGCCAACTCAACCTGGCCATTGCCGGAGACACCGGCCAGCCCCACGATCTCCCCGGCCCGGACCTCGAGGGTGATGCTCTTCAAGGCGGGCAGCCCTTTGTTATCCACCGCCGCCACGCCCGATAGTCGCAGCACCGGCTCACCTGGCGCGCCGTTGAGGGCCCGGCTCACGCCAAAGGTTTCCCGCCCGACCATCATCTTGGCCAACTCGGCCTGGCTGGTCTCCCGGGTCTCGACCGTGCCGGCGTTCTGGCCGTGGCGGAGGACGGTCACCCGGTTGGTGATGCTCTTGACCTCGTTGAGTTTGTGGCTAATGAAGACGACGGACAGGCCGCCGGTTTGTAGCCGCTGCAAGCTGTCAAAAAGCTGCTCCACCTCTTGGGGCACGAGGACCGCCGTCGGCTCGTCCAGGATCAAGACCTCGGCGTTGCGGTAAAGGGCCTTTAGAATCTCGACTCGCTGCCGCTGGCCGACCGACAGATCCTTGACCCGGGCCGTGGGCTCGACCTCTATCCCGAACTTTTGAGCCGCTGCCGCCACCTGTTGGTGGGCCTGCTCCAGTTCCAGTCGGAAGCGGCCGGTATAGCCCAGCACCACATTTTCGGTCACGGTTAAGGGCGGCACCAGGGCAAAGTGTTGGGTGACCATGCCGATCCCGAGCTCGATGGCCCTTTTGGGCGAGTTGATCTCGACCGGCTGATCTTTGACCCGGATCTCGCCCGAGTCGGCATGGTAGAGGCCGTAGAGAATGCGCATCAGGGTAGTTTTGCCCGCGCCGTTTTCGCCCAGCAAGGCGTGGATTTCACCGCGGCGCAGGCTGAAGTTGACGTGGTCGCTGGCGACCAGATCGCCAAACTGTTTGAAGATGTGGCGCATCTCTACGGCATTCATACGTTACTCGGCAGCTCCGGCGGATGAGGCCGGCGGTTGGGCTTCGGCGATGTCAACCCGGAAAAGACCGCTGACGATCTCGGCCTCTTTGGCCTTAACCTGCTCAATCAGGTCGGCGGGAATGCCGCCGCTGACACCTTCGTTGATCGGGGCCAGGCTGGCGCCGCCTTTAGCGACCATGCTGAAGTCTTTTAAGTCTTGGGCGGTGTAGGTGCCGCCGCTAACCTGATTAATAATGTACTGCACGGTCGGCTCCATATTCCAGACCGGCCCGCTGACCACGCTTTCGGGGGCCAGCTCGGTCTGGTCGCTCATATTGCCAAAGGCGTAAAGGCCATTTTCCGCCGCCGCTTCAATCACGCCGAATCGCTCGGCAAAGAGGACATCGGCCCCGGCATCGATCTGGGCCAGGGCCGCTTCTTTGGCCGCCGCCGGATCGAACCAACTGTTGATGAACGTCGTCTTGACATCTACTTCGGGATTAACGGCCTCTGCCCCGGCGATGAAGGCGTTGACAATCCGGTTGACTTCCGGCACGGGGAAGCCGCCCACCACCCCGACGACGTTGCTCTCGGTCAGGCCGCCGGCCAGCATGCCGCTCAAATAGGCCGGCTCGTGAATCCAGTTGTCAAAGACTGAGAAGTTGGGTTCCGCCGGGCCGCCGCCGGAGCCAAAGACAAAAGCGATCTCTGGATAATCGACTGCCACCCGTCGCGCTGCTTCTTCGTTACCAAAGGCATCGCCGAAGATGATGTCCGGTTGGGTCTCTTCGGCCACTTCGCGTAAGATGCGCTCCATATCGCCGGAATAGCCAATGTCGTCGGCGAAAGTGTAGGTGATCTGGCCCGCTTCCTGAGCTTTGGTCAGGGCGCTGTGGATGACGCCGTCCCACGGCTCCTCGATGGCGGTGGCATAAGCGCCAAAGACGACGAGCGGTTCGCCTTCAGCCGCCTCGGCGGCCGCTTCGACTTCAACCGTGACAATCTTCTCAACTTCTTTCTCGACCTCGACCGTCACGACTTTCTCGACCTCTTCCTTGACCACCACTGTTTCGACCACGGTGACCGTTTCGGGTTGGGCCGAACCGCAAGCCGCGATTAAGCTCAAGACCATAGCGCTGAGCAGTAAGACTAAGGTTTTCTTTAACATCGACTTCTCTTCTCCTTTTTTATTGTTACAACGGCCAACGAAATTCTTTGGCGGGGAGTGGGCCCCACCTCGATAACGAATACAACCTCACACGACTCCACTCTTTATTATCCCAGGCAGGGCCGGCTGGAAGTCGTCCGGACGGGCGTCGAGGCGCGAGGGCTCACGGCGGTGTGAGCAAGAGCGAGGGCTGACAGGGCGAAACGGATCCTTCGGGAACGGTGTCACCTCCTTTTCCGAGGATTGGGGCCGATTGTACACGAAAGGGCAAAAATGCTCAAAAGTGGTAGCTGTGTTAGAATACAGCTCGACCGGAGTTAGTCCCTTTTGATGTAGCTCAAGTTTGTCCCCAAACTATGCCCAAGGAGGTCAAGGTTGAAGTTTATTGACTTAACTATTCCGCTCGGCCTGGGTACGCCGGCCTGGCCCACCTACGAGCCGTTGGAAATTAAGTACTTCAAACGGATTGCGCCTAATGGCGCCAATGGTCAAGTTCTGACCCACAGCAACCACGTCGGCACCCATCTTGATGGCGAGATTCACTTCTACACGCCGGGCAAAGACATCGCCCAACTGGATTTCGAGTTTTTGGCCGGTGAAGCCGCCATCGTGGATTTGAGCGATGCGTGTGGGGATTATGATATTTACACCCCGGATATGATCGAGGCCCGGGTGGAAGTTAGAGAAAACGACATTCTGCTTATCCACACCGGCTACCACCACTTTGGCTGGGACCAACCCTATGGCAACGAGGTCCGCTACATGTGCAAACATCCCGGTCCGGACCCGCGCTTTGCCCGCTGGTGCCAGGAAAAGAAGATTAAGTGGATCGGGGTCGATTGCGGCAGCGCCGATCACCCGATGAACACCAAAATTCGGGATTGGATGCCGGCCCAGGCCGAGGAGTGCGACCGGCACTTCCGGGACAAGTACGGCAAAGCCCTGACCGAGATCTTTACCAAAGAGACGTACCAAATGATGCATCTCTGGATGTTTGACAAAGGCATTATCCATGCCGAGTGCATCGGCGGTGACATTGACTTGCTGGTCAACCGGCGGGTGCAAGTGGGCTGCTTCCCCTGGCGCTTTGTCGATGGCGAGGCCAGTATCGCCCGGATTGTGGCCATGGTCGATGATGAGGAATATCAGGTCTTGATGCAGCAAAAAGCGACCATGCCCCGGACAAAATTTGGTGACTGTTACGATCCGGCCCACGTCGAGCGTTTGGGGGGGAGAGGGGCGCCCTACTGAGCCGGGTGCTTTCCGGCCAAAAAACTCTCTAGGTTACCAGGCGGACACTGGACATCTGAACAGTGTCAAGGGGCCGGAATCCTCTTATAATTTTTAGGGTGGGGAGTAGTGCCGGCTGCGTGGCCTCGCTGCGCCGCTAGGCTAGAAAAATTTTCTGACTAAACTAAGGAGACACTCAATGCATAGTAAATCTTTACCGATGTTCATCAACCAAAGTCTGGCGCGGGCAGCAGCGGCTGTGGTTCTTTTTGCCGCTCTATCAGCGCTAACGGCCCGGATCACCATTGAACTGCCTTTCACCCCGGTCCCGATCACGCTGCAAGTCTTGGCCGTGGTCCTATCCGGCTTGGTGTTGGGCGCGCGGGGCGGTGCTTTGGCCCAGATTGCTTACCTGAGCATGATTGCGATTGGCTTACCTTTTGATGCCCGAGGGCTTGGTCCGGCGGCGTTCTTCGGCCCGACGGCCGGTTATCTGATCAGCTACGTACCGGCGGCCTTTGTCGCGGGCTATCTGGCCGACCGGCTTTCGGTGCGGGGCTGGTGGGGTAACTTTGTGGCGGCGCTGGCCGGTGTTGTGGTCGTCTACTGGGTCGGGGCGAGCTGGCTGGCTTTGATGCTGGGCAGTTGGAGCGCGGCCTGGACGGGCGGCGTGGCGCCGTTCATTGGGATTGACCTGATCAAGGCCGCTATCGCGGCGGGCGTGGCCGAGAGCGGCCGGCAGTGGCTGCGAAGATAGTTCTTGCCTAACCGGCAGGTAACCAAAAGGAGTGAAAAAGCGGACTTTTTCACTCCTTTTTCTTTGCTGAAACGTTACTGGACGGGGGGCGGGTTGTAAGGGGCGTAGCCTGAATTGCCGATGACCGTGCCCGGCGCCGGGGCCACGTCCGGTGAACCGTAGGGTACAGCTTGCGAGGGCAAAGGTTTGAGGCCGGGATTGGTTCCGCCCGGGGCATTCGGGGCCGTTGGTTGGAGGGGTTGAGGCTGGGTCCGTTTGGCCCCAACTTTATAGACCGCGGTCCAGGGTTGATAGCGACTAACGATCTCATCTTTGTATAGGATCTGATCGCCTTCCTTGACCACCCGGGTGACACTCACATCCATACCATTGTTGGCCCAATCGACCTGTTTGGTCACCCCTTCCGGCAGACTTGGATCAGGCTCGTAGATCGGCGGCCCGTGCTTAACCACGTTGGTAATCACCGGTTTGCTGATCTCGACCTCACGCTGGATCGGCGCGCCGTAGAACTTAAAGGTCACCGTCCCGGCATCCAAGTTGCTCTCGGTATGAATTAGCAGGTAATGGTCGGTATCGTTTTTGAATCTAAAGTCAACGTTGGGCGCGTAGATCGTGGCATCCAGACCGATCTCGGAATTGATCTCGTACCAACTCACCCGATAGCCGTGCGCCCAGCGCTCGACGATTTCAAAACCGGCCAGTAGCGCCGCCCGAAAGACCGTGGTACTCACCTGGCAAACGCCGCCGCCGATACCTACCGCCGTCCGGTTGCCAAAAATGACCAGCGACTCATCGTAGCCTTCTTCCTTGGTGACCGGCCCGAGATACTTGTTAAAAGAAAAAATTTCACCCGGTGGGATAACCACCCCATCAAACTTTGAGGCGGCAACTTCGATGTTTTTCATCCGACCGGCGCTAGAGCCTTGAAAATAAGAGGTCGCCTGGGTGATCAGCGTGGTGATACCCATGTTGGCCACGTTCTTGGTAGAAACCGCCGCCGGTTGAACCTCAACCGGCAGTTTGATCGAGTTGGAGCCAGACTGAACGGCCTCCACTGTGACGGCGTAGGCTGCCTCGAGATCTAACTTTCGCCCATCTTTGCTTTCCTGTTTGACCACGGCCTTTTCTTCTTCGCCGTCCCAGGCAATCTTGCCATCTACCGCTTCTTGATTGATGGCTTTGGCCATCTCCGCAAAGTAGGGTCTCAACGCTTCTTTGTTTAGCCGGACCGCAACTTGCAGTTTGCCTGCTTCATCGACAAACCGGTCGAGCGAAACCATGCTCAAGAGCGTCTTCGGTTCGATGTGCCACTTGCCCACTTCATCACCCACCCGGTAGGTGAAACTGAGCGGGCTGCTCAAGAGGCGCTGGACCTGAGTGTAAGCCGGCAGGACATCTTCATCGGTCAAGGCCGGCCGGACTTTCTGCACCACGGCCTGAACCGGCTCGGAGCTGCTGCTAAAAACGGCCTCCTCAACCAGCGGGCGCGTCGCCTCGAGGTGTAACTTCTGCCCGTACACGGCCGGCACCAGTTCGATGTGGTTGGGGGAGTGGATGATGATCTCGGCATCTTTGGGCGGATAGTTGCTGACGTCGATCAGGGATTGCAGGATTTGATGGCTGGGGCTGGTGTCATAAAGGATGATCGGCTCCACATCTTTTTCGTGGAAAAGCAGCGACAGGTGAGTGCGCATATCCGTGAGCAAATCACCCTGGCGGCCGGTGTAAAAGGCCTGGCTGGCCGTAGCCGGGACATCAACCTGGAGGCCTAGCTCCCGTTTGGTAAAAGTATAAGTCTTATCGGCGACCTGAATACTGAGGGGTTCATTGGTGTGGGCCTCGGCCTGGGTAGTGATGACCTGCTCGATCTCAGCCAGAGTCATGCCGCTGACATCGACTCCGGCTACGGAGAGCCCGGGATAGGCCCGATCCAGGTAAAATATCTGAAAACCCAGGATCGAAAAGATCAGCGCTGCCAGAATACTGCCTACGGTCACATAAAAGGCGATAGGCAGCAGCACCCAAATTGACCGGTTCTTGTTTTGAATGGGTTTTATTTCAGAGACTTGACCGATTTGATTAATCATTTTGGAAGCCTGTCTGTAAGTTGCTGCATTGCTGCTAAATCAGTATAAGTATAGCCGGATCACCGGCTAAATAGGAATGTAAAGCTGCAAAATTGGGAAGATTCTCGGTCACTGAGACCTGGGTTGGCTCACTAATACTATACTGCTTGGTCCGTTTATGTCAACTCTTTAAAAACATCTTTGGCTGGATAGAGCATATGGCAAAAAAATATCGAGTAAAACCGCCGGTCGCAATCGGCAAATCTTTTGAAGAAAAATGTGCCCATTGTCAGGGTACTGGTCAAGAACCTGGTCTACCGGACCTGACTTGCCGCGAGTGCATTGGCCGCGGGCGGCGACGCTGGCGGGTTGAGGTCTGCTCTGATTGCGACGGTCAGGGAAAAACCAGTGTGTTTAGCCTGTTTAAGTGCAAAACTTGCCAAGGGCGAGGCTGGATTCTGATCGATGTGGGTTAAAGTCCAAAACTTATACTAATTTCATAGGGTTTGGCTTCACTATTCTATTGCAATTCAGGGAAACTTGCGATATACTTTTTGCGTAATATATTTAGCTAGTTACTCCTTAACGGGTGGAGCGACCACCGGCTTGGGTTGATTAGCGGCCATCCGTGAGGATGGTTGTCCTCGCGGATGAGGCGGGGAAAAAAAAGGAGCGTGTTAAACGCTCCTTTTTTATTGGCAGATAAGAGCAAATAATTTAGCTACCCGATGAAGCAGCGATCTCTTTAAGCATGACCATCAGGGCTTCCAGTTCATGCTCACAGCAAAAGCAGTGCTTTAAATGTTGCTTCACATTGGGCATAAGCTGGTCCGGATCTTCGCCACTGAACAGCATTTCAGCGTAACTGTCCAGAAGATCATAACATTCATTACAGCTAATTTCGCAATCTTCTGTTTCTACGATAAATTTCAGCAACTGATGTATCTGCGGGTTGCTCATTGTTGGTCCACCGCTCACCTTATTTCTACTCTTGTAGACGTATACCGTCAGGCAATCTTACCCAGTTCTAACCAAATAGCCTTAGAATATAGTCCGGTTCCAGGTCAAGCTCCTCAAGATGGCGCTTGAGTTTAAGGCGCGCATCGTGCAACAATTTGTAAACATTGTTGGGATTGGTTTCTAGCATCCGCGCCACCTCGGCGATGGGGATGTTCTCGACCCGGACGGCCACTAAGGCCTGTCGCTGCCGGTCGGTCAGTTCATTTTTGATCACATGATCGATCGTTCGCCACACCTGACGGCGTTCACTCTCGGTATCCGGATCTTGGTTTTGATCAGCAGGCAGGGCCAAAATCTCTTGCAGCGAGGAACCGGACTCGGTCAGGGCATCCAGCGAATAGTCGCGCCATTTAGCTCGACGGAGCTCGCTGATGGTGTGATTGGCCGCAATCTTTGAAGCCCAGGTGGTGAATTTGCTCTTGCCTTGAAAACTGTCCAGATTATCTTGAACTTTGAGCAATGACTCCTGGGCAAAATCTTCGCTCATTTGGACCAGTTCCGACTCGGCCAGTTGGCTCAAATCACTGCGGGTGTGGAGATAAGCCAGCACCCCGCGCCGCAACCGTTTGAGTAAATCGGTGATCCCCTCATGTTGATCGGGGCTACCTTCGCGCAGCGCCTCGATCCATTCCTCGTTGGTTCGTTCCATGAAATCAGTCCTAAACCTTGTTGCCTTGCATGTTAGATCACTCAACCAAAATAGGCCAACGCTCAAGAACGACGTGGTCATTAACGACCTGTTCAGCCTCGATCACCGGCAGCCGGCTGAACTGGGGATCGTTGGCATCGTATAGGCCCACCCTTAATCGATACTGGCCCGGCGGCGTGCCGGCCGGGATAGCGATCTGGTAGGCGTCGGTTAAAATCTCGTTAGGGACCCAGCCGGTGGTCGGAAATTGGCCGTCGCCGGGGAGGTGGTCTTGTTGGGCCACGATCTGACCCGCCGCATCAATCAGGTGGACAAAAACCGTCCAACTTCGATCCGGCGTGCTCAACGCCTGCCAGTAGAGTGTCAGCGGCAGCGTCTCCCCGGCCTTCACCCGGGGCTGCGGCAAATCGAGACCGATCAACTTGGCCTGGTTACTAAAATTAACCGCTGGCTTAAACTCCGGCGCCGGCGGCTCGAAGGAGCGCGGCCGGTCGGTGGTGCTAATGGTCGCCAAGACCAGCCGGTCACGCCCGGCCACGTTAAGCCGTTGAGCCTCCGGAGTCAGCAGACTAACCGTCAAGCCATACTCGCCGGGCGAGAGCGTGGGCGGCAGCAAAACCTCTTGCGGATCACGCAGCAGCGAGCCGGTGCGCCAGGCCGGACTGGGCCAAAGCGGGGGCTGCTGATGCGAGAAGACAACTTCACCGCCGGGCTCCTGCAACTCGATCTGGACGGTCAGAGGGCCGGGCCCATCGACCAACGACTCCCAAAAGAGCGTCAGCGGCAGCCTCTCGCCGGCCTTGAAGGGGCCTTCGCCCAGGGTCAGGCCGACCAACCGAACCTGGTCCTCAAAGTCAGCCGCGAGTCTCTGCCGGACGGGCAGGGCCGCCGCGCCGACGGACGGGTCTGGCGGGATCAGTTCAATTTCAGCCAGCAGCAGTTCAGCGCCGGCCGGCTGGCCGTTTTCAGCCAGCAAATCAAGCGGCCGGGCGGCTTCGGTCCCGCGCACGCTGAGCAGCAGCCGGTAGCGGCCCGGTGGAGCGCCGGCCGGAGTCAGCAAGCCGTGCTGATCGGTGAGAGTCTCACCCGGTTGGAGCTCGGTGAAGAAAACTTGGTTGGCCCGGGGGTGGCTGTCGCGAGTGGTCCAGGTGCGTCCATCCGCGCCGGCCAGGCGCAGGCTAACCCAGTGATCCTGGCCCAAGCTCTTGTCCTTGCGCCAGGTCAAACTGATCGGCACAATGTCCCGGCCCGCCTGATAGTTCCCGTCACCGACTTCGGCCTCGAGCAAAGTCAATCGATTGCCAAAGTTGGCCGGGGTCGGGGCCGGCTGCATAGATTGGCGAGGGGCCCCGGCCAGAGTTAGCTTGGTCTGCGGACTGTACCACAGGAGTTGAGCCGGGTACCCCAATTCGGCGATAGCTTGTTCGGCTTCGTCCTCCCAGATGTGGCCGCTGGCCTGGTAGGCCGGAAACCAAAGCCGCGGTGAGCGGTGGAAAATGCTGCTGACATCGGCCACAAGCTGAGACGCCTCGCCGGCCTGGGCTGACCAACCGGCGCCCCACCCCGGCACGGCGAAGAGACGCGGGCGGGGGGGCGGCAAGTAGGCTTGATACAGTCCCAACTGCCACTGATAACTGGCCAGGATCGTGTCCTCGGACGTGGCCCGGGCAGCGACGTCGCGCAGCAGGGGGCGGTAGTCTTCGTGGGGATAACGGGGCCAATTGTAGAAGCCGGCCAAACAGACGCTGACCGCCAGAGTCAGGACGAGGGTAATCAACCCGGCCAGGAAGCTCTGCCGATCCCACAGCCAGATCAGGCCTAAGGCCAGCAGCAGCCAGTAGGCCGGCGCGGCTAACAGCCAGGTGCGCTCAAAAAAACGGGGCGTAAAAGGATAGACCAGATTAATCATGTACCCGGCGCTCAAGGGCAGTAGCAAGTAAAGCCCCAGCAGCAGTATCCCCCAGCGGTGGGACTTAGCAGCCAGCAAGCCTAAGCTGGCCACCCCCAGCGGCAACAAAACCAGCCAGCGATAAGCTTCTAGGGGCGGGGCCAGATGCCCGAAGCTAAAGGTAACCAGGTGATCGGCCACAAACTGGAACAGGCCGAGCGAGGTATAACCCTCGACATTGCGCTTGTTATCGATGTACGCCAGCAGTCGAGGGGTGGCGTAGATGAGCCAGGGCAGGTAAAGCAATCCCATTAGGACAAAGGGACGCAGCAGTCGCCGGAGCGGTCGGCCGGCCGCTCGCCCGGTTGAAACAAGCGCAAAAATCGCTTGAGCCGCGATTAAGAAAGGAGCGTAGTAGAGCGTGTAAAGCGCGGCGGTCGCCGTTAGGACATAGCCTCCTCCAGAGAATAGCCCCCTCTTCCGGTTAGTCCGCACCTGGTCAGGCCGTGGCTCATCGAGCCAGCGCACCAAAAAATAGGTCGAAACCACGCCCAAGAGGGTAATCAAGCCGTACATGCGCACTTCTTGGGCGTAGTAGACGGCCATCGGCATCACGGTGATCACGCTCGTGGCCATCAACCCGGCTCGCTCGCCGAAGAGACGGCGGCCCAAGGCATAGCCAGTCGGGATAAGAAGCGTGCCGATGGCCACCGACAAGAAGCGGGCCGTCTCCGCGCTTGTCCCGGCGATGCTTAGCCACAGCTTGAGCAGGAGGTAATAGAGCGGCGGGTGAATGTCACTGGCTGTTAAAGCCAAAAGCTGGGGAACATTTTGCCCGGCAAAGTAGAGGCTCCAGCCCTCATCGCCCCAGAGCGGCTGTAAACTGAGTTGATTTAAACGCAGCCCAAAGCCCAGCAAGACAAAAAAAGGGACCCAGAAAACCGGGCGAATAAAAAAATGTTGTTTTTTAGGCGGTATCGCACTGGACGAGTCCATCATTACCAGTATACCATATTTGGTGATGGACCAAGAATATGACCGCTCACCAAGTCTCTCCGGGCGGGTGGCATCTTTGAAAAAGTCGTGCTAAAATAAAAAGGTAGATTGAGAGGACTTTTGTTGCTACCTTGCCATCACCCGCTGGCAGAACGTGCTGGTTTACCGGGAGGGTAAATCGTCACGGACGGGTTAGCCTGACCTCAGGCGGAACACTTAGTTTGTGGCAGGGTGGAAGTGCGGGATAATCTGTTCACCCGCAGTCTCACCCCATAAGGTCGCTGATGAAGTCTCGACAAAAATGTCCGTCCTGGCAGTTGTGCCAACAAAAAAGGTTTCATACCTTCACGCACCCGAGTCTCGGTCCAACGTCACTCACAGAGCAATGGCGCTCTAACCCGCATCCATAATCATTTCTACCAAGTGTTCCTGAGAAACCTATCTGCCCCAACAAAAAGCCCCAGGTTCAAGTCCTGAACCTGGGGCTAATTTTTTTCTCCCACCGACCTAGCCAACGGCCAACTTGGCGACCGTCACCCCGTCGCCGCCTTCACCCTCCTGGCCGGAGCGATAGGTACTGACCAGCGGGTGACGACGCAGCTCATCCCGGACGGCTTGGCGTAAGACGCCGCTGCCTTTTCCGTGGATAATGCGGACCCAGGGCAGTTGAGCCATAAAGGCCTGATCGAGATACTGATCCAGGCGCAGCAAGGCTTCCTCGGCGATCTGGCCTCGCAGATCGAGCTCCATGCCCGGCGAGTCGGCGATGGGCGTTTTGGCGCGAGGTTCGACTTCAAGGCGGGTAGCTTTAGCCCGGCCCCGGCGCTCTAGGCCATCGAGCGGCACCGTCGCCCGAAAGCGGCCCAACTGGACCTCCACTTCTTGACCCTGCAGCCCAACCACTTCTCCTGCGGCGCTAAACTGCGGGATAAAAACCTCATCGCCGACCCGGACCGGGCCGGGCACCGGCGGTTCCTCAACCGGACCGGGCCGGGGTGGAGTGACAGGTTTAACTTCTGTTTCCAAAGCGGCCAACTCAGTTTCGACGGCTTGCACCTCGGGCACGTCCACCCGCGAGGCCGCTTGCTGCTGCTCGAGGGCCGCCCGTGCTTCCGCCTCAAGCTGGCGGATGCGCTCGCGCGCGGCCTTGATCTCGCGGCGGGCATCGGCCCGAGCCGAGTTCAGGATTTCAAGCCGTTCGGTCTGGACGGCCGCCAGTTGGGCCTGGCGCTCCTTGATCACATCCTCCGCTCGCTCCAAGGCCTTTTCCGACTCTCGCCGCAGCCGGTGGGCCGCTTCAGTTTGAGCTCGAATATCGGCCAGCATCCGCTCGAACTGCTTGGCGTCTTCGCTCACCAGACTGCGGGCTTGCTCGATGATGCCGTCAGCCAGACCCAAGCGGTGAGCGATGGTGAAGGCGTTGGACTCGCCGGGAACGCCCATCAGCAGCCGGAAGGTGGGCGTCAGCGTCTCGGTGTTGAATTCCATACTGGCGTTGGCCACCCCGGGGGTGGTGTGGGCGTAGGCCTTTAGCTCAGAATAGTGGGTAGCGACCAGCGTCGTCGTGCCCCGTTCCAGTAGATTCAGCATAATCGAGCGGGCGAGGGCCGACCCTTCGACCGGATCGGTGCCGGCCCCCAGCTCATCAAAAATGACCAGCGACCGCTCATCGCAATCGCGCAGAATCTGGACAATGTTGGTCATATGACCGGAAAAGGTCGAGAGGCTCTGCTCGATCGACTGCTCATCGCCAATATCGGCAAAGATCTGCTCGAAGAGGGGCAGAATCGTGCCTTCGCCGGCCGGTAGGCGGAGGCCGGCTTGGGCCATCGCCGCCAACAGCCCGACCGTTTTGAGCGAAACCGTCTTGCCGCCGGTGTTGGGGCCGGTAATGACCAACATCCGCACTTCTTGAGCCAGCGCGACATCGATGGGGACCACCGTCTGCGGATCGAGCAGCGGGTGGCGGCCGGCCACAATTTTGAGGCGGGGGAGGTCGCCATGAGCCGGAGAGGCCTCTGGCAAGGTCTGTTCTCCCTCAAAGCTAACCAGATCCGGCTCGATGGCGTGGAGGGCGTGAGCATATTTGGCTTTGGCAAAAGCCAGGTCAAGGTCGGCCAGGGCGGCGACGGTGTGCGTGATGAATTCGCCCTGATCGCTGACATGAGCCGATAACTCGGCCAGGATGCGCTGGATTTCGTCTGCTTCGTCCAGTTGCAGTTGGCGCCAGGCATTGTTGAGTTCGACAATGGCCAGCGGTTCGACAAAGACGGTGGCGCCGCTGCCGCTTTGATCCTGGACTACGCCCTGGATGCGGCCTTTGAACTCGGCTTTGACCGGCACCACGTAGCGACCGCCGCGCTGGGTGACAATCGCCTCCTGCAAGTACTGGCCGGCCGAGTTGACAATGCGGTTGAGCCGCTCCAGTAGCCGGTTGTGAGCGATGTCCAGCTCACGCCGGATGCGGCCAAGGGCCGGGCTGGCGCTGCTTTTGACCTCGAAGTTGTTGTCGTCGATGGCCTGGCCGATGGCATTAACCAGGCCGGGGCACTCTTCGATGCGCTGAGCGATGTCAGCCAGGCGAGGGTAGACTTCATCCAGCCGGGTCAGCGTGCGGCGCAGCTCGCGGGCCGCGATCAGCGTTTGGCGGATCTCGATCAGCTCTTGAGCGGTCAGAATAAAGCCGCGGTCCGCGCGGGCCACATACGGCCGGACATCGCGCGCCCCGCCCACGCCGATATTAATCTTGACCGAAAGCAGATGATCGGCCTCCCGCGTTTCGATCTGGCGGTCGCGAACCTCGTTAAAATAAGGGCTCGGTTTGAGCTCAAGGGCCAAAGTCTTGCTGGCCGAAAAGGCCGCGTAACGGGCCAGGCGCTCTAAAATTTTGGGAAATTCCAGGGTATCAAGATACTTTTGTTGCACGGTCACCGTTATTGAGAAAATAAAAACACGGATTTACCTCAAGAGGCACAGGCCGTAATTATACTCGATCCGTGAACTCCAGGTGAATCCGTGCCGGCAAAGTTGGTGAAGCAACTGGCTGAGCTTACCCCAGCCACTCTATAAGGTGCCGTAAGAGCGCTTCGCCCTGGGCGTTACAAGTATCGACAACCGTCTCTAGAATGTTGCAACCCTCCACCCCAAGCACAAACAAACTGAGAGACCGCACTAGTAGCCACAGCACTCGGTTGAAATAAGGGACCAGGGCCGAGCTTTGCAGTTGGCCGGTCAGGCCGGGTTGGGCGTTGCCTTGCTCAAAAGCGCCGGTCTGAAAGAAGAACTGCATAATGCCCAAAACAATGGCCGTCCATAAGATAGTTAGGAGCAGGCCCAAGAGCATGCTGCTGATCGTACCCACCGGACCAACCACCAGCCGCTTGAACAGGGTCGGCTTTGGCGGATCAACTGGCCCAACCCTCCCTTTCCGCTTGATCGGGCGGACTTTATCTTCTGGCGCTTTGGTCAGATAGCGCACAATCAGCCGCACGGTGTGAAAGGAGACAAACAGCATCGCCATAAACGATAAAGTATCGCTTAAGACGCTGCTCCATTCCAGCCCCTGCAAAATGTAGTTGCTAAACGGCCGGTAGAGATAAAGCGCAATCAGTAACCCAAACCAGATACTGGCGAGCGAAGCAGCTTGAGGGCCAACTCCTCGGACAAACCCGATCAGCAGACCGATAAAGAGGACGATGATCAAAATTAGATCAAAAGAGTTCAGGCCTAACAGTAGCGGCATAGTTACACCTCTAGGGTTTTGCCATCTTTTCTTCCTTACATAATATAATAACACCTTTTCGCAAAAAGCGCACAACAAAAAAAGCTCATCGCGACTGATGAGCTTTCTAACGAACTTGGAGCGTTGGATTGTTGATTAGTCAACTTAGTCTGCATCGACTCTGGGAGATTGGAGGTTTGCAGGGTTGGTAAAACGGACTGTCAGTCCCGCGATCCTCCAATCTCCCAGTTTAACTACTCCTGCTTCTTTGGGGCAACCGGCTCTGCCGGCGCTTTCGGCTCCGGAATGACTTCATCCTCGATGGATGGCTCCGGCTCGCCGGTCTCTGGCGCGGGCGGTAGGGTTTCTGGCTCGACCAGGGCGGGGATGAGGCCAAAGTCGGGCGGCTCCGGCTCATCCTTCATGGCCAAACTACCGCGGAAATAGCCCTCTTCATCGAGCAGAAAACTGCCGACCTCGACATCGCCCCAGACTTTACCCGTCCTCAAAATCTCCAGCCGGCCGCTGGCCAGGATCCGGCCCGTCACCGCCCCACTGACCGAGATATTCTCCGCCTCCATATCGGCGGCCACTTTGGCCTCGGGGCCAACGATGATATTGCCCAGGGTCTTGATCAAGCCCTGCTCGCACACGCCGTCGATCCGGATACTCCCATCGCTGATCAGGGTGCCGCGAAAGTTAGTGTTCGGCCCGATCACGGTCTCGATCTTTTCAATGGGTACGTTTTTGCTTCGTCCCAGCACGGTTCCCTCCTGGTCTACATCTGCCGCGCCAATATACAGCAGGTAAGGGGAAATGTCAATGGTTAGAAGGAGGCGGTGGGTGATGAAGGTAAATTTAAATTTGGGACTATAATGGGACGGAGGGGTGGTTTCGAGCAATACTGGCTATCGGAACTGGTGAGTCCATGAAAACACTTTTACGACTTTTGCGCTTTTTCGGTCGGGTCGGGGGCCTGTTTGTGCTCCTGGGTTTTGCTTCTCTTGAGCTTCAAGCTAATCCTCTCCCTCATGTTTATACGCCCCATCTTGACGATACTTTCCCCCATCTCGCCGACAAGTATTACCACGATGCCGCCGCCTGGCCGGCCATTGTTCAAGCAACCAACCAGGCCGCCGAGTCCGACCCGCGCTTCTCCGCCATCGAGAGCCCGCGGGTGGTCCAGCCGGGGCAGCGGTTGGTCATCCCCCCGGCGGAGCAGCTCGAGCCGCTGCTGGCGGCCTACGAGGTAACCCATCGAGTCGATGATCTCGTCTCCGATCCGGCGGCCGCCGCGCTGACCGCCGCCTGGCTGGCCGACTTTGCCGCCGATGTTGATCAGGCCCGCCGCCATTTTGGGATCCCCGGCGTAGCCCTGGCCATCGTGCAGGACAATCGGATTGTGCTGGCCCAGGGCTTTGGGGAGCGAGAGCTGGGCAGTGGCCAGCCGGTTACGCCCGACACGGTCTTCGGCATCGGCTCGACGACCAAGGCCATGACCTCGCTGTTAGCCGCCACCCTGGTTGATGAAGGCAAACTCGGCTGGGATCAGCCGGTCTCGGAGATTTGGCCGGCCTTTAGCCTGGCCGATTCCGAAGTGGCCCGCCAACTACCCCTGCGCGATCTGCTCAATATGCGCAGCGGCGTGGCTCGCAAAGATCTGGCCTGGAGCGGCGTTGGCTTGTCGCCGGAAGAGGTGATGACCTCCGTGGCTGCTCTGGAGGTTAAGTTCCCGCCCGGACGCGTCTACCAGTACAACAATCAATTGGTCGCGACCGGCGGTTATATCGCTACGCTGGCGGCGGGTTACCCCTTTGGCGAACTGGGACCCGGTTACGCCGAGCTACTCCGCCAGCGCGTCTTCGAGCCGGTCGGCATGTCGGGCGCTACCCTGTCCGTCGAAGCGGTCCAGGCCAACCCTAACCACGCGACGCCGCACGATTTTACGCTCGAGGCCCAGGTGCTGCCGACTCACTTCCACGCCGATCCCGGCATTGCCCCGGCGGGGGCGGTCAACGCCAACGTCTTGGATCTGGCCCGCTTTCTCATCACCCAGCTCAATCAGGGGCTGAACCAAACCGGCCAGCGGGTAGTCTCGGCCGAGAATCTGGCCGAAACCCAGCAGCCCCAGATCGAGATTTCGCCCGATTTTCATTACGCGATGGGCTGGTTTGTAGAGAAGTACGAAGGGGTGACCGTCATCTGGCACGACGGCGATGTCCTGGGCTTCAAGTCGCTGCTGGTCATGCTGCCGGAGGCCAAGATCGGGTTGGCCTTGCAGACCAATCGCACCATCTCGTTTGGCTTTGCCCACAGCGTCCGCTATCATCTGCTGGAAGCGCTGTACGATTTGGAGATTGAGCAGGTTGCTGAACTGAAAGCGCAGTGGACCGACTTTATCGAGCGAGGCCTGCCTGGGATTCGGGCTAAGCTGGTTAAGACCGTCACCCCGGAGGAGGTGTCGGCCTATGTGGGCCAGTACACCACTGGCTGGCGCATCGAGCGGCGCGAGGATGGCGTCTTACAGGCCAGTCGCGGGCCGTACCAGTGGCGGTTGTGGTCGGCCGGCGGCGGCAAGTTCATCGTCGATAACGGCTTTGGCATCACCTCGGAAGTTGAGTTTGTAAGCGATGATACCGGCGCGGTCGTGTTGCTGGTCAAGCTGTCGAATGGCGAAGAAGGGGAGTTTTTGAAAGTAGGCGATTAGGGGCTTGATGAGCGCGGAAACGACGACTCTTCCTTCATCTCAACCGGCGGCGGTCCGAGCCACGCTGATCGGTGGGACGGCGGTGCTGATGTGGGCCACGTTAGCGCTGCTCACCGCCTTGAGCGGGGCAGTGCCGCCGTTTCAACTGACGGCCATGTCCTTTAGCCTGGCCTTTCTGATTGGCCTGGGCTTGTGGCTGCGCCAGGGCGGCCGCATTCTTGATCACCTTCGTTTGCCGGCGGCGGTCTGGGGGGTGGGCATTTTTGGCCTGTTTGGCTATCACTTCTTTTATTTTATGGCCCTGCGCAACGCCCCGGCGGTAGAGGCGAGCTTAATCGCCTACCTCTGGCCGCTGCTGATTATGCTCTTTTCGGCGCTGCTGCCGGGCGAGCGGCTGCGCTGGTTTCATCTGGCCGGCGGGTTGGCCGGCTTTGTGGGTGCGAGCCTGTTGGTCACCCGTGGCCAGTCACTGAGCTTCGATCCCCAGTATAGTTTGGGGTATCTGGCCGCCGGCGTTTGCGCGCTGACCTGGTCCAGCTACTCGGTCCTGTCCCGGCGCTTCGGCACAGTGCCGACCGACTCGGTGGGCGGCTTCTGTGGGGCCACGGCCCTCCTGGCCCTCGTCTGCCATCTGCTGTTTGAGCAGACGGTCTGGCCCGCCGGCGGAGAGTGGCTGGCGATCCTGGGCCTGGGCCTGGGCCCGGTGGGGGCAGCCTTTTTTACCTGGGATTACGGGGTCAAGCGGGGCAACATCAAGGTGCTGGGGGCGTTTTCCTATGCGGCGCCGCTGCTCTCTACCCTGCTGCTGGTCCTGTTCGGTCTGGCCGAGCCGAGTTGGGTGCTGGTTCTGGCCTGCCTCTTCATCGTTGGCGGGGCGGTGCTGGCGGCGGGGGAGTTTATCCGGAAGGGAAAGTAGTTGCCTTGTCTCGATTTATATCCACAATTGCGCCGGGTATTTGCCCTCGGCGATCAGGCGCTTGATGGCGGCAATCACTACGGGTTTATCCTCCTGATAAGTGATGCCGAACCAGGCATCGTGGCTTTCCAGCATTTTGACCTGGGCCAGGTCGCGTTGGATCAAGGTATCGACCACGGTCGGGATATAGAACTCGCTCTTGAGTTCTTGCCCCTTGGCCGCCAAAAATTCCTCAAACAAGCGCCGCAAATGTCCAAAGATCGAGGGGGTGAAGCCCCACATATTCATCGAGACCAGCTCGTCGCCGGTCAGGGATCGCGTTTGGTCGCTCTCATCGGTATATTTGGCCCCGTTACCCTCCGCCTCAATCCTAGTTAATTCGATGACGCTTTGCAGATACCCGTTCTCCAGCCGGCAGATGCCTCGCGAGACGCTGCCGTGCGGGGAGAGTGTCTTGCGGAGCACATACCCGACCATGGCATAGTCAGCTCTGCCGCCATCCTGAGCCGTGCCCAAATAATCGCCCATCACCCGGAAGGCCGCCGCTCCGTAGAAATCATCGGCATTGATGGCGGCAAACGGTTCGTTGACCACCGGCTCGGTGCAGAGGATGGCGTGACCGGTGCCCCAAGGCTTCTGGCGCTCGGGTGGGACCGTGAAGCCGGCCGGCAGCATGGGGAGTTCTTGAAAAACATATTCTACCGGAATCCGGTCGCCAAAAGTTCGGGCCACCATCGCCTTGAACGGCTCGGCAAAGTCAGGCCGGATGACAAAGACCAGCTTGCCAAAGCCGGCCCGGATCGCATCAAAAACACAATACTCTAAAATCGGCTCGCCGTTGGGCCCGACCCCGTCGAGCTGTTTCAGCCCGCCGTAGCGACTGCCCAACCCAGCGGCCAGAATGACAAGCGTGGGTTGCATAAATAGACTCTCTCCTAAACTAGCCAAACAATGCTGAAATTGTAACGGCAATCCGCCAATCTCCCAAGCCTTCCTCTGGGATTTCGACCCCGCCAGGCACCCCCTTGAGTCTTTGCTGACCCAAGGTTTAAATCTCCTCGTTCCAACCTAAGTCTACCACAACCCATACGCAAACCTAACACAACCCGCACTCGAATCTAGCATTGCCCACCCTTGAATCTAGCATTACTACCTGGAATCTACCATTGCCCACCCTTGAATC
>CALMIS010000351.1 GCA_937864185.1 uncultured Chloroflexota bacterium
AGGCTGACCGCTTGCGGATACAAAAAAGCCGTTGACGTGCTGTCAGCGGCTTCCTCTGATTGACTGCCACAGTGTTGGCCCAGCAGCGAGGGGCAACGCCCACCGAAACCGGTTACCAAAAGTTGTTTTATTTTATAACGCCCATACTATGGCGCTATTATAGGCTACGCCAAATAGAGAGTCAACACTGAGAAAAATCTCACAAGCATTGTGAGATTGACTTGCTCGACGCGTCCAGTCGCCCCATTTTCTGGCTGCTCGGGCGGCGCCACGCGGAGCACGTCAAGGCTGCCCGGTGCGAACCAGCCCCGGTTGGTGCTTTGATACCGCCATCGAAACAGTCAAAGTCACTGACTCGCACTTTTATGAGCAGAGACGAAGTTAGGGTTCCGGCCTTAACAACGGCAAGGGGCGCCCCTCGATTTCATCCCCCAGCACTTCGACGTTGGGGCTGATGGCCCTACCCAACCACAACCGGCAGAGCTGCCTTTGTTCACACTAAGCGTCCTAGCCCAGACCGCCCAGTAACACGCTTTTTTTTCAGACTATGGACCCTGTACACTGCTACGCCTCATCTAGCCTCTTGCCGGACTTGCAGGATTAAGGCAAAATATCTTCTCGAGGTTCATCGAGTACTCCTTATGGTAGTGACAAAAAGTGTGCTCCTTATCCTCTTTTTGTTCAAATTTTCTACCCACCACGCTTTAGTCGGGTGCTGTCTTTTTGGCGGCCTAGCGAGAGCACAAAACTCGCGCCGAGGCTGCCAGGAAAAACGCTACAGGGACGATGAGGGAGAATTCAACCAAAGCGACCCTCCGAGAAATCAACCGGCTGGTGCAGGCCGGCTATGACGACTTTGATCCTGAAAGCTGGCGGGGCGAACAAGCCGCTGCCTGTGACCAGTGACTGGCCGCCTGGGACCTGGTCAAGCAGCTTGCTAGGCCGCGGCACCGTAGTCCGGAGCAGTTTGACGCCGCCTACTCTTTGAAAATGCCAATCGGCAATTGGCTGGCTGACCTGGAGTTGTACTTGCACAACGCCGGGCTGGATAAGCCGCACTACTTCGAGGAACGTATCCGCTTTGTTCACGAACAGTTGGCATTGACATTCTTGTGGAGGCTAACGCCATTGTTAGACCAAAATCAACTCGGTCACCTGTTAAAGAAAGTTCAATTTATCAGGCCACACCCTGGCGTCGACTCAATGATCGGCATCCGCTTGAAATCCGATATCCACCCCACAGCAAGCCCCGCTACGCCGTTGTGATGAGCAGTGGCGGTGAGGTCTTCGGTCTGGCAGTTTATGACACTCTGGACGATCTGCTAACCACCCTTGGCGGGAAGGCCCAGGTTTATCTAAAACTACCGGCGATAGAGGCCGGGATGGATGACGTTATCTATATCTGATCATGAGAGGAGTAAAATCTCTATGTCTACATTCCTCCCCGTTGGAAAGCATTTGTTCGAAGCTCTAGCTCAACAAGAAATAATACGCCTGCTCGATGCCTTGTGGGCAACGTTGCCGCCAGACAGGCAAAGTGAGGTTCTGGATCAACTGCCGCCGGACACCCGGCAAACCGTACAGCATATTCTCTGTCCCCCCCCGGCTCATCCGGCGACGCGGACGTTGCGCCGGACAAACCGGTTTCCATAGTAGGCTGTCCCATGTCGGGCGGAGAAAGTACCTTGACACATCTTACTACGAACTTCAGCCTCACCTAATACTTATGTCTATCCACGTACATGAGGGACAGGACACTACCGGGTAACGGGTTAGCGTCTAAATTTGGGTCGTTGGGCGGCTCAGAGTAGCTAAGGGGGGAGAGTGTTTCGAGGAATGATGACCAAGTTTGGTGGAAAGGAAAACGATGTTAACAAGCCGGGAATTTGATCGTCAAGTTCAGAATCTGCTTCAGAAAGGGTACGCTGAGGTGGCAGGTTTGTCCGTAGAAGCATTTTTGGGACATCTTTCACCGCTGCGAGAAGCGGTTGAAGAAATTGATTGGGGCGATCCTGATTTGGAGAAGGGCTATTTACCCTTTGTGATTGTGGTCAAAAATGAGATGGTGGCGACAGAAAAAGCAATGTCCTTGGTGGAACGAGAAAGCAAGACTGGGGTGACAAAAATGTATCCGCGTGAACCCCAAGATTTTGTGCCGATTGAAGCGGTGAGGCTGCCGGTTGGTCAGGTGTATCTGTTGACAGATATTGATAGAGGCCAGGAAACCCTCAATGTGGCTCCGGGCGAGGCGCTGAAAATCATTGGAGAGAAGGGGCGCTCGCCGCTTACGATAGAGGAAGGGGTGGCGATTGTTACCCATTATCCTGAATACCTGAGGAAGAACAACTGTTTTTCCCTTCCGGGGTCTCGGTATCGAGGGGATAAACGGGTGCCAGCGATTTGGATTACGCAGGAGAAAAGAGCTAATCTGGGCTGGTGTTGGGAAGGAAATCCGCACACGTGGTTAGGGTCGGCCTCTTGTGGGGGCAGGGTGGGAGTTAGCCAAAGGGAGACACCAAGGTAGGTTAGTCAATTCTGCTCCCCAGATCTGGCGAGACTGTCCTGCCAACTCAAGCCGGCCTCCAGGTCGGCCAAAAGAAAGCGAGCGCCCTGGTTGTCGTTCGGGTTCAGGGCCAGCATTTGAGCCAAGATCTCGCGGGCCTCGGCGAGCCGGCCCAACCGCCACAGGCACAGCCCGCGTCCGTGCAGCGCCCGCATAAAAGGGCGCGAGTCCAGGTCTGCCCAGAAGGAACTGGGGTAGCGGGCCGGGTCGCCGATGGTTCGGCTCTCGGCTGCCGCCTGACCCCGCTCGTAGAGGGCCAGCGCCTCGGCGAGCCGATCTTCGTCAAAGCGCCGGTTGCCCAGGTGGCCCCAGGCATCGGCGAGCATCTGGTTGCGAGCGCCGATGGCGGCTTCATCCCGGGCGGCCTGGGGGAGCAGGCTG
>CALMIS010000352.1 GCA_937864185.1 uncultured Chloroflexota bacterium
AAAGGTCTATTTAGATCGGCTGGTTATGAAAATTTTGTTGCTCTCCAAAGCCTGCATTGTGGGGGCTTATCAAAAAAAATTAGAGGAGATGGCCGCTCTCGACGGGGTTGAGTTGACGGCCGTTGTGCCGCCTTCATGGGATGACCCTCACAACCCGACCCGTCTGGAAAAAGTCCATACGCAAGGTTATCGTCTGGTGGTGACGCCGGTTGCCTTTAACGGCAACTATCACCTGCATTTTTACCCCAAGTTCAAGCAAATCGCTCGGCAGGTCCAGCCGGACGTCATCCATATCGATGAGGAACCCTACAACCTGGCCACCTTCCATGCGATGCGGGTGGCTGAGTCGCTCGGAGCACGGACCGTGGTTTTCAGTTGGCAAAATTTGAATCGACGCTACCCTCCGCCGTTTAGTCTGATGGAGCGCTATGTGCTCAACCATGCCAGGGCGCTCATAATCGGCAATAGCGAAGCCGGCGAGGTGTGGCGAAGAAAAGGTTATGCTGGACCCATGCCGCTTATTCCTCAATTCGGCGTCGATCTCAGCATCTACTATCGCCGCGAACGGAATGTCAAAAAGGGTACGATCAGTGTCTTTAAGCAGCGAAGCGTGGGGCGCTCCTCTCAACCGACGCTGGTCATCGGCTATGTGGGCCGGCTGGTTGAAGAGAAAGGTTTGGAAGTGCTGCTGCTGGCGGCCAGCAAACTGGTCGGGCCGTGGAGTATGAAGATTTTAGGGGACGGTCCGGACCGCCGCCGGCTGGAGCAGGTGGCGCAGTGGTTAGGCTTGGCGCCGCGAGTGACCTTTGACCAGAAGTTGCCGTCTAGCCATCTGCCTCACTATTTTAGCGGGCTCGATGTGTTGGTCCTCCCCTCGCTGACGCGACCCAACTGGAAAGAGCAGTTCGGCCGGGTGCTGATCGAGGCCATGGCCTGCGGCGTCATTACCGTGGGCGCCCGCTCCGGCGCCATTCCCGAGGTCGTCGGTGAGGCGGGCTTAATCTTTAGCGAAGGTAGCGTCGATGAGTTGGCCGAGCACCTCCAGCGTCTGCTGGATGATCTTGACCTGCGCAAGTCACTACAAGAAAAAGGCCGGCAGCGAGTGGTCGAACGCTACACCCAAGCCGCCATTGCCCAACAGACCGTGGATGTCTATCGCCTAGTTATGGGTGAGAGTATACCGGTGCTTAAGACGGTGGTGTAGAAAGGATGAGAAGGTGGAAGTATGGAAGCATGGAAGTATGGAAGTATGGAAGCATAAAAAGAAGTATGTCAAGTAGTCTTCCAGTCTTCCAGTCTTCTCCCCCTCCAGCCCTCCACTCCTCCACCCCTCCAGTCTTCCAGTCTTCCACTCCTTCTGTTTACATAAATCCGTCAAATTGACAAATTTTGCCTCTTGGGGTATGCTTCAACAAATCGGAGAGGCCTTCTTTTGGGTTGACCCCATCGCTGCCAATTTTAGGCCGGACACTCTCCTGACCCCATCACCCGAGCAAAGCTGTGAAAAATAAACTACCAGGTTCAATCCCGATAGCTCAATTTGTGGCGATCATTGCCCTATCCATTTCGATCTTTTTGATCGTGGATTTGGGCCGGCGGGCCGCCGCTAACTATCGGATTCAGCGCGAAGCGGAGCGCCTGGAACTGATGGTTGAAGCAGCTCAGGATTATCAGGCTAAGCTGAAGGCCCAGCGCACCTACGCGGCCAGCGATCTGTACGTCGAGGAAATCGCCCGGCGAGAGTTGAAGTGGTCTAAACCCGGTGAGACAGTCGTCGCCATTTTGCCTAATTATGAGCCGGCCCCCGGCACGATGAAGTCAGAAGCAGCGGGGATCCAAGAGCCTTTTGTGGCCAAGACTCCGCAGGAAGCCTGGTGGTATCTCTTCTTTGGCGATTATCAGCCGCCCGCTCCCCTACCTTAGGCCTCTGACCTAATTTGACAGACGCCCTCTTTGTGACTAGAATTCCGAGACAATAGATGCTGATGTAGCTCAGCCGGTTAGAGCGCGAAACTCATAATTTCGAGGTCGGTGGTTCGAGTCCACCCATCAGCACTGGGGTAAATGGCTAAAAGCCTCACGGGTATCCGCGAGGCTTTTTTAATGCCCGGTTGACTTGACCTTAGGCCGGCTACGCAAATAACGCCTGATGAATTTCAGCCGTGACCGCTGCCGGGTCAGCCGCCTGCCAGACCCTCCGTCCGATCGCCACCCCGGCCGCCCCGGCGGCGACGGCGTCCTTCACCATAGTGACCGTGGAGTGGCTGTCGCCCTGACTTGGCCCACCGGCGATAATCAAGGGCACCGGGACCGCCTGGACCACCTGGCGGAAGCTCTCGACATCGCCGCTGAAGTTGGTCTTGACCGCATCGGCCCCGATCTCCATGCCGATCCGGGCGGCGTGAGCAATCGCCTCCGCCTCGTAGGAACGGTCGCCGGGAGGCATCATCTCGGCCACGACCGGCAGGTCGTAGCGCTGGCTCGCGTCGATCAGGTCGGCCAGCCAGCGGTAGATCTCGATATCCCCGGCTCGACCAAAAAAGACCGAGATGGCAATCGCATCGGCGGCCATGCGTAGGGCCGTTTCCAAGGAGGCGATCGGACTCTCCTGGGTTCCCTGCTGGCTAAGACCCGCGGTCAAGCTGATCCGCAGCACCACCGCCACCGAGGGCGGGATGACCGGGGCGACCGCTTTATAAAAGCCCGGCGAAATCAGCAGGGCATTGGCCCCGCCGGCGATGACCGCCTCCGTAATGGCTTGGGGCCGGTCGATGCCTTTAACCGGGCCTAGCCAGCCGCCGTGATCGAGCGGCGACATCAAGCAGCGTTTTTGTTCGCTTACAAAGAGACGATTTAGTCGTCGTGTTCTGCCAACCATAAGTTCCTCCTAGATATCCGCCACAAAGTCGGCCAACCGCCGGTAGCGGTGATAGATTTCTTCATACGATGGTGCTAATTTAGAGTCAGGCGTAAGCTGTTGGGGCTCGCTGAAGGTCGTTTGCAGGGCCTGGTCAAAGGCCGTGGCCGGGTCAAGCGCGGTCAAGCAGTAGGCAAACAGCGGCCGGGTGACCGTTTCTTGAGCCGCATACATTAAAACCGGCCGCTGGCAGACATCGGCGATGATTTGGGGCCAGCCGGGGGTGGTCGCGCCGCCGCCGGCCAGAGCGATCTCTTGAACCGGTACGCCCAACTCCGCGGCGATATCGATCAAGTGGCGCAAGCTGAAGGCCACCCCCTCCAAAACCGCTCGCAGCAGATGCGGCCGGCGGTGGCCGAGCGTCAAGCCATAGAAGCTGCCGCGCAGCTTGTCGCTCCAGTAGGGGCTGCGTTCGCCGGCCAGGAACGGTAAGAAAAACAGCCCCTCGGCCCCCGGCGCGATCGAGAGAGCAGCAGCCAGGACCTCCGCCAGCGGGCTGGCCTGATCGTACAGCGCCTGCCAGGCCCAGGTTAAGGCCGCGCCGCTGGTCGAGAGCACCCCGTTGAGCAGCCGGTAAGGCAAAAAAGGATAGAGATACAGCCGTTGGGCCGGATCATCGATCGCCTGGTCCTCAGCCAGCCGGCAGCACACCATGGCCGAGCTGCCCAGGGAGCAGGTCAGCCGGCCGACCTGCGGCGGTGCCCCGCCCAGCAAGGCCAGGACATCGCCGGCGCCAACGATGACCCTGGCCTGGGGCGACAGCCCCAACTCGGTAGCGATCTCAGGCAGCAGCGGCCCGGCCTCGCCGGTGGCGGGCTGAAGCGGCGGCAGGACCGCCGGCGGCAGATCGGCCAGGGCCAGGCGGTCGGTGGCCCAGCTCTGGTGGACCTCGTCGTACAGGGCGGCGCCGCCGGCTTCGGTGACGTCGGTCAAGCAGCGGCCGGTCAGCCGATAACGTAGATAATCCTTGGGCCAGAGTAGAGTTTTGACCTGAGCCACCAACTCGGGCCGGTGGCGGGCCAGCCAGACCAACTTAGGCAAGGTGTAGGTCGAGTTCAGGCGCGAGGGCGGCAAGCCCAACTGCCGGCTGAGTTCGCTGGTTTCGGCCACCGCCCGCCGGTCGAGCCACAGTATAGCCGGGGCGAGTGGCCGGCCGGCGGCATCGAGCAAGACGGCGGTGTGCATCTGGCCGGTCAAGCCGATCATCTCGATCGCGTGCAGGTCGACACCCTGGGCCTGAAGCTGCGCCAGGGTCTCGACCAGGGCCAGCCACCAGACCTCAGGGTCGATCTCGGCCCAGCCTGGCTGCCGGACCTCGTAATCATACGAGCGGGTCGCTGTGGCGGCCACCTGGCCGGTCCGGCGGTAGAGCACCGCCTTCAGGCTGGAGGTGCCCACATCGATGGTCAAAATGCAGGCCGGCTCTTGGTTGGGGGCTGAATTAGTTCGACTCGGCATGCGTCTCGATCATGATTTTGAGACCGGCCGTCTGCTGAACCAACTCAAAGCCGTGCCTGAGCTCGGTCAGAGGCAGCAGGTGGCTAATCAGACTTTCGGTATCGACCAACCCGTCCTCAATGAAGGCGAGCGCCCGGTACATCTCCTGGGGGGTGCTGTCGGCCGAGCCGGTCAAGACAAACTCGCCGTAGTGAATCAGATTCGGATCGATCCGCAGTTCGTCGCGGGGATAGATACCGGCAAAAATGTTCAACCGGCCGCCGGGGGCCAGCAGCGGCAGAGTCTGTTCGACCAGCCGGGCCGAGCCGGTGGCAACGACGGCCGCCTCGGCGCCCCAACCGCCGGTCACTTCTTTGACGAAGGCCGGGAGATCGGTCTCATCCGCTTTGACCGTCCAGGCTGCGCCCAGGGCTTGGGCTTTTTCGAGTCGCTCCGGCAGCAGATCGACGGCGATGACGCGTGCCCCAAAGGAGCGAGCCACCTGCAAATGCATCAGTCCGATCGGGCCCAGGCCCACCACGATTTCGACCTCGCCGGGTGACAGACGCAGCATATCCTGGCCGCGGACCACGCAGGCCAGCGGCTCCATGAAAGCGGCTGCTTTCAGGCTGGTAGAAGAGCGGAGAGGGTAGATGTTTTGGCGGGGCAAGCAGACAAAGTCGGCATACCCGCCGCCGTACTGCTGGTAGGTGGGCCGTTGGCAGCGATTGGCCAGGCCGCGCCGGCAAGCCGGACAGACGCCGCACTTCACGATGAAATCGCAGGCCACCGGCTGCCCGAGATCGAGCCCTTTGACCTTCGAACCGAAGCCGGCGACGTAACCGGCGGTTTCATGGCCCAGGACTCGGGGAAAGGCGACAGAGGAGGATTTGCCGGAGAAAGCCCGCACATCCCAGGGGCAAATGCCGGTGTAGGCCGTCTCGACCAGCACTTCGTTCTCGCCGACGTCAAACAGCGGGCGTTCCCGCAGCTCGAGCTGGCCCGGCTGCTCGGACCACATTTGGCGCATAGTTTTTTTGGACATAGGTTCTTATCCTTACATATTTTATACGGTTTACGCAGTGGGTGTCATTTCCAGGAGCGTAGCGACATCGCCTCGATGAGGCGCGAAATCCCTGAAACGTTCGATTACCAACATACTGCTCAGGGATTTCTCGCTCATTCTTCGCTCGAAATGACATCTCTCCAAGCAACTTTGCAAGTTATCTAGATCTAGCCCTTAGCCGCCCCCATCGTTAAACCCTGCACAAAGTAGCGATTGAGGAAAAGGGCGATGAAGATGGCCGGGATAATGGCAAAGATCGACATGACGGCCATAATGCCCCAATTGATCTCCGAAGCGCTGAAGGAAGCCAAAATACCCAGCGGCATGGTTTTGGTTTGGGGCGAGGTCAGCATCAAGGCGAAGAGAAAATCGTTCCAGGAGAAGATAATGCAGTACAAAGCCGAGGCGACGATGCCCGGCACTGACAGCGGCAAGGCGATTTTGTAAAAGGCCTGAAAGCGGGAGGCGCCGTCCACCAGGGCCGCTTCTTCCATCTCCTGGGGGACATCCTGGAAGTAGCTGCGCATCATCCAGACCACAAAGGAGGCGTCAAAAATGGTGTCGATGATGATCACGGCGGCGTAGGTACCGAGCAGGCGCAGATCGCGCATAATCAGATAGAACGGGATGAGCATGGCGATCGGCGGGATCATGAGCAGCAGGAGATAGAAGTAGGAAGAGAGATTGATCAAACGGGAGCGCGTCCGGGCGATCGCGTAGCCGGCCGGCACCCCGAGCAACAGCGACAAGCCGGTCGCGCCGGCCGAGATGATGATGCTGTTCATCAAGAATCGCAGCACATCCGTATTTTCCCAAACGGACTGGAAATTTTTCAAGGTAAATTCGAAGAAGATCCATTTGGGCGGGATGGCGAAGGCTTCGCGGCCAAACTTAAAGCCGGTCGAGACCAGCCAGTAGAGCGGCAGCATAAAGAACAGGATGACCAGGATGATGGCCAGATTTTGAAGAGTCTTTTCCAGTGGCGACGTTTTTTTCATGGCTTAAATCTGCTGCCGTTCCAAAACCATAACATAGGCAATCGAGAAGATGGCGACGATGACCAGCAAAATGTTGGCCAGGGCCGCGGCGTAGCCCATATCAAAAAAGGTCATGCCCACCGTAAAGATGTGGTAGTTGAGGACGGTGGTCGCGCTACCGGGACCGCCGGCCGTGGTGGCGAAAATAATGTCAAAAACTTTGAACGATTGGGTGGTACGCAGCAGCAGGGCGATCAGCAGGGTCGGTTTGAGCAAGGGCAAGGTGATTAACCAGAAGGATTGCCAGCGCGAAGCGCCATCGACCACGGCGGCTTCGTAAGGGTCGCGGGGCAGGCTTTTTAAGCCGGCTAAAAAAACGACCATCAACAGCGGCGTCCACTGCCAGAAGTCGACCAGGATGACGGCGGGCATGGCCGTCGAGAGCTCGCCGAGCGGGCCGCGGCCGACATTTAAGCCGGCCAATTTGAGATAGTAAGGGATCACGCCAAAGTCCACATTGTAGAGCGATTTCCAGACCAGCCCGACCACCAGCGGCGGAATGGCCATCGGCAGCAGCAGAAACGAGCGGATGATCTGCATCAAGCGCGTTTCCGCCGAGAGCAGCATGGCCAGAAGTAGGCCAGCCACCAGCTCGAGCGTGACCGTGCCGACGACAAACACTAGGGTATTGTAGACAGCTTTGAGGACCTGCGGGTCCTTAAAGGCGGCCAGATAGT
>CALMIS010000353.1 GCA_937864185.1 uncultured Chloroflexota bacterium
ATCTTTTTTGCATGAGTGTTTTGCTCCGCAGCATCGGCTCGAATCTTTTTGCCCAACCTGGCTTCTGCCCAGAACAGGAAATTTCTCCCATTTCGTAATGTGAATCGTAAGGTTGGTACGGTATAATAAGAGGGGTAACTATCTTCGCTTCGATGACAAGAATCTCAAAACTAATTTTTTAACAAGGAGCTTCAATTATGTTTAGAATCACCTTTGATACCAAAAGCAACTATGCCCTACGTTTTCCCAAAGTCGCGGACCGGGCCGACATCCTGGCCTTGGCCCAAAGATTTGTCGCTTATGAGCAGAGTCTACCACCCGAAGCCCAAACACCGTTCACAGCCGACATCATCGCGCTGTTGGAGAAGGCGATCCCCATGTACAGCAGTGGGATGAGCAGTGAGGTCCAGCGCACGGTTGCCTCCGAGGCGGTCAAACGGCTGGATGAAACGGCCAAAGTTGTCTGCGAACAGATCTACGGCCTGATGAAGGTTATGTTTGCCCCCTCACCAGAGCGAGCCGAGGAGTGGGGTTTTCAGATCAAACAAGCCACAGGCCATATCCTGCGGCCTCGCTCGCGAAAGGTGCGTCTGGCTCTGCTTAATGCCTACATCGCCAAAGAAGAAAGCTGCCCGCCCCACGAGCGTTTTACCGTCGTCTCCTTGGACGAAGTCCGGCGGGTACGGGATGAACTTCAAGCCAACCTCACCGCCCGCAACGATGGCAAGGACTTGCGCGAAAGAAGCAACGTAAACAGCCGGGCCATGACCACCGAGCTATTCCAACAGCTCCAGGCTGCGGCCGTTTATCTCCTGGCTAAAGAGTATCACTTTAGCCTCTCCCTCGATTTGCGAAAATGGGGTTATGAGGTAGCCGTCATGCGCAATGGTCACAGCAATGGTCACGGCAACGGTACCGGCAACACCAGCAGCAACGGCGGACAGTAGCCAGATTTTCCCAAGATCGTAAAAGTCGGACTTTAGCCATCTCTAAAAGTCCGACTTTTCATTCTTTTTTCGTAAAACTACTCAGCCCTCATGTCATTTCGAGCGACGCAGGAGCGAGAAATCCCTACAGAGAGGGTTTGTAAAGCTGCGTCTCAGGGATTTCGCGCCTCATCGAGGCGATGTCGCTTCGCTCCTTCGAAATGACATGCCTGAGCAGTTACCTCTTTTCAATTGGGTAAGATTTCCCAGCTCGCTCCGGATCCCAGCGGCCCAGCGTCTCACCCGCTCAGCCGCTCCCTCCGGCTGATCCGGCCGGTAAACATCGGCAATGGTCATCGGCCAGGGACGAAGCACCGGCCGGCGCTCGACTTCCTTTTTAAGGACGCGCTTCTTTCCTTCAAAAGCCGCTGCCGCCCGCCGGCGGAGGACTTCGACCGCCACGCCCTTATCCAGCCGGTCGATCAAGGCAGTTTGCAAGCCGGCCAGAGCTTCATCCGTAAATTGAGCCGGATGCTGCAAGTTGTAAGCGGCTACCGTCAAGAAATGTTCAGCCTGAAGCTCAGGATCTTGAGCCTCCCAGGCGATGATGGCGCCGAGTTGCTCCCAACATGTCAGCCCCGCAACTTGGGGCGCCCCACACTCGGGGCAGCTTGTTCTCGGGCTATCGTGAAGCTCAGTCATGCGCTCACTTCTTCAACTGCTTTGTCAGCAGCCAGTCATAAATTCTTCTATCCCGGTAAGCCGAGGTGGCCGTACCCGAATGATCCTTGCCATAGTCGACGTAAACGCCGTCAGTGTTGGCGCCAGCCTTTTTTAACTCTTGAAACCCTCGCCGCTGGAGACTCGCCTCATCTCCCCGGGAGTAGTCCCCCAGGCACAACCAAATCGGCTGCGGGGGCTTAGGAATAGGATTTAAGGTTGGATCGACCGGCCACAGCGCTGCCCACAGACCGGGCTGCACGGCAACCAAACTGAAGACCCCATTGCCGCCGTAACTGAAGCCGGTCAGGTAGGTTCGTTTCGGATCACCACCATAGTCATGCCAAACAGATTTGATCAACTCTTCGACTTCAGCCGCATACTTGAGCCACACATTTCCGCCTGGAGCGGGCAACTGCGAAAAAACCACAATAAAGCGATCCGCAAACGCCTGTCGGGTAGCATCATCGTCTTTTAACGGCCCGTGCCTGGCCATGGCTTGATCTATAGTTAACAGGCCGCTATGCTCGCCATGGCCATGCAGAAAGCATAGCACCGGCCAGCTTGTCCCGGACTCGGCCGCCTGAGCCTCCGCCGGAGCAAAGACTCTGTATCGCAGCCGTTTTAATTGTTTAATTTCACTAAGCATATCAACCTCCGCCAAGAACAATATCTTTAGGAGTGCAAACCTTGGTTTGCTTGCAGAGCAAGCTCTGCACTCCTTTTCAGTATCTTTAGGAGTGGTTTGCTTGCAGAGCAAGCTCTGCACTCCTTTTCAGTATCTCTAGGAATGCAAACCTTGGTTTGCTTGCAGAGCAAGCTCTGCACTCCTTTTCATCGCGCGGTGCCATTCCGCCAGGGACTGTCGCACTCTCATGATTATCCCTAAATCTCCTATCCCCGCCAAAAGAAGCGATTGATCTCTCCGCAAGAACGCCTATGGAGACGCCCAGGCAACGCTTTGAGAGACGCCGTTTGAGTATACTGCCTGCAAGATGGGGTCAACGCCGAGCGACAAGCCCAGTTCCGCTCCCCAGCCGCCGGATGAACCGCCGGATCTTGATCTGTATGAAGCCCATACACATCCTTTTGTGCTCAAGATCTGGCTTGAAGCAGCGGCTGAAGGGACCACGCCCGCCGTCTGGCGGGGGCATATTACCCATGTCCCCAGCCAAAGACAGCAATATGTCCAAGACCTCAAAGCGATTGTCGCGTTTATCGCGCCGTATCTGGAACAGATGGGCGTGGAGGTGCAGTTACCGTGGGACGTGGGACGTAGGACGTAGGGCAGCATTACGTTTTACGCTTTACAGGATATTAACCCTCGGAAATCCCGTTGAACCTTTATTTTCTAGGCGTTACCCAGACCGATCAAGGAGCCCAGCATGGCCAGCACGGACGCCATCAGCGCCGTCTGCAACGCAATCGCTCATATCCTGCGCGGCGCGATGGCCGAGCAAGCGGATGACTTGGGGTTAACCGCTCTAAATCCCACCTTCCAGGTCTACACCGCCGAGGACTTCACCAACACCGGTTCCGATCGCCGGATCACCTCAGGTGCCTCGATCTTCTTGTACCGAGTCTTACCCAATCTCTCCCAGCGCAGCCCGGCCGGCCGGCTGCTGCCCAATGGCCAGCGCTACTTCAACAAGCTGGCCCTGGATTTGCACTTAATCTTGACCATCTGGGGTTCCGATCCCGGCACGCAGAATCGCCTGGTCGGCTGGGTGCTGCGGACCTTGGACGACTATCCGGTGATCCCGGCGGCCATTTTGAACATTGGCAGCGACAGCGAAATCTTTGCCGGTGACGAAGCCATCGAACTCATTTTAAGCGAAATCGACAGCGACGAGCTGCTGCAATTGTGGGATATGCTCGGCAATGGCGACCTGTATTATCAAATCTCTATTCCCTATTTAGTGCGCCAAGTCGAAATCGACTCCCGCCGCCTCAGCCAGCCGGGCGAACCGATCCAGATCCGCACCCTCGACCTGCAGCGCTTTGACGGCGTCCAGTCTTAAACCCGGATAAACGGCCGCCTAAAAAGATTTAACGCAGATAAGACCAAATTTCGGACGCAGATTTACGCGGATAAACGCGGATCAAGCTTTTTTGGAAAAAAAAGAAAAAATCCTGAAAATCAGCGTTAATCCGCGTCCCATTCCTTTTGTCCGTTTCAAGCGCTATTCCGTTGGATAGTTACTTCAATTATTTTTCTACACCTTGGCTTTTATGATCTAGTTCAATGACCAATAATTTCAGGGCTAAAGATATAGTGCTCCAACCGCTCGAACGTTTGGCAATTCAGACTCTGCTGGGCATCCGCTTTTGGGACCGGGTGCAGCGGCAGCCGGTCAGCGAGGGGCTGCGGGTGACGGCCCAGCGCCTGAGCGCTGATCGCTCGCAACGGCTGGGCCGGTTGGTGTCGGGCCGGCCGACGCCCAGCGGCGTGATCGCCTTCTTCGGTTTGGCCCCTGAAGAGCGAGTGGCGGACGATCCGGCCCAGCAGATTTGGGCCACCGTGCCAGCCGAACGGCTGGTAGCCATTGATCTGACCGACCGGCTGGATCGCTTCCTGCCCCTTTCCTTTGTGGCCCGGCTGCCGCTGCGCGGGCCCTTCACCGGCATCGGCGATTGGTTAACCACCCCTTTGCTGCGCCCGCTGCCGGCTGAGCCCGGCGAGCACTTTGGCGTCGATCTCTGGTCCGCGGCGACCCGGCCCGCGCCGGCCGATCGGGCCGTCATCCGGGCTCGATTGGTCAGCGGCGACAGCGCCACGCCCCCGCCCGCGGCCTTTGCCCTGGTGGCGGTAAACCAGGTCCTCGCTGGCCCACCGCCGGAGGCGCCGTACCATCACTTTGGCCTGGCCGACGCTAACGGCAGCTTGCTGCTGCCGCTGCCCTATCCGCCCGTGCCGGAACCGGACGACGGTGATTATCCCTCGCTGGAGCAGCAGGTTTTTAACCTAGAAATTACCGTCCATTACGGTCCCACCACCACCCTGCCCGGCAGCGCCGTGCCCAATCTGGAAACCATTCTCAACCAGCCGGCCGTCGCCATCGGCAGCCACTGGGACAGCAGCGATCCGCCGGTCCTGCAAACCGGTCCGACCCTGACCGCTTCCCTGCAATTCGGCCGGCCGCTGATCCTGCGCACCGCCCTCGGCAGCCCGGAAGCTGAGGAGAAAGAAGCTGTTTTACGGATCCAACCGTAGTTATATTGAGAGGAGTTTGGCCTAATGCCCGAATATCTAGCGCCCGGCGTCTATGTTGAAGAACGAAGCTTTCGCTCCAAATCGATCGAAGGGGTCAGCACCAGCACCACCGCCTTCGTAGGGACCACGCGTTATGGCCCTGTCGATGGCGAGCCAGAGCTGATGACCAGCTTCAGCCAGTTTGAACGTATCTACGGCGGCCTCGATCCGCTGGTCTACAACAGTGTCGAGGTCCAGAACTATTTGGCCCACGGCGTGCGCGCCTTTTTCGACAACGGCGGGGCCCGGCTCTACATTGCTCGGGCCTACACCGCGCCCGCCAGCGGCGATGGTCACGCTCGGGCCGCCATTCCGGCCCCCGCGCCAGCCATCGATGAGGCCGACGCCCTGGCCGTGAGCGCGACCAACCAGGTCCTGTCCGCCCTCAATGCGGCGATTAGCGAAGGCCAGCGGGCCAGAGCCGCGGCCGTGACCGTGCTACGCTTCGCCGCCGGCCAGGTACTCGCTGCCTTGACCACCACGGCCGCCCCGGCTGTGACCTATGACTACGGCACCGGCGACAACGTCGAAACCCAACTCAACACCTTCATCGCCAGCCTGGTTGATCCCGAGCAGGCGGCCGTGCAAGCCGCCTTCGACGACGTCGAGACTCTGATCCAAAACGCGGACCAGGCCTACGCCAACGCCACCACGCTCCTGTCCGACGCCGCTACCTCGCAGACCAATGTCAGCGGGGCTTACGCCGCCGGCGTCCAGGCCGGCAGCCCCGCTGTGGTTCCGGACAGCGCCCTGCCGGCCGATCCGGCCGTCGGCGCAACGGCGGCGATAGCCCCGCTCAACAGCGCCACCGCCGCCGTCGACACGGCGGAGGCCGGGCTGGCGACGCCCGCTACCGATCTCGAGACCGCCCTGACCAATCTGACCGATGCCGCCTCGGCCGGCACGATTGTGACCGAGGCTGAAGAACTGACTACCGCCGCGGAGGGCGTGGTCACCGCCGCCGAGGGCAGCGTCGTGCCCATTCGCAACACGGCCGAGGCCGTCACCTTGGGCCAACGCGCCGCGCTGCATCATGCCGAGGCCCAATTCGTGGCTCGTTTTCCCGGTGCAGCCGGCAATATGATCGTTTCGATCACCGGCCGGCTGGGCGCGAACGTCCTGACTACACGCGACAGCGCCCCGGCCGTCTCCCAACTGCGCGACGGCGATCTGGTCGTCATTCAGCGCGGCGGCAACGCCTTCATTTATAATACCCGGCGCAGCAACGGGACTTGGTCCTTTGAAAACGAGAGCGGCGGCGTGACCGCCTTGTCTGGCCTCAATCCCAGCGGGGATGCGGTCTTGCCGTTGAGGCTGACGGTTCAGGTGGAGCTGCCGGGCAAGTTCTCCCAGCCGCTACTGTGGGACAATCTGACCGTCTCGGCCCTACCCGCCCGCCTGCGCGATAGCGTGACCCAACTCTACCACAGCCAGATCAGCAACCGGCTGCAAGCGTTGGAGACGCCGCTGGTGCTAAATGCCACCGGACTCAACCCGGCCCAGTTAGCCGGCTATCTGATCGGCCTGACCGATTGGCAAACTAAATTGGCCGGTACCGCCGCCGACCGGCTGATCAGCCTCGAGACATTTGTCTTGACCGGCGGCAACGACGGCCAACCGCCCACCCCCGCGGCCTACGCCGGCGCCGAAAACGCTGCCACCGGGATCAAGAGCGGTCTTGTCTCGTTGGAAGACCTGGAAGAGATCTCCATCGTGGCCGCGCCCGGCTACTCGTTTGATTACAACGACTACGCCAATCGCTTGCCCCTGATCCAGCAGATCAACCAGCACCTGATTACCCACTGCGAAAATATGCGCTACCGGGTGGCCGTGCTCGATAGTCCCAACAACCAGCCGCTGTCCGGGGTGCGGGATTACCGGGCCATCCTCGACTCTAAATATGCCGCGCTCTACTATCCCTGGGTTCGCATCTTCGATCCGGTCGGCGACCGGGAGCTCGATGTGCCGCCCAGCGGCTTCATCACCGGCATCTATGCTCGCAATGATAATCAAATCGGCGTCCACAAGGCGCCGGCCAACGAAGTGGTCCGGGGCGCGATCGGCCTGGAGATCTTGATCAACAAAGCCCAGCAAGACGTGCTCAACCCCTTGGGCATCAACTGCCTGCGCTACTTTGAAGGGCGTGGCAACCGCGTCTGGGGGGCGCGCACGGTCAGCTCGGACCCGGAATGGAAGTATCTCAACATCCGCCGCTACTTTGTTTATCTGGAACGCTCGATTGATGTATCAACGCAGTGGGCCGTCTTTGAACCCAACGGCGAAGCCCTGTGGGCCAACGTCCGGCGCACGGTCGAGAGTTTTCTGGAAACCGAGTGGCGCGAGGGCCGGCTGGCCGGGGCTGCCCTGACCGAGGCGTTCTTCGTCCGCTGCGACCGCTCGACCATGACCCAGAACGATCTGGATAACGGCCGCATGATCTGCCTCATCGGCGTGGCCCCCCTCTATCCGGCCGAGTTTGTCATCTTCCGCATCGGCCAATGGACCGCCGATCGGGGCTGATCCGAGCTTTCTCGCAAATATTTTGGTCTTGAGCCCTACCAACCCACGTTCCACGTCCTACGTCCTACGCGTGGAACGTGGAACGTGGAAAAGGTGGCAGATTTATCTGATTAAGGAGGACCTATGGCTAACGAACGCGAGCGCCCTTACAGCGCCTTTAATTACCTGGTCGATCTTGGCGGCGGCGACGGTACAGCCGGGCCGCGAGCCGGGTTTCAAGAAGTCACCGGCCTGAGCATCGAGGTCACGATGCAAGAGTACCGGGCCGGCAACGATGCCCGCAGCGCGCCGCAGAAGATTCCCGGGATGTACAGCGTGCCGGATGTGACTCTCAAACGCGGTGTTTTGGGCGCCACGGATCTGACCGGCTGGCTTGAGCAGGTCCGCCGGGGCGAAGATGCGCGCCGGGATGTGACCATCACTCTGCAAAGCGAAAATCGCCAGAGTGAGGCCATGACCTGGCTGCTCAAGGGCGCGCAGCCCATGAAGTACACCGGCCCCTCGCTCAACGGCAAAGGCACCGATGTAGCCGTCGAAGAGTTGGTGTTGTCGGTTGAAGAGCTGGTGATCGAGTAGGAACCGGACGATGGTTGCGACGCGCCAGTTGCCGGGTCTGATCTTCCGGGCCGAGACACCGCTCCAGGCGGAGCTGCCGCGCATGGATATCGCCGCCTTTGTCGGCCTGGCCTCGCGCGGTCCGCTGCATACGCCGGTGCCGGTCGAAGATGTGGTCGGCTTTGAAGAGATCTTCGGTGGCACGCTGCGGTTAGCCTGGGACGATGAGACGGGCATCTGGCAAACCGCCTGTCTGGCCCCGGCCGTCAAGGCTTTCTTTGCCCAGGGCGGGCGGCGCTGCTGGATCGTGCGCGTGGCCGGCCCGCAGGCTGAGACCAATCGCTTTCCGCTGGCCGGATTGCTATACAGCGGCGTCGGCGGCTACGAGAGCGTGGTCGCCGCGGCCCGCAGTCCGGGCAGTTGGTCGGACGGCCTGCAAGTCAGAGCCGGCCTTCAACTCGAAGCGCTGCCGGCCGACTCGACGGCGCTGCGGCCCGGTTCAAGCTTCGAGCTTGACCTGTTGCCATCCACCGGGCCGGTTGTGGCCGGTGATCTGCTGCAATTGGACTGCACCGACGGCGTCCACCGGGCTTACGTGGCCATTGAGCCGGGCCAGCTTCAGCCGGGCCGGCGTGGGCTGCAGGTCACCGCTCTGCCGGAGCGCACCTACTGGTTTCGGCAGGTCATCGCCGGCAGCCAGCCCTCTTTGACCGGCCTGGTCCGGCCGGCTCCGCCGGTCGTTGGGGCCGGCGTCGCGGCGACTCTAATGGTCGAGAGTCTCACGCTGGAGACCAGCCTCACCGCCGTGGCCGGTGACTGGCTGCGCTTCGACGTGGGCAGCGAGCGACTGTGGCTGCTGGTCGCCGAGGTCCGGGGCGAGACGCTGCAATTGGGCAGCGCCTGGTTCGAAGGAGCGCAGGCCGGCGCGGCGCTGTCGATCGGCCGGCTGCTGCGCTTGCAACTGGCTCTCCAAATCACCGAAGCGCCGGACACGCACCGGACGCTAGCCAACCTGGGCTACCTGGCGCCCCAACCGCGCTTTGCCGGCTATCTCCCTGACGACAGCAGCCTGTTCGATCCGGGCTTCAATCAGGGTCGACGGCCGCTCAACAACCCGGCGGCGGCGCTGTGGGCCGAGGTTAAGCAGCCCCGCTTTCCGCTCAGTCTGGCTTTGCCCGAAGCCAGCGTGATCATTCCGCTGGGCTTGGAGGCGACCCCGCCGTGGCGCGGCCGCCTGGCCCCCACCACAGCCGAGCCGCAGATTCGTGACGGCCTGCTGCCAGCCAGCGCCGATTTATACGGCCTCAGCGGGGCGGCTTGGGCCGATTTTATGCCGCAGTTGTTCCTCGATCCGACCCTAAGCATGACCGGTCAAAGCTCGCTGCTGACCGAAGCTTACGACCGCTTCTATCTGCAAGGCCAACCGCTGACCGGCCTGCATGCCCTGCTGCCGGTCGATGAAGTCAGTCTGATCGCCCTGCCGGACGCGGCCCAGCGCGGCTGGCGGCTCACGGAGCCGCAACCGGTCGCCCTGCCCTCGCCGCCGGAGCCGCCGCCGGAGCCCGATCCCTGTGCCAAAGACAGCCCGTTCGCGCCCAAAGCGGCGGAGCCCGCGCCGGCAGAGCCACCGGCCGGCGAGTTGCCGGTGCCGGCGCCGGCCGAGCCAGAGGGCAGCCGCTGGCAACTGCTGCCCACGCTGGAGTACGATGATCGCGGCCTGCTGGCCGTGCAGAGCGCCGCCGCCAAGTTGGCCGCGGCTCGGGCTGATCTGGTCGCGATCCTGGGTCTGCCCAAGCATTACCGCCTGCCGGCAGCCCTGGCCCACCAGCAGCAGTTGGGCCTCGAGCTGCGGCAGGCCGGCGAGACGACGGACAGCTACGTCGCCCTGTACCACCCCTGGCTGGTGACGCGGGCAGAGTCGGGTGAGCTGCTGCACGTCCATCCGGCTGGCGGTGTCTGCGGGGTGATGGCCGCTCGCAGTTTGAGCCGGGGCGCCTGGGTCGCGCCGGCTAATAAAACCTTGCGGCACACCTTGGCGACCGTGCCAGCGCCGGCTGCTGGCGACGACCCAGCCTCCTACAGCGCCGGGATTAATCCCATCCGCCAGGAGGCGCGCGGCTTTGTCATTTGGGGCGGCTATACCCAAAGCGCCGACCCGGAATTGGAAGCACTCAACGTGCGGCGGCTGCTGATTTTGCTGCGCCGGCTGGCTCTGGTCGAAGGCCAGACCTATGTCTTTGCCCCCCACAGCCCGGCTTTCCGGCGGCGGGTGCGGCAGCAGTTTGAGCAGCGGCTGGCCCGGCTGTTTGCCCTCGGCGCGTTTGCCGGACGCGAACCGGCCGAGGCTTACCGGGTGGTGATCGATGAGACGGTCAACACTCGGGCCGGCATCGAGCAGGGCCGGCTGGTTGTGGAGCTGCGCGTCGCGCCCTCGCGGCCGGTGACCTTTATGATTGTCCGGCTGGTCCAGTTAGAGAGCGGCCCGCTGGCCGTCCAGGAGGTGACCGGCCGTGGCGGTTGAGCGAGTCTTTACAGCTTTTAATTTTCTGGTCGAGATCAGCGTCGAAGGGCTGGCCGATCAGCTTTGCCAGGCCGCTTTCTCGGAGTGCGATGGCTTGGAAATGTCGATGGAGCCCAAGAGCTTCCAACAGGGCGGCCTCAACACGGAGCAGATCCATCTGGCCGGACCGATCAGCTACGCCGAATTGACGCTTAAACGGGGCATGAGCCAAGACTTTGGCCTGTGGCGCTGGTTCACCGAGCTGATGAAAACCGACCGGCGCGGTCTGCGCGGCCAGGCCACCATCGTGATGCTGGACGGCCACAAACAGGCACAGATAACGTTTAAACTGAAGGACTGCCTGCCGATTAAGCTGCGCGCCCCGGCTCTCAACGCCGCCGAGGGCGGCCTGGCCATCGAAGAGATGCAGTTGGTCTATGCCGCGCTGGAAGTGGAGTTTCCAACGTAACGCAAAGGAGAAACAATGACCACCGCCCGGTCTTTGGAAAAGGCCAAACTGATCGAAATCAACTGGCAGGACGACGGCACCGTTGACGTCAACACCAGCAGCCAGACCGAGGTCCAGTTCAACCCGGCCTCGTTGCGCGTTTCCTTCTCCAACCAGGTCCAGACCGATGATCAGAGCACCGGCTCGGCGATGCAGTATGTGGGCAAAGGCTCGTCGGGCCTGGCAGTGGATCTGATTTTCGACGTCTCCGGGCCGGACGCGACCAACAGCCAGGACGTGCGCAAGATGACGGAAAAGGTCGCCGACTTTATGAAGACGACCAAGGAAGGCGAAGGCGAAGAGACGCGTTACAAAGTCAAGGGCCTGCGCTTCTTGTGGGGCACCTTCCGCTTCGACGGCATTCTGGAGTCGATGAATGAAACGCTGGAACTCTGGTCGGAGGATGGCCGGCCGCTGCGAGCCGCGGTCTCGATCAGCTTAAAGCAGCCGGGGATTCAGTTTGAGTTTGAGGACAACCCGAACGCCACCCCGCCGCCCGCGGGCGGTCCCGGCGCACCGGCCGGAACCACGCCGCAGACGCCCGCGCCGCAGGGGGCTAATCTGCAGAGCATGGTCGCCCAGGCCGGCCTCAAAGCCGATTGGAAAGCCGTGGCCGCCCTCAACGGCATCGAAAATCCGCGCCACCTGCCGACCGGCACGCTGATCAACTTACAGGTCAGCGCCAAAGTTTAAAAGAAGTGGAGTGCAGAGCTTGCTCTGCCGCAAACCATATAAAGTGGAGTGCAGAGCTTGCTCTGCCGCAAACCATATAAAGTGGAGTGCAGAGCTTGCTCTGCCGCAAACCAAGGTTTGCACTCCTAAATAAGGAAAGCTTATGCCCGTCATCATCAACGAAGTCGAAGTCATCGCCCCGCCGCCCACCCGGCAGGAGCTGCGCAGCGCGCCGCCGGAGGCAATCAAACCGCCCGGCCCGACGCCGCGCGACATCTACTGGGTGACACGCAAATTAATTGAACGCCGGGTCCGGCTGCAAGCGAGGTAAAGGCCGGTATGGCGGAACTGGGTGTCCCAAGCGGCATCGTTACGGCCGAAGCGGCCCTGACGATCGAGGGTGAAGCGCAGCCGCGCCTGAATGCCGGCCTGCTGTCGCTCATCGTCGAGGAGACGACCGAGGGCCTGTATCGCTGCGAGGCCCGCTTTGGCAATTGGGGCAGCGGTGACTATCTCTACTTCGATCGCAGCCTGCTCGATTTTGGCAAAAAGCTAACGGTCACCATGGGCAGCGACGAAGCCGAAGCCCAAATCTTTCAAGGCGTGATCAGCGCCCTGGAAGGCCAGTTCCTGCCGGGCGAGCCGCCCCAACTGGTCGTTCTGGCCGAAGATGCGGCCCAAGCGCTGCGCCTGACTCGCCGCAGTCGCACCTTTGAAGAGATCTCCGACGCCGGGGTCTTTGAGCAGATCGCCAATGAGCACGGCCTCCAAGCCGAGATCGATCTGCCGGGGCCGGCGCACCGGGTGATCGCCCAACTGAACCAGAGTGACCTGGCCTTTATGCGGGAGCGAGCCCAGCGGCTGGCGGCGGAGATATGGGTCGAGGGCAACAGCCTCTATGCCCAGAGCCGGCCCAACCGCCAGCAGGGCGGCGATGAGTTGAGCCTGCAGTTCAATCGCGGCTTGTTGGAGTTCAGCGTCACCGCCGACACGGCTAACCAGTACACCAAAGTGATCGCCAGCGGCTGGGACGTGCAGGCTAAAGAATCGCTGGCCCACGAGGCCACCGACAGCGTTTTAGGCAACGAACTCAACGGCGACCAGAGCGGAGCCAGCATCGTCAGCGCCGCCTTTGGCGAACGCACCGAGCGCCTGGCCCGGCGCGTGCCGCTGACGCCCGACGAGGTTCAAGCCCTGGCCGAGGCCGCCTTCCGGGCCCAAGCCCGGCGCTTTGTGGTCGGCACCGGCCTGGCTCGCGGTGATGGCCGGCTGCGCGTCGGCCGGCTGGTGCAGTTGCAGGGCTTGGGCCCGCTCTTCAGCGGCGCTTACTACATGACCGAAGTGCGGCACATCTTCGGCCGCGGCCCGGCTGGCGGCTACACCACCGAGTTCGTGGCTGAGCGGCCGGGGCTGGGAAGATAGTCAAGACCTTGGGCCTCAGGCGAAAAATTTAACGTCAAGGCGCCAAGGGGCAAAGGCGCTAGAAAAGATAAAAAACGTTGCGTCTTGGCGTCTTAGCGCCGTAGCGTTGAGAAAGGGTTCGATGTTAGTTTACCAAGTTAGGAAAGATCAGTGAGTCTTAACGGAGCCACCTTTAACGGCTTTTTGCCCGCCGGGCCGCTAACCGGCCAGGGCGGCCATTTCTATGGCGTTTACACCGCCCTGGTAACCGATGTTCAGGATCCGGACGGTCAAGGCCGGGTCCGGCTGCGGCTGCCGTGGGCCACTGATCCGGATGGCGCGGCTTACGAGACCTGGGCCCGGCTGGCCACGCTGATGGCCGGCGCCGAGCGCGGCACCTGGTTTATCCCCGAACCGGACGACGAGGTTTTGGTCGCCTTTGAGGCCGGCGACCCACGGGCCCCGATTGTGGTCGGGGCGCTGTGGAACGGCGTGGATAGCCCGCCGCAGGAGATGGACAGCAACAACAATATTCGCTCGATCACCTCGCGCAGCGGCATCCGGGTTACCTTTGACGACACCGACGGCGGGGTGCAGTTCAGCGTCGAGACGCCGGGCGGCCAGAAGATCGTCTGCGCCGACTCGCCGGCCAGCATCGACCTGAGCGACTCGAACGGCAATCAGGTGACGCTCGACTCGGCTGGAATTACCTTGAATACGGGCATGAACGTGACCATCAACGCCACGCTGCTCAAGGTCTCGGCCAGTATGGTCACGGTCGATGCCGGGATGAGTCGCTTTAGCGGCGTCGTCCAGTCCGACACCAATATCACCAACACCACCGTGAGCGCCACCTACACCCCGGGAGCAGGGAACATATGGTAACCGCCAGCCGTTTGCTAACCGAACCCACGCCCCAGTGGCTGACCGCCGCCCCGTTGTGGGAGCCGTACGCGGCCATCGAGCAACGCCACCGCGTCCGGCAGCCGGCCCTGCTGCGCTTTACCGCCGACACCTTTATGGACGACTTCATCACCGTGGTCACCACCAGCCCGGCGCGGCTGGGCGAGTGGAGCGTGACTCCCGAAACTTGGCGCCGGCCGGCGCCGGTGCCATCCCTACCGAATCAAACGAATGGTCTGGGGCAACCGTCGGCCGCCGCGGTCCTGAGCGGCGCCACCGCCGACCCGGAACTGGCCGGCGAGCGACTCAAGCTCTATATGCCGGCTCACCAGCGTTACTACCTGGTCACGGCCAACCTGGTCTGCCGCCTGCCCGGCCTGCCGGATAAGCGGCTGGACTTCAGCCAGAATGAGCGGGTCTCGTTTGTGCTGCGCCGCCTGATGCAAGCGGTGGGTGAAGACCAGATCAGAGAGCACGCCTTCGTACAGGGGCGCTGGCAGGTGGTTGAGGCGGGCGATGAACAACGGCTGGTCAGCGGCGAAGCGCAGCAGCCGCTCTTTCCAATTACTTACCCCGAGTTTAAAGGCCGGGCCCGGCGGCTCTTCGCCGGGCTGGTGCCGGTCTCGGGTCGAGAAGCATACCTGACCGCCGGCCGGCAGATCGAGCCGGCCGCGAGTGCCGGCAGCGAGGCCAATCCCGAGGCGCGCCTGGCCCAACTGCAAACCGTCCTGGCTATCGATGTCCTTGAGCCGTGGCGGGCGATCAACCAGTTGTGGGCCCGGGAAGACGCCGCCCTCGTCAGCAGTTGGACCGAAATTGGCAGCGACACCACCGAACGCGGCCGCCTGGCCACCACCGCCAACAAGAGCCGCGACAAGCTGCAGACGGCCTCGTGGTATGGACTGCTGGATTTGGCCTCGTTTTTGCAAGACTATTTACCGGACGTCTGGAGCCGGATCGAAAGCAACCCGACCGGCAGCGTGCCGAACGGCACACCCGGCCGGGCCCTGATCGAAGCCTTGCAAGATGCCTCCTTTAAGCCGGAGACCGGCACCGACATTAACAATCTAGACATCCAGCGCAACAAGCTGCGCGGTCGCAATGAAACGAGCGGGGCCACGACCCTGGCCCAGGCCCTCAGCCAGCTCGAGGCGGACCGGACCGATCTGGAGCTCGCCACGGCCGGCTATGTCCAGGACGAGCCGGGCTGGCCGGCCACCAAGTTTCTCCTGTGCGGGCAGCGGGTCAAGGCGCTGGTCGATGATCTGGCGGATCTGGTGGCCGAGGCGCTGGCCGCGGCGCCGCCCGACCCGGCCCAACGGATTCCGCTGACGCCGCTGGCCCAGGAGATTTCGGCCAGCATTGACGAAACGGACTACGCCAACAATCTGTTTGTCATCCGCTGCGTCTTCGAGCGGCCCAACTGCCCGCCCAGCGTCCGGCCGGCCATCGTCAGCGAGCCGACCGAGAGCTTTGAGATGGCCTCTTACTTCGACCCGGATGCGCCGGCCCGCCCCATCCGGATTCCGCTGCCGGTCGATACCTCGCCGGCGGGACTGCGCAAGTTTGCCAAGAACACCATGTTCGTGCTGTCGGACACGCTGGCCTGCCAGGTGGAAGCGGCTCGCCAGATCACCCTCGGCGATCTGGTGCTGTCGGTGCTGCCCTGGCCGTTTCACCAAGATTTGCCGGACCCCGGCGTGGCCGGCTGCGAAGATGGGCAGGGGACCTTTGGCATGCTTTGCACCCTGTCGATCCCGATCATCACCATCTGCGCCCTCATCTTGCTGATCATCATCGTCTTTGTGCTGGACATCATCTTCAAGTGGGTGCCTTATCTGATCTTCTGCCTGCCGCTGCCGGGCTTAAAAGCGAAAGGAAGCAGCTCATGAGTCTCGGGAATCTCTTTGGCCGCAGTCTAGCCTTTCCGCCGCGCCTCGGCCCGGACGGGCAGTGGGCCTGGTCCGAAGGGCCGGCCAACATCCGCGAGTCGATTCAGATCATTCTCCAGACCGAGGTCGGCGAGCGGCTGATGCTGCGCTCTTTTGGAGCGGGCCTCGGGCGCTATCTGTTTGAACCCAATACCACCGCGACCCGCCGCCTGATCCAGGAGCGGGTCGAGAACGCCCTGCGGCTGTGGGAACCCCGGCTGCGACTGCGCAACGTCCAGGTCGAGGCCGACCCGGGCAGCGCCTATCACGTGATCATCACCATCGACTATGAACTCGTGGCCACCGGCGCGAACGAACAGTTGGCCCTAAGTGTGAATCTGGGCCGTTAAAGGAGCAGACTGATGCCCCTAGAGGGACCGTTGCTGGACAACCGAAACTACGCCGATATTTTGCAGGAGGCCCTGGCTCGCATCCCGGTGCATAACCCGGACTGGACCAACTTCAACGACAGCGATCCGGGCGTCACGCTCCTGCAGCTTTTCTCCTTCATGACCGAAAGCATTCTCTATCGAGCCAACCAGATTCCGGAACGCAATCGCCTCAAGTTTCTGCAACTGCTCGGCCTTCCGCTCCGACCGGCCGCGGCGGCCAAAGGCTTCGTAAACCTCAACAACGAGCGCGGCCCCCTCGAGAGCCGCCCCTTCGAGGCCGGCCTCGATGTCCGGGCCGGTCAAGTGCGCTTCCGCACGACGCAAGGGCTAGAAGTCCTGCCCCTCGAGGGGCGCATCTTCTTCAAGCAAGCGCTGGCGGCGCCGACCACGACCGAAGAGCTTGAACGGGCCGAACTCTACAGCCAACTCTATGCCGATCTCTTGGATGCCGCCGGCAGCACCCCGGCCTTTTACGAAACAAAGCCCATGCCCGAGCCGGGCGTCGACGGCCAACTACCCGTGGTCGATCTGGCCGAGACGGTCGATGGCTGTTTGTGGCTGGCCTTGCTGGCCCGGCCGGTCGATCTCAGCCCGACCGATCTGGCCGGTTCGCTGGCTCGGGTCCGGAGCGTGCTGGCGAACAAAACGCTGACCGTCGGTCTGATGCCCCGGCTGGACGAAGAAGGGGTCGTGGTGGCAGCCGGGCAAACCAGCCGGGCCGAGCGCCGCGCGCCCGTGCGCTGGGAAATCGCCAGCGTCCTGCCCGGCGAGACGGCGGCCAACTATAAGCTGCTCAATGCCCGGGCCGAGAGCAGCGTCTTGCATGCGCCCGGCCTGGTCGAGCTGACGCTGCCGGCGGCCGAGGCGTTGACCACCTGGAATTGGGCCGAGTTAGAGCCGGGTCTGGAGGGCACCGGCGAGTATCCGCCCTCGCTGGCCGATACAAATTTGAGTGATCGAGTCCTGACCTGGATCCGGCTGCGGCTGGATCAGAGCGGGGGTGAAACGACGGTCAAAGCGCGGCTCAGTTGGGTCGGCGTCAACGCCACCATGGTCCAGCAGCAAATCCTGGTCAGCGGCGAGCTGGTCGGGACCGGCAGCGGCGAACCCGACCAGTGCTTTCGTCTGGCCAACACGCCGGTGCTGCCGGAGTCGCTGGTCTTGACCGTCGGCGGCGAGCCGTGGCAGCCGATTGATGATCTGCTGGCCGCCGATCCGGAGGTACCGGTCGCCGATCCGCGCCGGCCCATCTACCAGAGCGAGGCGCCCACCGGCCTCACCCCCGCCGCCCGCACTAAAGTCTTCAGCCTCGATCCCGAATCGGGCGAGATCTGCATGGGCGACGGCGCGCACGGGGCACGGCCCAAGCGCGGCCAGCCGATTGTGGCCAGCTACGCCTTCGGCGGGGGGCGGCAGGGCAACTTGGGCCTCGGCTCAATCAATCGCAGCCCGCAACTGCCGGCCGGCTACAAAGTGACCAATCCGCTGCGGACCTGGGGCGGCGATGAGGCCCAAACCACCGCCAGCGCCGAGAAGACTATCCCTCGCGCCGTCCAGCACCGCGACCGGCTGGTCTCGGTCCAGGATTTCAAGGAGGTGACCGCCCAGACCCCGGGCGTCGATCTGGGCCGGGTGGAAATCCTGCCGTTGTTTGATCCGACCAGGCCCGCTACCCCGCTGCCGGGCACGGTCACCGTCATGGTTATTCCGGCCACGCCAGGCTTCGAGGCGCCCCAGCCGGACCAGTTCTTTCTGGAAGCCGTGTGCGATCATCTGCAGCCGCGCCGGCTGGTGACCACCGAGTTATACGTGCGCGGTCCCATCTACCAGGACCTCTGGCTCTCGGTGGGGCTGGAAGTGCTGGGCGGCTATGCCAGCGGGCCGGTGCAAGAGGCGGTCAGGCAAGCCCTCTTCCGCTTTCTCTCGCCGCTGTACGGTGGGCGCCAAGATACCGGCTGGCCGCTGAACGTCGCCGTCCTGCCGCAAGAGGTCGAGGCAGTCGTGGCCCGGGTCGAGGGGGTGCGCCTGGTGGAAGAAGTTCTGCTGGGCACGACCACGACCGATAACGTCATCAGTGTGCCTCTCGAGGGGCTGAGGCTGCCGCGCCTGCAAGGCGTCGCCGTGAGTGAGGGCGCGCCGCTGCCGCTGAGCCAACTGCGCAGCGCCCCGCCCGTAGCCGGCGACCAGCCCTGGACGCCGATCCCGGTTTTAGCGGAGCAGTGCTAAGTCATGGTTGATGTTAACGGCACCCGCTACCAACTGCTGCTCGGCCGTGAGGATTGGCAGCGCTGCTACACCGAGGCCGGCCCGCGACGCTGGGAATATGATCTCGAGCGCCAGGCCGTGCGCTTGCAGGCGGAACTTTTCACCTTTCGCCAGCAAGGTCCGGCGGCGGTGCCCCTGACGCCGGCCGACCGGCGCGGCGCGGCCCGGGACAGCTTTGGCCACTGGTACTGGATCGGGGAGGCTGAGAGGCAGATCCTGGCCCGCTGGGCCGCCGCCGCGCAGCCGGAGCTGCTCTTCCCCAAGCCGCGGCCGGCCTGCCCGCCCTCGCGCCGTGCGCCGTTTCAACCGGCCGAGGCCGCCGCGCCCATCGAGCCGGAGACGCTGGCCGGCCTGGCCGTCACCGGCGACGGCTACCTGGTGGCCGGCTCGCCGGGCACGGGCAGCTTGCTGGTCTTCGATCTGTACGCCCTCGACGGCGGCTTTCTCCGGGTGAATTTGCCGTTGCCCCCGGCCGCGCCCACCGCGCTGACCGAGCCGTTTGATCTGGCCGCGCTGCCGGACGGCGGGCTGCTGGTGCTCGATCGGACGCACAAGCTGGTCTGGCATTTTGACCGGGCCTTCCGGCCGGTGCCGAGCCAACCCAGCGGCGCCGGCGAACCGCTTACCTTCCAGCCCAAGCCGGGACCAGCCCGCCGGCAAAAGCTCAGCCCCCCCGCCGAGCCCCTCGATCTCGCCGCGCTGGCCGGCGCCATCGGCGAGACGCTGGCCGATCCGCTCGCCCTCGAGCCGCTGCCCGACGGGACGTTCTGGCTGCTGGAGGATCGAGGCGACGGTCTGGCCTCGCGAGTGTGGCGGTTTGATCCGGCTGGGGAGGCCGCCCCGCAGGTGGTGGAGCTGCTGACCCTCAACCTGGTTGAAGCCGGCGCGGACGATTTAAACCTGAGCCAGATTCGCGGCCACGATTTGGCCTATCTGCCCCGGCAGGATGAGCAGGGTCGCTATTTGCGGCAAGGCACGCTCTTCATCGCCGATGTAGCCGGCAATCAAGCCTACGCCTTGCCGGTTGATTTGAGTGAGGGCTTGAGTTTGCGGATCGATCCCAAATATTACCCGCTGCGCAGCTTCAGCGGGGTAGACCTGGTGGCGGTCTGGGCCGAGGGGCAGGTCTATTATCACCAGGGCCAGCGCTGGCTGCCGGTCAAAGCTTTGCCCCAGCAGCGCTACGAAACCGAGGCGGTCCTCCTGCTGCCGATCTTCGATGGGCGCGATCCCGGCTGCGTTTGGCACCGGCTCTGTCTGGAGGCCTGCCTGCCGCCGGAGACCGGCCTGCGGGTCGAAACGCGGGCCGCCGACGTCGCCGCCGAGTTGGTCTGGCAGCCCTGGCAGGCCCACCCTCGTCTCTACCGGCGCGCCGCCGGCAGCGAGATCCCTTACACCAGCCTGTGGACCGAGACCGAGCGAAGCCGGCCCGAGACCGGCACCTGGGAGCTGCTTTTCCAGGAGACGCGCGGGCGTTATATGCAGCTCCGGCTGACCCTCAGCGGCAACGGTCGCGGCACGCCGCTGCTGCGCGCTCTTCGAGCCCATTACCCGCGCTTTTCCTATCTTAAACAGTATCTGCCCGCCGTCTACCAACAGGAGCAAAGCTCCGGCCAATTCGTGGAAAATTTTCTAGCCAATCCGGAGGGCATTTTCACCACGGTGGAGGGCATGATCGCCCAAGCCCAACGGTGGCTCGATCCGCGCACCACGCCGCCCGAGGCCGTCGACTGGCTGGCCGGCTGGCTGGGTCTGGCCCTCGAGCCGGGCTGGAGCGATTACCAACGGCGGCTGCTCATCGCCCAGGCGCCCTACTTTTTTCAGCGGCGGGGGACCTTGCTGGGCTTGATGCAGGCCATTTTGCTGACGGTCTATCCCGAGATCGGGCCGCGCATCTTTTAAGACGACATCGATCAGTTCTGCTCGACCATCCGCATTGTGGAGCACTTCCTGACCCGGACCCGGCCGGGCGTCGCCGCCGGCGATCCCACCGAGCCGGAGGCCACCTTGAGCGGCGACAGCCTGGCCGATGCTGAAACCCGGGCCCACCGCTTCACCGTCATGCTGCCGACGACCATCGACGAGCCGACCCGGCGGCGGGTCGAGCGCATGATCGAGCTGGAGAAGCCGGCTCACACTAGCTTTGTGATTAAACAGTACTGGGCCATGTTCCGGGTGGGGGAAGTGCGGCTCGGCCTGGATACGGTTTTGGGCCAGGGCAGCCGCTTTGAAACCTTCCGCCTCGGCCAAACCGCCCTGGCCGAAGGCATCCTCGGCGCGGGTGGGGCGCCCCAATTCCACGTTCCACGAACCACGTGCCAAAGGCGTGGAACGTAGGACGTGGAACGTAAACAATTGAACTGAGTTCAAGGAATGTCCGGGATTCGGCCGGTAGTCAGGAGGCTATGCCGTGAATCAACTCTTTCATCTTTGTCGTGATTTTGGCGAACTGAATGTCCACGAGCGGCTCAATTACGTGCTTGGGCAAGTGCTGGGCGTCAAAGATTTCCAGCAAGAGCAGGCCTACTTCTTGCACAAAGACCGCCTGCACACCCGCAGCCTGCACGGCTACGGCACCGTCTGGGGATTGGAGGTCCAAACCGCCGGCAGCGGCGAGACGCTGGAGATTCAAGTCGGGCCCGGCCTGGCCTTCGACACCCAGGGGCGCGAGGTCCTGATCCGGGCCTTGCAGTGCGCCCGCCTCAATTCCTGGCTGGCTGCCGCCTCACCCGGCGACCCGGCCACGGCCAATCACCAGACTTTGCTGCCCGTGGTAGCAGGCGAGCCTGCCGTGGCCGTCTACGTCACCCTCTGTTACCGCAGTTGCGAAACCGAGGCCCAGCCAATCCTGGGCAATCCCTGCCGCACCGACTCCGGCGAAGTGGGCGTGATTCAGTACACCCGCCTCCGCGATGATTTTGAACTCAAGTTGGCACCCCAACCGCCCCGCCAGCCCGAGGAGGATCACGTCCGGATGATCGGCGAGCTGCTGGCCAAAATCACCATCGATCCGGCCGCCGCCGACCTGACCGCTGAAGAAGTGGCGACCGTGCTCCAAACGCTGCGGGACGCGGTCGATGATCCGGCCCGCCTGCCCGGCCTGGCCGGCCTCATTCTACCCGCCACTCAGGCCCGCGAGATCCTGCGCCGCCTGTTTCGCTACTGGGTGACCAACACCCGGCCGACGCTGGACAAGCTGCACGATCCGGTGCTGAAGCTGCTGGCCAAGATCAGCCTCGACGACACGCTCCCGCCGCTGGATGAGACCGCTCTGGCCACTCAGATCGAGCTGTTCACCACCGCCCTGGACGACTACCTGAGCAGCAACGATCTCAACGTGATCGATGCCGTCGATCCGGTCGTGGTCGCCGGGGAAACCAGCACGGCCCTGCGCCGGGCCGTGCTAAGTCACTGGAGCGCCCAGCCCCAAGCCTGCCAGCCGGCCGAGGACGAGTGTATTTTGCTGGCCGCCGTTCAGTTTGAGCTGACCGGCGCGAACGAGGTCGATGCGGCGACGCTGGTCGTGGAAAATCTGCAGCGGCCCTATCTCCTCCACACCCGGCTGCTGCAAGAGCTGCTGCTGCAAGGGGGTCTGCGCGGCCCCCAGGGCGAACCCGGGGCTGACGGCGCCGACGGCGAGGCGGCCACGATCACCATTGGCACGGTCACGAGCGGCACGCCTGCCAGCGTGACCAACAGCGGCACGCCCACCGCCGCCGTCCTCGATTTTGTCCTGCCCCAAGGCGATCCCGGCACCCCCGGCGCCGACGGCGAAGCGGCCACGATCACGATTGGCACGGTCACCAGCGGCACGCCCGCCAGCGTGACCAACAGCGGCACGCCCACCGCCGCCGTCCTCGATTTTGTCCTGCCCCAAGGCGACCCCGGCGACACCGGCACCCCGGGCGCGCCCGGCCCCGGCTTAAACCAGTTGATCGTCCGCCCCAACGAGATGCTGCCCTACCGGAACGAGGAGAACCCACGCCTCACCGCAGACTCAGAGCTTGTACCCGGCTATCCGGCTCTGATCTTCCGGCCGGGCGGGATTGCGGTCTTGAGCACGCTCCGCCCCAGCAGCGCCCCGGACGCTTTGCCGCCGCTGATGTGGCTGCGCCTGTACTGTACGGCCGCAATCAAAACAGCCGAGAGTCCGCTGCCAGTCACCTGGGACGTTCGCTGGCGTTGGGTGCGGGCCATTGGACCGGTCATTCCCGACTCGCCTTTTGACGAGCCGGCCGATATTCGCTTCGACAGGCCGGATGGCACGACCGACACCGTCTTGCTGCCGGCCCCGCCCGTAGGTGGCCCCGGCTTCAGCAGCGAGGCGCTAGGGATGGAAATGTTTGGCGATGACGAACAGCAACATTTAAATGTGAGCAAGCCGCTGGAGCTGCGCCCCGAGATCGAACGAGCCGACTATTTGGTGATCCATTTGGAACTGACGGATGTAGACCGGCCGGTCCATCTCCTCATGGCCGAGTTAAGGTGGGAAAGCTAATGGAGACTCAATATTTGGCAGCCGTCTTTAGCGACAGCCTTAAATACGCCAATTTTTTTAACGGCCGCATCCTGACCGCCACCGACCTGCGCGATGAGCAAAACGTGACCCTCAAGCGGGCTCGCTATCTGGGCCAGGCCGCCGGCGAGGGCGTAGTCTACGGCCTCAATGTGACCGCCGCAACCGGCGGCACCGCCCTCGATGTTTCCGGCGGGTTGGCCATCAACCGGCGCGGCGATGGCCTGTCCCTACCCGGCGAGCGCACGACGGTCGAGTTGGTCCTGGTTGACCAGCCCACGGCCAGCCCCACCTCGCCCTTTGTCCCTTGCGAGATCAAGGCGGCGACCACTTTAACCGGCGTGGTCTCGACCGGCTTCTACCTGTTGGCCTTGACCAGCGCTGCCCGCCCCTCAACCGAACTGGCTCCGCACAGTGGTCTCAACGGCAGCCCGGGCTGCACGACTCGCTACGAAGAAGTGGGAGTCCAGTTCAAGTTAATCCCACTGACCAACGCCGACTTTGTCTCCCCCCTCCCGGCCGGCGCCCCCGATAACCGCAGCCGCCTGGCCCACGCCTGCTTTGGCACGGATCTGCTGCTCCAAGTGGCCAGTGACCCGGCGGCCATGCCCAGCCAGTACGGGCTGGTGGACTCGCTGCGGGCCGATGGCCGCCTGACCGACTGTGATGTGCCGCTGGCCCTGTTTCACTTCCAGAGTGCCGCTGTGCGTTTTGTCGATGTTTGGGCCGTGCGGCGACCGTGCAGCCAGGCAATCCGGGTTGATCCGGCCGGTTCGGAGGGCGCCCTCACCCGCAGCACCTGGTTGGATCAGGCGCTGGCTCCCCTGGTTAGCCCTCGCCGCGCTCTCGAGGCCCAGGCTTTCTTGCTGCAATTCCAGGCCCAGCTCGAGGACCTGCGCGCCGACAGCAACCTCAACCCGCCGGCCATCGCGGCCAGTACCTACTTTCACTACCTCCCGGCCGCCGGCTACTTACCGATCCAAACAGGCAGCACCGGCCGCCGCTTTCGCGTGGCCACCTTTTTTGGGGAGGAGATCCCTCGCCAGGAATTGGACCCGGCCTACCTGCGCAGCCTGTTCCATCAATCCTTCTACGAAGCCCCGCTCAAGCCGGGCGAGGAGGCAGTCGATCTCTACGAACTGCCGGACGCGCCGCCGGCCGAACCTTTCGTCATTTTTGTGCGCCGGCCGCGCCTGGTGGTGGTTCCGGCCGAGGATGAGCCGGCCGAGGAAGAACCCAGCGGTGAAGACGACTCCGGCGGTGGCGGAACGCCCCCACCGCCGGCCAGCGGCGATCTGGTCGTGGTCGTCCTGGATGAGTCTGGCAAAGTCGTTCAAGATAAACTGATCGACTCGGTCCAGGCCACCGACGCCAAAGGCGGCGTTTATAAAGCGGTCAAAAGCACGCCGCTGCGCTCGATCGGAGGTGGCTACAAGGCCAAGCAGTTCGAGCGCTCGGCCCGCCAAATGCAAGAGGAGACCTACAACAAGTATGGCCGCATGACCATCGGCCAGGTCGAGGAAACGCCGGCTGCCTTCCCCGCGAAGTTCGAGACTGACACGGTTTACCTGTTCGATAACCTGCCGGCCGGTGAGTACGCCGTCAAGGCCAACCCCGCCTCGCGGGTGGCCTACTACGGCGCGGTCAGGCAGGTCAAAGTGCTGCCGAATGTCAGCCTTCAGACCGCTGTCACCATCCACCCGATCAAAGAGCTGGGGCCAAAAGCGACCGGCCCCTTCATTCCGCTCGATATCCTGACCCCGGACGGCATCCTGATCGATGGCGTCTGGATCGATCCGGCCTGGGAGATCCTCATTCCCGGCTGGGAGGAGGAGCTGCCCGGCTTGGACCCGGGCAACATCGATCCCCCGCCAGAGCTATGGCACGAGCTTGAAGATCCCGGCCTCGTCCTGGGGATCGAGCGGATTTTCGGCCAAAGCACCGGCCTCGATCCGGGCGTGGCCTTTGTCGATCCCAAAGTCTACCTCAGCGCCGGCCTTGATCCCGACCAGCCGGCCGGGATGGTCAACGCCTTTGTCCAAACCCAGGACGGGGCGCGTTTTCCGCTGGTTGTTCTGGCCGCGGATAACGCCCTGGACAAGCCGGCCTCGGTTGACCGGACCGAGATCAAGGATTTCGACCGGGCCACGGTCAATCGCCTGGACGCGGCCGGGCTGGCCGGCCTGGACGCGCTGGCTTCGGCGCCGCTGCCCTTAGTGGCCGCGGTCCTGGGCCAGAGCCTCAGCTACACCGAGAGCTTGGTGGCCGACTCGCGGGTCACGCTTCAAGACGATTTTCGCAGTGGCTATATGGGCTACGCCGGCATCGGTAAAGCCGAGAGCGACGCCTTGAAGAGCGCCTTTAGCGATAAGGTTGAATTTGCCAACGCCGGCGTCGAGGCCATCGCCGCCGTTTTGGGCGAGAGCTTCAGCGCCAGCTTCAGTGAGCGGCTGTTGAGCGATGTCCGCCAGAGCGTGCCCGGCGAGTCCTTTGCCTTGAGCGGCACCGGCATGAGCGTCGAGAGCCAGGACGCCTTGGTGCAGGCCGGGATCGAGACGAACAAAGCCTTCCGGGACCGGGCCGCCACCGAGGAGGGCCGGACTATGCTGAAAGAGACCCTGGGCATCAGCGACGCCACCCTCGACCGCTACCTGACCGGCGCCACCATCGAGTATGCCCGCGGCCAATTCTTGGCGACCCCCGACAAGAGCATCGCCACGCTGACCAACATGCCGCCCGAAGTGGCCGGCAAACTGGCCGGCGAGGGCATCGGTTCGGCCAAGCTGCTGGCCAACAGCGACGCCGCCGACCTGGCTGGCCGGGTGGGTATTGCCCCGGACGAAATGGCGAACCTGATCGGGGAGGCGAACAACTATGGCTCGGCGGCGCACTTGACCCTGGTCGAAGGGGCAACCGGCGGCACAGTTAGCCGCGACGCCGTCACGGAGGCCGGCTTCAACAGCCCCAGCGCTATCGCCCGGGCCGACGTCGCCGACTTGGAGCGCATCGCCGGCCTCAATCCGGATCAAGCCGCCCATGTCAGAGAGCTGACCCACCGTTTCTTGAGCGGTCGAGGCGGTCTCTTCAGGGGCTTCCGATGAGGCTCAAGGCCCTGCCGGCCAAACCGGTCGTGGAGCGGGTGACGCTGCGCCTCGCCCACCCGCCCGGTCCCGGCGAAATCGGCCTGTGGCGGCGGCGGGCCGACCAGGCCCTCGAGCGGCTCACGCTCAATCCGTCCCTGCCGCCCCAGGCCATCCTGATCGTGCGCCGTATGGCCGACCCGCAGCCGGGCGCGTTGCTGGCGGATGGGGCCGGACCTCAGCGCCAGGCCTGGGCGCGAGCGGCGCAAGCGCGGCTGGCCGCTTGTTGGCGCCAGGCCGCCCGGCCGGCCCGAGAAACGGTGCCGCCCTCGGCCGAGGCGGTCTGGTTTGCCGACGCGGCCGAGTGGCTGGCCTGTTTGTCCTGGGACCTTGATCAAGGGCTGGCCGCCGGGCGCTGGTGGTGGCAGCGTTGGCTGCGCGGCGAGCGCGTCAGCAGCGTGGCCGGCGCACTGGTTCAGATCTGGACGGAGGCAGCGCCCTCCCTGCCCCCAAGTCTGGCCTTACTGCACCAGCAGCACGGCGCTCAACTTGAATCGTTGCTGGCCCGCTTCAGCCCGGAGCAGGCCGCGTGGCTCCGCCGGGCTGTGCTGGCCGCCTACCGCCTGCCCACCGATCTACCGGCCCAAACGGTGATTGAGCAACTGCACCCGCTGCTGCCGGACGCGTCCCACCGTCTGG
>CALMIS010000354.1 GCA_937864185.1 uncultured Chloroflexota bacterium
TCGCGAATTTTATCGGCGTGGCGGATATGGTTTAAGTACATAATTCCGCTTCCGGCTGTGGTAATTTTCAAGTTGTCAGAGTCGAAAATCAAATCCAAGATATCAGACTCATTGGTAACGTCTTGGACGCGAGCCAGGGGGGCGTCGCGGCGCTGCTCACCAAAAAAGAGATAGCGCTCGATATGGATAACACGTTTGGTGGTAACAATAAAATCATCATTGAGCCAATCGAAATAGTTGTAAATTAGCAGCAGGGCGGCGATGATGATGAACGGTAAAGTCGCCAACAAGGTTAGAGGATTGGTGATGGCGGGGATAAATTCGATCCCAAGAATCTGACCGATAAGGAAAAAAACAATCGGCCCGATGAGCAAGATTAACGGCAGCGGCAAAGTGGCGATATAAGCAATTAAGTGCCGTTTCGCGGAGACGACCACGACTTCATCATGTTGTCGGCCTGGAAAATCGCGGTTGGACTGCTGTTCTCGATCTTGCTCCAGATCTTCAAAATAATCTTTGATGGTGGAGTCTTTGCCGATAAGCCAGTACCACACCTCTTGGTCAAAGAAGGCCAGGGTGGCATTGACCACTACCTCTACCATAGCCGAGCGCGGCTTTCCTTCTATTAAGGCGCGGACGCCCAAGGTTTCACCTTTATCCAGGTAGTTCAGCAGCCGGGGCGTCTCGTGGGATACATCCACGGCCCGGAGTTGACCGGCGATGACGATGAGAAAGAAAGTGGCCCGTTCACCCTGATGGATGACTTGCTCACCCTGCTCATAGACCGAAAAGTTCGCTTTGCGGACAAACTCTTCCAGATCCTCAGGCGAGAGCGCATCCCGGAAGATCTGCAGCTTGCGATCTTTTTTGAGAAGCTCCAAAAGTTTTTGCCGATTTTGTTCGAATTGCGGATTTTCCGGCATAGTTACTGCCTCATGCGATTCCTGTCGTCTTCGTCACTGGCTGATATTTTACCACAGAAATCGACGCTTGGGAACACTTGAGCTATTAACATAAATCATTGCAGTCTATAAATGGAGACATTTTGCCGGGGGTCAGCATAAACCGGGACCAGACGGTCTGGCCCCGTTGCGGGAATGTTAGAGAGAGAATGATAAATGATGACTAAATCAACCCCGCTCTGGCGCAGCAGGTTGAGTCCCTCCTCGCTGGGAAAGCGGGTCATCGCTTCCCGGAGGCGAGCGTGCTCCCGGGGGAAGAAACCGGAATACCCGTTGACCATGCGAGCGTCCAGATCGCGGTTGACCAGCATCCAGATCACCGTCTGCTCGAAATCGGCGGCGCGAGGGCTGGCCGCAAAGGGCAGCATAACCAGGGTGGGCGTCCCCGGCTGCCGGTTGATCCAGGCTTGCCAGGCTGCGCCGGTTTCGAGATCCGGCAGGGGCAGGAGGGGCAAGGGAAGGGCCAACGCTTCGCTGACAGCCAGGAGAGCCACCCCCGCCGGCAAAAGTTTACCGGCTAAAGCTCGGGCTGAAAAGCGACTCGATCGGTTGAGCCAAGCCTCTAAGTTCATTAAACCAAACCCGGCCAGCAAAGCCAGGTGAAGCTGGGCGAAGTAGGCAAACCGGAACGGGCTACGCAGTTGTTCAAAGCCCGGCAGCACTGCCCTAAGCCAGGCGTAAGGCTGAAACGCGCCCACCTCCAGTCGCAGCCCCAGCGATAAGAAAAAGGCCACGATAATGGCGACGAGCAGATAAACCTTGATGGCTCGCCGCGGCTTACCCCCTAACCCGGTCAGACCCAGACTAATTAAAACAAGGCCCGGAAACAACCGCTGTCCCGGCTCTGAGGTTAGCCCCAACAAGTGGCCGTAGAACAGGTTATAATCCAGCGGTTTGGCGTAATCCACGAGCCTGGCCGAATTATTCTCGATGGTCCGGTCACTGCGGCTGAAGCCATAGCGATCGAGTTGTTGCTGTTGAGCCACAACCAGCGGACCGGTTAGGCCGGCAGCCAGCCCGACCGCGGCGAGCAGTCCCAACCAACGCCGGGGGCGATCATTTTCAGTTCGAGGTGCGGAGTGATTAAGCAGGAGGAAAGGCAAGGCGAGGGGCAGAAAAATCAGGCTGAGCAGACCATAATAGCCGCAGGTCAAGAAGGTGACCGGCGGGCCCACAGCCAGGGCCACCACGTTGGACCAAGTCGGTCGCCGCAGCCAGCGATCCAGAAAAAAAAGAGTCCACAAGAAGCCAAAGAGAGTGAGCAGTTGCAGCACCCCCATCTCTTGGGCCACACCCGGCAGCGCCTGCATCAGTAAGCCCGTCCAAAAGGCCACCAGGTGGCTGGCGCCCCAGCCTCGCAACAGCGCATAACTAAACCAGCCGTTAAGGGTCAAGAACAGGATAACGACCGCGTTGTAGCCCAACGCCGGCGCTTGAGCGACTAACCACAGCGGGGCCGCGAGCAAGGCAGTCACCGGCTGGATTTCCGAAAAAGCAAATGTGCCGGTATTTGGCGCGAAAATGGGCGCGTCCCAGTAGTGGGGATACCCTTGGCGCAGTTGATCGATATTCCATTGCAGCGTCCACAGATTAAAGAGAGGCACCGTACCGGCCGGTTCCGCGCCGAGAGGGATATGGCTTAGCGGGTGCCGGACAAGCGGGTAGGTAAGCACCAGGGCGCCTAAGAGAAAACCGAGGAAGATTGAGAGATTTCTCAAGATGTTGCCGCCCCTCGCCGCGTATCTTCTCAATATTTCGGGGTAAACGCGGCCTGAGCTGGTCGAAGGCCGTTGGTTTCGACAGGCTCAACCAACGTTACCGAGCTTTAATGAAAAGATACCTCACCGCTAACAAAAAGGAGTCCAAATTGACGTTTGGACTCCCCATAACATATAAATTTTAAGTCAATAATCAGGTTTGTCTAGTTGCCCTCAACCCTGAGGACTAGACTAAGAAACCACTCCGCTTATTAGAGTGAGCCGACGACCGCAATCAGCACCCCGGCCGCCACAGCCGAGCCGATGACCCCGGCCACGTTCGGCCCCATCG
>CALMIS010000355.1 GCA_937864185.1 uncultured Chloroflexota bacterium
GGAACAGGACCGGAATCGAGACCCCGTGTTGAGCGGCCAGGTCGGCTAGGGCGTTAAAGCTAAGCACGAAGTTGAATAAAGCCAGAAGGAGCGTTAACGCGCCGGTTAAGTAAGCGATGAATCTAATTGCACTCATTGCTATTCATCCTCGGAGTGCAATTGGTGAAGATGGAACTGCCCCAAAATCTTGTCTAGCTTTTGCTGGAGCAGCTCTGCGTCCTGTATTGCTGACCGAAGGTTTTGGCTAAACCACTCTGGCAGTACATATGATTGGCTATTGTCGGAGGCCAGGATGCTGGCCCTGGCAATTTTTTGAAAGTGCGTCACCACTGAATGTAGAAGACAGAGGTCTTCGTAAGGCTCAGCGGCCAGGTCAATCTCGAAAGGATCACTTGGTGAGTTCATAAGGTTTTCCTCTATGGCGTAAACAATTAGCAAACTCATTTGCTGCGACGCCGATTTTCTTCAAAGCGTTCAATCCCGTCTTTGATAAAGTCGCGGATTACCCAAGAGACGGACCGGTCCAGGATTTTAGCTATCTCGGTTAAGCGGTCCCAATAGTCTCGCGGGATGGTCAGACTTTTTTTTAGAAGTGGTTCTCTAAACGACACGTTTTGGCCTCGTGTAAATCTATAAATAAATCATTTCGATCAATAAACTGATAAATACTATACCTTACCGCCTCCCACCTGTCAATACTCGCTATTTCTTTTTTGAACATTTTGATTTACAATTTGACTATGGACTTCAGGGTTTGGCTTAAGCAACAAATGAAATCGCAGCGTCTCTCTCAGCGAGAACTCGCCCGCCTCTCTGGCGTGGCCCAAGGAGCTATCTCGGAGGTCATTAACGGGAAGCGTGAGCCGAGTTATAAATTTCTCGTTGCGGTAGCTGAAAGTCTGAATGTCCCCACTAACAAAGTTTTGCGGTTGGCCGGCAAGTTGGAACCCACTATGGGAGAAGAATCAATTGTTCAGGAAATCATTGATATAACCCGCCAACTGGACTCCGAAACTCAGCAGGAGCTATTGAGTTACGCCCGATTCAAACTGCGAGAAAAGCAAGGACTTGATACTTAACTTCCGTCCCTCTCCGAAATAGCCGGGGTTGGTCACCTCCGGCTGTTTCATTTTTGGGCCGTATAGATCACTCCATCTATTCTCTGGGCAATGACTAATCCTGCATCTTTGGCAAACCCAAGAAACGATCTGCCTTGCAACATCGAACAGAGCTAGCCTCTGCCCTCAGGGTATGGCCAGCTCAATCTGGGTGACCAACTGGCCGGTTTTGACCTCTTCGCGTTGAGCGGACCTTTTACTCAGTTCATCCGCTTTCTGGTTTTCTTCACGTGGTACCCACTCGAAGCTAACAGAGCCAAGTTGGCTGGCGAGTTCCTTGGCTTTGAAATAGAGTGGTTTCAGATGATTGGCCCTAACCTGGTATCTGCCCATCATCTGGTAGATTACGAGCTGCGAATCGCCTCGAACCGTGACCTGTCCTTTGGCGCCAAGTTTTATTACCGCTTTTAATCCAGCTATCAACCCCGCATACTCGGCTACGTTGCTGGTTGAATCTTTAGCCAGGCCGCTACTTTGATCGAGAATGTTACCGTCCTTGCTAATGACGTAGCCCCATGCTGCCTGCCCATTCTCGCAAGCGCCGTCAAAGTTGAGTGTGACCGGCTGATCATCTATCGGGTTGTGATACCGCTTTATGGCTGCCGTCACCAGGCGTAGTTCGGCCGGATTGTTGACAACGTACTGTTGCCAGCCATCCGGCAAGGTTTCATAGGTGACTGGCGGCTCTGGCCCATCAGGTGAAGAGTACAGTGTCATTGGAAACACGCTCGATTGTGGCCTGGCTTTCAGTTCGGCTATTTGTTGCTCGATTTTCTGAACCATGGCCGGATGAGCCTGGCCGTCAATCGCTTTTAGTCTTGGTTGAAGTTTTTCGATTTCAGTCATTTTTTTTGCCTCAAATTTGGTTAAAGTGACCAACCTTGACCAACCTGTCCAACGATTCCCCTATATTTACCTTTCGCGGGGGACAACGTATACCTGGCTCCCCTTATGTTGTCCCCATAAAATGTAATTAATAGAAAAAGGTTGGTCAGGTTGGTCAGGTTGGTCAGGGCCGTGGCCTAATTCCGGCCCAGAAGCGCCCGCGTTCGCCATTGACAGTTCGCTTCGCCTTGTCCTTCGCCAAGCCAAGCGTTTCCAACGCCGTCGATAAGGACATGATTCGCGCCCGATTGCCGGCGTCCCGGTCATCCAGTATCTTCATAATCCCCGGCGCCGTCATCAGCCAACCCTCGCCGGTCTGGGTCGGATCAATAACAAATTTACTCGTCACCAGCGACTCGTATGGATTCTCAACTTCGTGGCGCTCGTTTAACTCTATCCGCTGCCGGTGCTCATCAGCCGTCAGGTTGAACGGCTCCCCGGCCCGGTACGCTGCCACCGCTTCGCCCCAGACTTGGCCGATGTCGATCGCGATGTAGTCCCAGTCTATCGACTTGATATTGATCACCACGAATCGCCGGCTACCCGTTGGGTCATCTAAGGAAACCAGCGCCGTCAGGATTGATCGTGGCGATAAAGCTTGTGACCGCCGGCTTGGCGATAGGGTAACGTGAGTAGGGGACCCGCTCGTTGACCTGCTGAGTTGTTAGAAAGCGCTTTAGAGCGTCTCTATCTTGCCGTTTAGTCACGCTGCCGAGCTCGCCTATCTCCCAGATCCACCGCCGGGTTAGTTCCAGGCGACAGTCCTTGTTGTCTGGTTCAATGGCTGCCTCGGAGAAGTGCGCTCGCTGTAGATCGGCTGGACACAGGAATCGAGCCAGGTGACTCTTGCCGTTGCCTTGCGGACCGGCTAAGACAGGAACAAAGTTTTGGGCATCGGCACTGAACGCCTTTGCCACCGCGCCGATGAACCACCGGCGTATGTAGGTGTAGAACGCGTCGTCTTCATCGACCACGTAAGAGGCAAAAGCTTTAATGGTTTCGTTGCCGTTCCACTCCAAGCCGCTCAAGTAGTCCCGAATCGGGTGAAAGCGATGGGCATTGGCGGAAACCGTGATGGCTTTCTTGGTGTGTTCGATGGGCAGGTCGTCATCACGCGCCCGAGCCTCTACAATGTCACTGGCCGTATCATCAAGGCGTTTGCCGTTGACGTAGATCGCCTCATCCATGTCGTTCATCGCAAAGTGGTAACCACATTCTCTAAACCAGTCCATGAGTGCCTCGGTATCCCACTTTCGCTTGGAGTCACCGCCAAGATTAGGCCGAACAATTTCAAAGTAAGCTATAAGCTCCTCTAGGTCCTGAGCAGTTTTGCCTGAGACAAAAAAATCATCTATGCCGGTTTTGCCTTCACCGGACTGGGGAAGCAAAACCGGAATGACTTTGGCTCCCCGGTTTGCTAGGAACCTGGCAAACCGCTTAACCGCGTTTTGAATGTTCTCATTGGTCCGAGCGTCAGAGTCAAACAGGATGACGCATCGCCGGTTGTTGAGGGCGATTTCATCAAAATCACCCAAGGCCGTTTTCCCCTGTCTGGCGTTTGTACCACGCCAGCCCCACACACCATTAAGGTTTATTGCCGCAAAGCCCCGACTGATCAGGCTGTCGGCTTTCTTGGCGCCCTCGGTGAAGAAAAGAGTGTAGCTCGGGTCGATTAGCTTACCGTTCAGAGTCGGGTGGCAGTCCAGGACATTGCCCGAGCCTTTGATCATCTCGTATTTCAAGACTCGTTGAGGGTAAGTGCCATCGGGCAGTTTCTTCTTATCCTTGTTGTCGATCGATCTGGGGTTGTCCGGCCGCATGACGAAGGTTGTCGGCGTACTGGCCCCTGGCGAGTAGTAAGGAATGACCAAGGCTGGAAACGCTTCACTGACTGCGAAAGATTGCTTCGAGCTAAAGCCCAACCCTTGCGCCTGCTGGGGCGTGGAAATCGAGAAATAGCCCCGCTTAATAATGATCGACTCGGCAATACCGCTGTGGATCGTCAAGTGCTTGAGGTGATTCTCCAACAAGGTGCGTTTATGAGCTTCAGGTTGTTCATCATATGTTTTATCTTCGCTGGTCATGGCCGATTAACTCCCGTCGTTGGGCTATGGCGTTAGATAGTTCTGCTAATTTCAGTATCGTGGCTAATAGCAAGAAACAAGCAGCCGCTACAAGCAAAAGCCGGCCAACACTGTGGTTGCGCAGGTCAACCTCGGCACCAATCTTTGGGACCGACCTGACTTGGAGTGCTGCTTCGTCTACTGTGGGTGGGGTCTCTGCTTCACACACTAGCCGATATAGATCGGGAGTGGCTTCAAGCAATTTTAGCGCCGCCGCTATACCGTGGGTCTCGTAAGCCTGAAGCACATTCGCTACGCTATCGGGATAGACGCAATCCTGCGGAGTGATACCGCTCGGGGGATTGCCGACCTGAAGGTTACGAAGCAGCTCTACAGTGTTGCTTCGCTTGCGATCCCAATCACTGTCTTGATTGACATCGTCATGGGACGTGGTATGATGATTACTAGGGACTACGTTAGAAACGTTTCTCCCTGAGCGTACCGTCGGCTGGGGAAAGTTTGGCGACCTGACCCAGTCGGCGGACTTTTTCTTAGTATAACTTGTCATCTTATTTGTCTTTAACCTCCGTTTTCGTTAATTCCCCGTCCCGGCGCAAGCCATCAATAACGTAGAGCCGGACCTGTTGAACCAGCGAACGAGCCTCGCTGGCCGCTTTGCGCTCCAAAGCGGCTCTGATCGGCTTTTCCAGGATGGTCATAGTATGCAACCTCGATTCCTTTAATGTGGACATCACAACCTCCGTGTATTTGAAAAATTTTGAAACCTGCATCCACGGTAGCATTTTTGAATGTCAAACTCAATACTTTGGCCGATCAAATTTTAGCAATCGGTTGATGAGGCGCGATGCCTGCGAAATCGAGAGACATGTCAGTGGCGTATCGAGGTGGATGTCGGTTTCCGTCATCGCCTGCCTACACTTGGTCTTACCGCACTTCAAAATAAGGTTGCGTAAAAACCTCTGCTGCTTGCGGGTCATCGCTCGCGCGGAACCCGTTAATACGTAGCCCATGACTAACCACTCCTCATCCCTACCAGGTTTGCATCTTTTTTCTGAAATCACTTTTCCTCCCTCCTCCCCCCTTTGCCGCTGAGCCTCGCGTAATAGGGCGGCCAGGCAATTGCCTAGAACCCGACGCGCCTCGTCGTTCAGTTCAAGTCGCTTCACGGTTTCAACGGGGGTCACTGGTCACCTCCGCCTTTTCGACGTATTGGCGTAGCATGACCCGTCCTTCGGCGGCGGCGCTACGCTCATTTCGCCGGGCGATAGCCTCGAACCGGCGCTTCAGTTCTGCCTCGACCCGGATGGCGAAAATCTCAATTTCAGTTGGTTTTTTTGTCTTCATGGAAAACTCCTTTTGGATCAAATGTTCTATGCTAGCTCCACGTTAGCAAAGTGGTAATTCAAAGTCAACACTTTTTGGATCGAGATTTTGTTGTTTATTTGAGAAAAATTAGTGAGGAGTGGCCTGCTTACAGAGATTGAAGCTTCAATCCGCAGAAGTACTTCAAAGCGTGCCCCGAGGGTAATCGGAGGTTATTGATATATTATCTCAAATAGAAAGCAAAAAGGGGCCTCATGCCCCGAGGGCAAGGCCTTATCTCTCACAGAGCAAGCCGGCAAGAACCGCCTGTTACCTTGGGACTTTGCCCCGAGGGCAAACAGTCACGCCGTGCCCCGAGGGCATATGGGTGTTATTAAGACGGGATCGAAATCAGAAGGCCGGAACGGGGAGCATGCCCCGAGGGCAAATGGATCTTGCCATGCCCCGAGGGCACGCAGCTACGCCGCAGCTCAAGGACTGTTAACATGAAGGTCTCGACACTTTTGGGAAACGTACAATTGTTATTCACTCACAACGAATGAAGTCAGTCTGAACAAAAGTAATGCGATCCGGTTGTTGTTCCTCTTGGCCCTAGTCTATCAACCAGGTTAAGTGATGACTTTCGGGCAGCGGATTCTGGCTAAAGGTACCGGTTTTAAAGGTGACTTATGGCTCTATTCAGAAGCTTAAGGTTATTGTATGATAGTTACGGTTGCACTGTAACCCATTATTTTTGTATAGAACAACCGTTTGATACCCAACAAGAAATAGACCCAAGAAAGCCAGAGCAATGCCGAATAAACTTCAACAAGCCATTCAAGCCATTAACCATAACGACAAACAAGCCGGTCGGACTCTATTGGTGGAACTAATTCAGGCTAACCCCACCAACGAACAGGCATGGCTGTGGCTGTCTCAAGTGGTTGACACAGAACAGCAACGAGAGGATTGCCTGACACGGGTCTTGAAGATCAATCCGGGAAATAGACAGGCTCAGAGCTGGCTTAACGTATCGGATACCGAGTTGCCACCGTTTGAGCTAGCTTCTGCCTTACCAATCGATAAAAGCCCCCCTATCAAAAGGCCACTGAAGCGACTTAAAACCCAGCAACTGTCTCAGTCAGTGTCTGTCGCTAAGGACGCAACTTATGTTGCCGGCTCTAGCCCAGCTAGTCTTGATGAGGCCGCTTCCAAGTCGGCGACAACAATGACCGGTGCCGTAGCCTTACAAAAGGTTGCCGCTGCAAGGCAACGTAGCTTAACGCCCAATCTCAATAACGTTGATTTGCAGGGGGCTGATTTAATAGGCGCTGATTTTAGTGAGATGAGTTTGCGTGAGGTAAACCTTAGCCGAGCAAACTTAAGTGAAGCTAGTTTACGCCATTCAAATTTAACCGGGGCGCAACTACGCCAGGCTAATTTAAGTGACACGAATCTTAGTGAGGCCATCTTAAGTCGGGCAAACTTGGCAGGGGCCAACCTTCAACGTGCTAATCTCAACGGGACTCATTTAGTAGGCGCAAACTTAAGCAATGTTGAGTTATCAGGGGCAAACTTGCGTTGGGCCGACTTAAGCGATGCCAACTTAAGCCAGATTCACTATGATCAGGACACAAAGTGGCCGGATAATTTTGTCATTCCGACGACTGCCGGCGCTATGGCTAATCTTCACCCTGACTGGTCTTTAGTTAGCGCTAGGTCATCGGATCCAGTAAATGTTAACACTGGGGGAAGAGAGAAGCACGAGATTGAACCGAAAGTGGCACAATCCTTGTTAGAGTTAGAGCTACCCACAGAAGCATCAATAGGCGATATCCTAGTTAAACACCCAAGTGTGAAAGACTTCGACAAGGCCAAGGTGTGTCCCTTTTGTGCCGAGACGATCAAGGCCGAAGCAATCTTGTGCCGTTTCTGCGGTAACGATCTAGACCAGAGAGCCAATCCTCCGCTAGTTAAAACGCTTTCAGCTAACCTTCAAGATCGCACGATTGACTATGTCACGCCTGATGTAAAGCCAAAGGCCTCAAATAAGCTTTGGGTGCTAGTTGGGTCGCTGGGTGTAGTGGCTGGTTCATTCTTACCGTGGTTTTCCATTACTTTTTCAGACCGGTACGGTACTGAGGTTTTTTCAAAATCAGGCCTTGAAGGCGATGGAAAATATACCCTCAGCCTAGGTATTGTTGCCTTATTCGCTGTACTGATCACCAGGCTAGTGCCAGGTAAACTAGTTGCCCCGCTTGCCTCATTTTTTGGGTTTCTTGCTTCCGTTATTGCAGTGATTAACATCGTTCATGCTTACGTTTTGCTTAATGACATGCGAGCCGACGCCGGCGCAAGTGGTAGTGTTTCCATGATCATTGAATACGGACTGGTAATCATTGCTATCAGCGGAATAATATTGTTAGTCGCTGGCTTGTCTCGGATACCGGAAGTTGCCCCAGCTATCCAAGTTTTTGAATCCAAAAAATCGGAGGGAGGGGTACAGGAAAAAGACAAAAATGGCGTTGCCGCAGTTGTCGAAGTTACTGAGCCAAAAAAGTCGTCTTTGTCCTTCGCAAAGATCTTCCTGTTTGGGTTTGTTACGCCGGTTTGGGTGCTAGTAGTGCTAAACGATAAACATGAACGTACTTCGGTTAAGGGATTAGCTTTAATCATCGGTTTTCTTTATATGGCCTACTTTTGTGGTCCACTGTTCGGCGCTCTTTTCAACGGCTAAGGATCAAACCTCGGCCTACATAAGCCGAGTTTGATTCCCTCTGGCTGCTCCTAATCATTTACTCAACAAAGTTGACACCTCCCTCCCAGCTAGCCAGAAAGCCAGCAAGCTCGTTTTCTCTCCGTGTAAATTTTCGGACCAATCGTCGTATTTACCCCGGGGGCAAATTGAGATGTCTTTATCAAACCGAATAAATAAGGGTGTACTACCGGTGACATCTGATGATTCCAGAGTTACAAAAGAAATCACAACACCTGTCGCAATTTGGTTCTAAGGTACTTATGTGGGGTTGCCAGAGGAAAACCGGGGTTTTATAATAATAGAGGCCCCGTGCTAGCTTTAGAATCGGGGGCTTTACCTTAAATATTCGTGACCGAGCCAGACCGGCTGCCTTTGTAGCGATCACGTCTGAGCACAAATTGAGAGAGTACCTACTTGTTTTTTTGGTTGTATGATGTGGGCTACAGACTCTAAAACTCAAAACAATAAAAATTAATAACTCTGCCTAAGTCAATCAAGATACGCCATTTTTGGCTATGTTGCCAAGGAATACAACAAGGATATACCTATGCTCACAGGCGAAATCCGCAACCAGGTCGACCGCATCTGGGACACCTTTTGGACCGGCGGCATCTCTAACCCGCTGGAAGTGATCGAGCAGCTTACCTACCTGCTCTTTATCAAGCGGCTCGACGAGCTGCACACCCAGGCCGAGAGCAAGGCCAATATGCTGGGCAAAGCCATCGAACACCCCATCTTTCCCGAAGGCGACTATCAGCCGGACGAAAGGAACCCGCTCAAGAAATGGCGCTACCAGGAGATGCGCTGGTCGGTGTTCAAAAACTTTGAGTCCGGCAAAATGTATGAGACCATCACCGAGGCCGTCTTCCCCTTCATCAAAAGCATGGGGGCCGAGTCCTCGGCCTTTGCCAAGCATATGAAAGACGCCCGCTTTATGCTGCCCCCGGAAAAGGCCGGCCTGCTGACCAACGTGGTCGACAAGCTCGACGCCATTCCGATGGAGGGCCGCGACACCAAAGGCGATCTGTACGAATATCTGCTGAGCAAGCTGGCCACCGCCGGCCAGAACGGCCAGTTTCGCACCCCGCGCCACATCATCAAGCTGATGGTCGAGATGGTGGCCCCCAGCCCCACCGACATCATCTGCGATCCCGCCTGCGGCACGGCCGGCTTCCTGGTGGCCTGCAACGAGTATCTGCGCCAGCACCACCCCGAGATTTTCACCGACGCCGCCCTGCGCCGCCACTACGAGCAGGAGATGTTCCACGGCTTCGACTTCGACAGCACCATGCTGCGGGTGGCGGCCATGAACATGCTGCTGCACGGCCTCGAGCAGCCCCACATCATCAACCGCGACAGCCTGGCCCAGAGCTATGGCGACGCCGCCGAAGCCTACTCCCTGATCCTGGCCAATCCCCCCTTTGCCGGCTCGCTCGACTACGAGAGCACGGCCAAGGGCTTGCTGGAGGTGGTCAGAACCAAAAAGACCGAGCTGCTCTTCCTGGCCCTCTTTTTGCGCCTGCTCAAACCGGGCGGCCGGGCCGCCCTGATC